>NZ_WTKS01000002.1:0-386020 GCF_011378625.1 Pseudoalteromonas sp. c7(2019) | reverse complement strand
GCGGTGTCCTAGGCCTCTAGACGATGGGGACACATAAATGTGTCACTAGGACAGTTGATAAGTTTAACTCACATCATGAGCTTTAAGGTAATTGCGTTTAATACAAGTAAAGACTCGAGCTTTAATTGTGACGCTATTTTCTCGGTAAAACCGCCTTTAACTAATAAAAGTTAAGTGGCGTCCCCAAGGGGATTCGAACCCCTGTTACCGCCGTGAAAGGGCGGTGTCCTAGGCCTCTAGACGATGGGGACACAGAAAACTGCTACCCTAGGACAAAACACTAATTTTTGGTGGAGCCATGCGGGATCGAACCGCAGACCTCTTCACTGCCAGCGAAGCGCTCTCCCAGCTGAGCTATGGCCCCAACTTAATCAATACCCGCCGTGATAAACACATCGTGTATCGCTTAGTGCGGGGCGCATTCTATGCACCACCCAAAATAAAGTCAACAGTTTTTTACCTAGCTTTATTTAAATGGTTTAATTTTCAACAAACTGGCTATCAAGCGTGCTAAAAAATACAATTTGAATAAGATTCTAGCCCTACTGCTTATAATAACATCACTATATCGCAGCGAATACTTAACAACACCCTACTCCCCTATTTAATGCAACAAAATTGCATCAAAGCAAAGGTATACATTTATATGCAAATTGAACTTATCTAAAAACTACCAATTAAGGCCCCGCCAATCGCCTTAATCTTTTAAAAGTTACAATTGCTTATAATAACCAAAACTTAAATGTGGATTTGAGAGTACCCGCAGCCTTTACTTGCTTATTAACCAGCGTCACTCGTACTAAAAAACTCGATTATTGTTTGAAGAACATTTTTTAAAGAGCATTGTAGCTTCGTAATGCTATGTACAAAACTTTAGGGCGTGTTGATCTTTGGTGGGTGAATTTGCAGCAGTATGTTTGGTTTTTAGGCAAGGCAGAGCCTATGTAGTTTGGTTATTACCCATGAATAGGCGATAACGCCGCATAAAGTCCAAACATGCGCTGCCCTTTGGGTTCAATCCACTAAGGTCAACACGCCCTAGTTATATGTGATCTATTTAGTCTTAATCCGAAGGCTATTAGTGAAGTATGAGTATTTACGATTTGGCTAGGTTGGCTTATAAAAATAAAGTAAGTACAAAAATAGAGTTTAGAATGCTGAAAATAGCATTTGTTTTGGGGAGTTTAGATTAAATTCATTTTTAAAGGACCGCTCTATTCACTAAATAACTCGCCCTAATATTAATCCATCTTGCTCATAATCATAAAAACGACTCCAGTAAAAAAACAATAAGTATCGTGAAGCTAAATTTAAGATTAATAAAATATAATTCCCTACTCACTTTTAGGAGCTTATTAGGTGCTTAATTGAACTGCAATATCAAATTTGATGATAAAATAGACTTCAACCATATCCTATTGTTTATAAAACCTTCATTCAGCACATTTTTATCATTCAAGTGTTGACACATTTCCAACTCTATCTATAATAGCGCCCCACAACAACGCAGCAATGCAATGTTGTTTAGATGTGGGTGATTAGCTCAGTTGGGAGAGCATCGCCCTTACAAGGCGAGGGTCACTGGTTCAAGTCCAGTATCACCCACCACTTTTTAATTAAAGTGTTCACATCTAAATTCTATATGGGTCCTAAGCTCAATTAGAAAATAGAGAGCATTACCGCTACTTACAAGTAACGGCAAAGTTCACTGGTTAAAGTCCAGTACTATTTATTTTAATAGTAGCGTTTTAATTTATATGTGGGTGATTAGCTCAGTTGGGAGAGCATCGCCCTTACAAGGCGAGGGTCACTGGTTCAAGTCCAGTATCACCCACCACATATAAAACCTATTATTATATAATAGTCGTGTTTTAAAATTGTAATATGGGTCGTTAGCTCAGTTACAAGAAAAGAGAGCATCAACGTCTTTTATAAAAGATGGCGAAGTTCACTGGTTAAAGTCCAGTACTATCTATATAGGTAGTAGCATGTAATATGGGTCGTTAGCTCAGTTGGGAGAGCATCGCCCTTACAAGGCGAGGGTCACTGGTTCAAGTCCAGTACGACCCACCATTCTTAGAATGGTGCATATTACAAGAAAA
This sequence comes from Pseudoalteromonas sp. c7(2019), assembly GCF_011378625.1. Classification (NCBI taxonomy): domain Bacteria; kingdom Pseudomonadati; phylum Pseudomonadota; class Gammaproteobacteria; order Alteromonadales; family Pseudoalteromonadaceae; genus Pseudoalteromonas; species Pseudoalteromonas sp. c7(2019). Next base: position 383,918 of record NZ_WTKS01000002.1, on the reverse strand, counting down.
TCTAAATGGGTCGTTAGCTCAGTTAGAAAAAAGAGAACATTACCGCTATTTACAAGTAACGGCGAGGTTCACTGGTTAAAGTCCAGTACTATTTATTTCAATAGTAGCGTTTTAATTTATATGTGGGTGATTAGCTCAGTTGGGAGAGCATCGCCCTTACAAGGCGAGGGTCACTGGTTCAAGTCCAGTATCACCCACCACATATAAAGCCTATTATTATGTTAATAGTCGCGTTTTAAAATTTAATATGGGTCGTTAGCTCAGTTGGGAGAGCATCGCCCTTACAAGGCGAGGGTCACTGGTTCAAGTCCAGTACGACCCACCATTCCTAGAATGGTGCATATTAAAATGTAATTTGGGTGATTAGCTCAGTTGGGAGAGCATCGCCCTTACAAGGCGAGGGTCACTGGTTCAAGTCCAGTATCACCCACCAAATTACATCAAGCGGTTAATTGACAGCAAAGAATTAAATAACAGGCATACCTATTATATGTGGGTGATTAGCTCAGTTGGGAGAGCATCGCCCTTACAAGGCGAGGGTCACTGGTTCAAGTCCAGTATCACCCACCACATATAAATACCATTAAACAACTTCTCTAGTAATAACTCTTCCTTCTCATATTAAACACATTTACAAACTTTATAAAAACTCAATATATAAATCGCATTTAATAAAGAGCATCCCCACTCTTTACAAATAATGGCGAGGGTCACTGGTATCAAGCCAAGTAATCACCCACCACATATAAATACCATCAGACAACTCTTTAAATGACAACTTCTCTAGTAATAACTCTTTTCCCATATTAAATACGTTTAACTCCTCTTTTTACCTTAAATACATTTCATATTTTTATTAAAATCTAAATTACCATATTAAAGCACTCATCAAATATAGCGTTTCCATTTTACTTATTTAGTTTTTAATTATGCTATTCGGCTCAGTACTTTCGAAGTTAGATAAACGTATTAGACAAAGTTAAGTACCTAATAAATACAGCTATCATTTAAATTCCCTTGTAAGGAGTTAAACTGTTGATTATAGTCTGTGTTAAATACAATTACGCTTAAGCCAATGCCAACTAAGATCTATTCAAAAGCCAAAATACTTATAGTAGAGGAGCAGCCACTTGCTCAAAGCTATATGAAACAATCGTTAGAAAGGCTTGGCTTTCGGCAGTTGCGCTTTGCTGATCATGCAAACTCTGCAAAAGAGCAGTGTTTAAGTGAAGAATTTGATCTAATAGTTTGCTCATTCAACTTAAACAAACACCAAGATGGCTACCAGCTTTATGAAGAGCTACGTGTAAAGCAGCTCATAAAAAGTTCGACTGGCTTTATTTTTATCTCAGCAGAAACAAGTGGCTCACTCGTTCATAGTGTTCTTGAGCTGCAGCCAGATGACTTTTTAGTTAAGCCTTTTACAGTACAAGAGCTTAAAACACGCATTGAACGAATCTTAAAGCGTAAACACGACTTACAAACAGTGTATTCATTAATTGATGATGGTAACGATTCAAAAGCTATTAAATTTATTGATACCGCTCTGGATAAAAAAAATAATAATTACAGTCCTATCCTACTTCGCTTAAAAGGCGATGCCCTACTTCGCTTAAAGCGTGCTCAAGATGCAAAAGACTTTTTTAAGTCTGTTCTCGATATTCAAAAATTTGCTTGGGCAAAAGTAGGTTTAGTAGAGGCACTTATAGCGAATAACGAACATATTTTGGCGCAGCGAATGCTCAAGACAATGTTAGAGCGCCAAGAAACTCGTTTAGTAGCCCTTGATTTGTTGGGCAGATTAGAAATAAAGCTAAATCAGTTTGAGCTAGCACAAAGCTTTTTAAGTCAAGCAGCAGACATTGCACCGCGAAACATCACACGCCAAAAATCGTTAAGTAATGTGTCGCTAATTAATCACGACTACGAAAAAAGCTATTTAACTCAAAAAGATATAGCCACCTTTGCAAAGCACTCAATACACGACCACCCCGATGTTTATTTGAATGCAGCACGTGCTGGTATCGACTTTGCGTTAACGACTGATCAAACTGATCAAATTCAACGAATTTCTAGGCAAACCAATCAGTACATTAATGATTTAAAAAAACAGTTTCCTAATAATGCAAATCAAGCTCAAATTGATGTACTTAATGCACGACTTCATTACTTAAAAGACGAGCATCAAAAAGCGAAAAAGCTAATTGAACAACTTGATGATGACGATACTCATATCCGATCGGTTGATGGCGCACTTGATAAAGCAAAAGCATTTCATGAACTGGGGTTTCATCAAAAGGCGCAAACCTTATTCACACAAATAATTAGCCACTGTGAAAGACACCCTGCAGTTAGCGACACAACTTACTTGCGTTATATTCAGCAGCAACAAAGTGAGCGACGCGATATTAAAATGGGTCCAAAAGAGCTTAATAACCATGCCGTTAGTCAATTTAATAAAGGCCAATTAAATACTGCGTTGGAAGCTTTTACACAAGCGTTTAGAGTCATGCCTCGTAATCAAAGTATCGCACTTAATTTATTACAGTGCCTATTTGATTCAACTAAGCAATCTGGCAGCTCATTTAATATGGATCTTGCTAGAAGGTGCTACGCCCTTCTTGATAAAACTAAATTACAAGCAGATCAGACGCAGCGTTTAGATAAGATTTTGCACATAGCAAAAGAAATGAATTTAGATATTCAAAGCGCTAGTAAATAAAATATTAGAGCTTTTTCATTGATGCGGCATTAACGCAATAACGTAAACCCGTTGGTAATGGACCATCTGAAAAAATATGACCTAAGTGCGAATCGCACACGTTACAAACCACCTCTATGCGCTCCATACCATGACTTGTATCGCTTACATAGCCAATCGCTTCAATTGTCGCAGGTTGCGTAAATGACGGCCAACCAGTGCCACTATCAAACTTTTCATCGGCATCAAACAATAGGTTATCACAGCAAATACACACATACTTGCCAGGTTCGAGTAATGTACAACTACCCGAGCTATCTGGGCGCTCTGTTCCTTTCTTACGTGTTACGTAATATTCATCTTCTGATAGTTGCATCCGCCACTGCTCGTCAGTTTTGACTACTTTTTTACTTGGGGTAGGATTGCCGTTGGTGGCAAAGTTAATAACATCATTCCACTTCAACATAATAGCCTCATTGAATAGTTGATTAACCGTACTTAATAAATTTATAAGAAGTACGGTCAATTATTACGTTATTTAATACACTAGAGATCAGCTAAAGAGTGTTGACCGTTTAAAACTAAAACTCGTTCAATTTTAAAGGTAATCTCCTCAGCTAAAGGTAATATTTTGTTTTTCTGAGTCGGTAAGTATTCGTTTAATAAAACTATCTAGCTCTGCTTTTTTTACAGGTAAACTAACACTCATTTGGCGCTCGTTATTACTGTAAATTATTAGCTCATCATCCTTTGTCGTTATACGTTCAATACTCTCAATAACTAACCAATCTGGACCGTGCTTTTTATCAAAAAATCCCATCAAACTAAAAAGTAATAAGTGTTGGGCGTCTCGCTGAATAAAATCCTCTAACCTGTTTCTTGATTTAAATAAAGGCGTTAACCTATAAACGCTTGAGCAAAAAACAAATACCCATAACCCAAATGACGCTTTAAACCACATAAACTCTAAAAGCTCAGTGCTAATCATTAAAATAATAAGCACAAAGCCTATTATCGATATAGCTATCGCTATTTTTTTATTTACGGCGTCCACAACTAATCCCTTTTAAGTCGCTTTTTTTCTTCTGATGCCTTTTCTGTCGGCTCAGGCCAATCATTAAAGAAAACAGTTAAATAGCGGCTTTTCACCAAATACCATAATACCCATAAAACAATCATCATTTGTACTGCTAAAAATGATGAAAATCGATAATGGCTATGCGCTGCTTGAACACTTAACCATGTTAAATCAACAACTGCACATAAAATAAGAGGCCAGCGCATATGTCGCCATATTCTTGCTAACCTGTTGCTTGCACTGTGTGAATCTCGTGGTCTGCGTAAACAAAATAAAATAGTCGGTATTATTGCAATACTTCCAATCGTTATTGCGATAAAAAAATCATTTTTATTTTTAAAAAATAACGACATTAAATCTAGTTCAGGCCTGCGGCTTAAAGCCGCAATAACCCAAATAAAATAACTGCGTAATAGCACAAGCACACTTAAATGAAATGCAATAGGCGTACGGTAACTTCCGTACTTATCCCAGTATTCTGGCCCATATCGGCTCATTGTCATTTTCCTAACCGTTATGCTTTATAAGCAACTCAATTAATTCATCTTCAGTTAGTATGTCTATGCCTAGGTCTTGTGCTTTTGTTAGTTTTGAACCTGCTTTTTCACCCGCCACTAACGCATCTGTTTTAGCCGATACGCTACCAGACACCTTGGCACCAAGTTGTTGTAATCGTGCTTTTGCATCATTGCGATTAAGTGTATTAAGCGTACCTGTAAGTACATATGTAAGCCCAGCGAGCGGCTGTTCTTCCTCAGAAGGTGCGCTCAACGCTGGCCAGTTTACACCTTGATCTATCAGCGCATTAACAACTGCTAAATTATGCTCTTCATCAAAAAAGCCACGAACATGAGCAGCTACTATTTCGCCTACATCACTTACTTGCGTTAAACTATCAATGCTGGCATTTATTACATTTTCAAGGGTTAGAAAGTGATTAGCTAAATTTTGTGCTGTCGCCTCCCCGGCTTCTCGAATACCTAATGAATATAAAAACTTAGCAAGCGTAGTGCCTTTAGCCTCTTCAAGTGCTGTTACTAAGTTTTTAGCTGACTTAGGTCCCATACGTTCAAGTGACTCAAAATGCCCCTGTTTTAAAATAAACAAATCAGCAGGCGTTTTTATAAGTTCTCTATCGACTAACTGATCAACAATCTTATCGCCAAGACCATCTATATCCAGCGCTTTGCGCGAAGCAAAGTGCTTAATAGCTTGCTTACGCTGTGCAGGACATACAAGTCCACCCGTACAACGGGCTACAGCTTCGCCTTCAACCTTTTCAACATGAGAATCACAGATTGGGCAAGTCGTCGGGAATTCGATATCTCTGGCATCATCAGGTCTGCGTTCAAGTACAACTTGAGTTATTTGTGGGATTACGTCTCCAGCACGGCGAATAATAACTGTATCGCCTACTTTTACGCCTAAACGTGCAACTTCATCACTGTTATGAAGCGTTGCATTTGATACGGTAACGCCACCCACAAAAACAGGCTTCAAACGTGCAACAGGTGTAATGGCGCCAGTACGACCGACTTGAAAATCAACATCAAGTAGTTGGGTTATTTCCTCTTGCGCCGGAAACTTATACGCAATAGCCCAACGAGGAGCACGTGCCACAAAGCCTAAACGCTCTTGTAAGGTCTTTTTATTTATTTTTATTACTACGCCATCAATTTCATATTTAAGCTCACCACGGCGCGTTAAAATATCGCTGTAGTAATCGAGCGCGGCTTTTGGACCTTCAACTAATTTTGTTTCTGGGCACAAAGGTAGTCCCCAATCAGTCAGCTTTTCTAATTGCTGATAGTGATCCTCAGGAATGCTGCCATCAGCAACAAGCCCGGTGCTGTACGCATAAAACATGAGTGGGCGTTTAGCGGTAATTTTAGAGTCGAGTTGACGCAAACTCCCCGCCGCTGCATTACGCGGGTTAACAAATACTTTTTCACCGCGTTTTTCTGCCTCAGTATTCAATTTATCAAAGCCAGCGCTGTCCATAAATACTTCGCCGCGAACTTCAAGCTCTTTTGGGTAATCACCACGGAGCTTGAGCGGTACATTACGAATGGTTTTAACATTTTGAGTAATGTTTTCACCGGTAAAACCATCACCTCGAGTAGCCGCTTGTACAAGCACACCATCGCGATAAATAATTGATACAGCTAAACCATCAAGTTTTGGCTCACAACAAAAAGTAAGCTCATCAGTACTCATTAAACGCTCTTTTATACGGCGATTAAACGCAGTGAATTCTTCTTCACTAAAGGCGTTATCAAGTGAGAGCATGGGTACTTGGTGCGCTACTTGTTCAAATTTACTAAGTGCTGCACCGCCTACTTTTTGTGTAGGTGAGTCGGCGGTTAAAAATTCAGGATGCTCGGTTTCAAGTGCGCTTAGTTCGCGTAATAACCTATCGTATTCAGAATCAGGAATACTGGGGGTGTCGAGCACATAATAATTATAGTTGTGTTGCTCTAATGTAGTACGAAGATGATTAACTTGCTCACTAATGCTGCTAGACATTTAAACCTCAATAAACATAAAAAAAGCCACTTTGACGATTCACCGTCCAGTGGCTTATAAAAATATAATGTATGCGTTATTTACGCTGAAAAAGAACGAACCTGCTCAACATATTGTCTTACGCGATCTACTGTCATTTCATTTCGCTCAGCATCTAAAATTTGTGCACCAAATTCATCCGCTAACTTTTTAGCTGCGCTGTGCAACATATTAAATGCAGCTAGACCATCGCCGTCGCACGGTAACGTCATAAATAAGCTTACCCCAGCGGTACTAAACTGTTCCATATTATCAATATCAAACGTACCTGGGTTGTACATATTTACTAATCTAAATAAAACAGGGCCTTGACCAGCCGGATCTAAGTGGCGATTAAAAAAGCCTTCCTCAGAATATTTAAAACCTAAAGTGTTAACTGCCGGCAATAATTTACTGCCCTGCATACTAAGCTCTTCTGGCATTTGAATATGTACAATAACAAAGTCAGACATTTGGGCAGGTGCTTCTTCAGCGCTTTGCTCTTTTGCTTCTAGGTCATCAACTATTTCTAGGTCATCTTCAATCGGCACTTCTGGCACGCTTGTATCTATTTGCGGCTCATTTGCATCAAAGTTAAGCTCACCAAACTGTGGCTCATCACGTTCGTTTTGCATTGGCTCTTTTGGTTCAGCCTCAGTTCGAAACGGTTCAGATGAAGCTGATGCGCTTTCTTGTAATGGTTCAACCCGCTCGTTATCAGATACTTCTGGGCGGTCTTTTTTTCTCACAGACCACAATCCATGTATTAATAAACCACCAATGACAACTACACTGATAATGATTAAAACCCATCTTAATTGTTCGGCCATCCCCTCACCTTTTATTATTTGATATGCCTAAAACCTGTATATTAATTAAAAATAATACACTTGTTATAAAAATTTATGCATGTGCAAGTTGCACAGCCTGCTCTATATCTACAGCAACCATACGGGATACGCCAGGTTCTGCCATAGTAACACCTGTTAATCTACCAGCCATTTCCATCGCAATTTTATTATGACTAATATAAATAAACTGCACTGATTGTGACATTTCTTCAACCAAACGGCAAAAACGCACAACGTTGGCATCATCCAATGGTGCATCTACTTCGTCCAGCATACAGAAAGGAGCTGGATTGAGCCTGAATATAGAAAACACTAATGATAATGCGGTCAGCGCTTTTTCTCCACCACTTAACAAATGAATTGTTGAATTTTTCTTACCCGGTGGTCGTGCCATTATACTAACACCACTTTCGAGTAAATCGTCACTGGTTAATTCTAAATACGCACTACCACCACCAAAAACTTTAGGAAATAGCTCTGCAAAGTCTTCGTTAACTTGATCGAACGTCGCTTTAAAGCGTGTTTTGGTCTCACTATCAATTTTACGAATTGCACCTTCAAGGGTACTTAACGCTTTTGTTAAATCATCTAATTGACTATCAAGATAATCACTACGAGCTTTAGCTAAATCAAACTCTTCTATTGCCGCTAAGTTTACTGCACCTAATTTATCTAACTGATTAGTAAATCCGGTTAACTGATTTTGCGCTGCACTTAAATTCAATGAATCAGGTAATTCATCAAGTATTGCTTTTAAGCTTTGTTTCAACTCTTCTAATGGTTCGAGAGCAACTTGCGCTTTTATTACTAAGCTTTGCTCTTCAATTGTTAGCTTTTGATGCTGCTCTTGCAAGCCCACCAGCTCACCTTGTGAGTTTTTAAGACTTGCTTGCTTGGTGTTTAAACTTTCTTTAGCGTGAGATAATTCTTTTTGTAGCACTACTAGTGCCTGCTCGCCTTTTTGATGCTGCGCTAAAAACTGCGTTATTTTATCGCTAAGCTCTTGCTCTGGGATCAGCAGCTCTTCTATTTCATTGAGTAGTTCTTGCGCACCTTCAGATGCACTAACGTGTTCCTGCTCTGCATGGCTCAATTTGGTTTGGCTTAACTGCCATTCACTGCGTGCCTTTTGCTCTGAGAGCGTTGCCTTATGCGCTTGCGTTTTATATTGCTCAAGCATGCTTAATGCTTCGCTATAACTTTTATCACTTTGTGAGCGCAGGCTATTTGCAGCGTCTACCTCATCCGCTAAGTTAAGTTGCTGCTCATTTAACACTTCAAATTGCTCTGTTTGCTCATCAAGCACGTTATTTAATTGCAAAAGCGCAGTGGTTAATTGCTGTTTTTGTTGCTGTAGCTTTTCTAGTTGCAGCTTAAAGTGCGCTACTTGCTGTTTGAGCATATCGCTGCGTGTACCGGCTACTGCTATATTTTGCGCAAGCTCATGTATGGCTTCTTTTAGCTCGCTTTGCTCGTTAATTAACTTTACTTGCTCGGCTGTATGTTCATCACGAGTGTGTGTTACTTGTTTTAGCTCATCCTCGGCATTGGTTAACTGCTGAGCTTTATCCTGCAATTGCTTATGTTTTAAAAGTAATGAGTTTTCGGCATTTCTATCGGCACTTACATGCCAGTTACGACCATATAAAGCACCGTTTTTATCCATAACGGCTGTATAATAAGCATCTTTTAACAGCGTTAGATCACCGCTCTCGCTATAAGCAATGCGCGTTAAATGATCTGGGTACACGCCGCTTGTTATGAATGCCGCTAAGCTATTTTCAGCAATGTGCTTACCACTAATTGGCCACACACTATTATCAGCTTGCTGCTCACTTACATTTAAGTGCTCTAGCGATTTAAGTGCTTGCTCTATTAAGGGCTCAAAGCCTTCTTTAACACTTAGCTGATTAAACAAACCATTAGTACTTTCACTTTCTTCATCAAGCCCTAATGTACTTTTAAGCCCCGTTATACTGGCTTTTAACTCATTTATTGTTTGAGTAAGCGTCGAATATTGCTTTTGTGAGTTATTAACACGCTCATTTTGCACTTCAAGCTTAGCACTGCACTGCGTGTGCGCTGTTTGTTTAGCGGCAAGTTCTTGGGTTAATGTTTGTGTTTGCTGTGTTTGCTGCGTTAATTGTTGTTCTACATCGCTACTTTGTAAGTCAGTAAGCTGCGCATTTAACTGATCAATTTGCTCGTTAACGTGGCTTATTTGCTGCTGAGTTTGTTTAATGTGACTGCTATGCAGTTGCGCATTATTATTAAGTTGCTGCTGTTGCTCACACAAAGTTTGCCAGTGTGTATTGTGGCGCTGCTTCAGTGCTAATAATTCCTCAAGCTCATGCGTTAACTTCCTTACTTGCTCTTCGCACATTAACGCGTTTTCACTTGCCTCTTGCAGGGTTTCATTTAGTTGCTCGCACACAATTTGCTGCTGCGTTTTAACTTCAGTGCTATGGGTTTGGCGTTGCTGTAATTTAATTAAATTTTGTTTAAGCGTTTGAGTTTGTTGCTTTACATTTATTTGCTGTTGCTCAGCGCGGGTAAGCTCGGTGTGTATTACATGTTGCTGATGTTGTGCATCGCTTAGTTTATCTTGCTGAGCTTGTACTTGCCCTTCTAAGCTTGCAAGTACATCGTCATGCCCTGAGTTAGCAGTTTTAAAAAACGAAATTTGATCGTTCAGTTTTTTAATTAGAGTACTTTTTTCAAGTTGTTGCTGATGTAACTTTTGCCATTTTAAAACCGCAATTTGCCCTTTTAACGTTCGCTCTTGCGCTTTTAACTCGCGGTATTTTTTTGCATCAACCGACTGCACAGCCAATTTATCTAACTGGCTTTGCAGCTCTTTACGCACATCTAACAAACGCTCAAGGTTTTCGCGGGTGCTTTTAATGCGTGTTTGTGTTTCGCGGCGGCGCTCTTTGTACTTAGAAACGCCAGCGGCTTCTTCTAAAAATACGCGTAATTCTTGTGGTTTACTTTCTATTAAACGCGAGATCATCCCTTGCTCAATAATCGCGTAACTACGCGGACCAAGACCTGTACCTAAAAATATATCGGTAATATCACGCTTACGGCATTTACTGCCATTTAAAAAGTACAGCGATAGCCCGTCGCGCGTTACTAAGCGTTTAATTGCAATTTGGTTTCGATCAGCAAATGTATTAGAAGGACTACCTTTATCGTTATCAAAAACAAGCTCTACAGAAGCTTGTGATATGGCTTTACGATTAGTTGAGCCATTAAAAATAACGTCGGTCATGGCATCGCCACGCAGGTTTTTAGCAGAGCTTTCACCTAGCACCCATCGTACTGCATCAATAACGTTAGATTTGCCACAGCCATTAGGGCCTACAACACACGTCATTTGATCAGGAAATGGAATTTTAGTGGGCTCTACAAACGATTTAAAGCCCGCTAATTTAATAGTGCTTAAGCGCATCTTATTGTTATTACCAATTTATTATTGTTATTTGTCATAAACAATTTAACCCATAATTTACTAATAGATTAAGCTTGTCGTTTAAAGTTATCTAAAATAATACCGGTCGCCATTGCAACATTAAGTGACTCTGCTCCACCAAAAGCGGGAATGGTGATTTTATTGGTCACTAACTTTGCACATGTCTCGCGTATACCATGCGACTCACTGCCCATTAGCAAAACGCCTGAGCCCGTAAATTGGGTTTTATGTACACTTTGTCCATCTAAAAAAGCACCGTAAACAGGTAAATTTAAAGACTGTAAGTAATCAGGTAAATCTACTTGGCTTACCGATACCCTTACAAATGAGCCCATTGTGGCGCTAATTGTTTTAGGGTTGTAAGCGTCTGCGCTGTCGGTGCTAGTTACTATATGTTTAATACCGTACCAATCAGCTACTCTAATTATTGTGCCTAAGTTACCAGGGTCTGATACGCCATCAAGCGCGAGTATTAAGCCATTTGCTTGTGGTAAAGCTGCCTTTGGCATATCAACAATAGCAATGGCTGCATTATTGCTAACTAGCGTGCTCGCTTTAGTGAGGGTCTCTTCATCCGCTTCAATAAAATTAGCGTCCTGATACTCACCTTGGTACGCATTTATAAATTCGTTTGTAGCAAAAATATTAACCGCATTTAATGGGCTGTTTAATAACTCAAGTACGTTTTTTTCACCCTGTACAAGGTATTGATTATATTGCTTTCGGTACTTTTTTTGGCCAAGTTGGCGAATAAGTTTGAGTTGGTTTTTTGAAATCATAACAGCCCCATAAAATTATCCAGCAAGTATAACAGATTTCGTTATAACATCTGAACTCGAAAAGCAGCGAATAGGGCTAATTTATCTTACTCGCACTTCTTTCAAAGGTCAGATTAATGCGAATAAACATCCCTTTTATCGCTTCTAATTGATTTGAATCACCAACAGATGCGGCTAATTCGTTATAAAGATTATCAGACGCTTGCTTAAAGTTTTCATCAAACTTACCTTTGGTAGCCAGCATAAATGCATCAGCCAACGTGCGTTGCCACTCATTTAAGTATTTTAGCTTTGTGTCACCAGCAAGGTTTTCGCAAATTGAGTTTAATCGCACTGAAGCATGCCCTAAGTTTAGACCGGTAAGAGCCATATCGGTAACAGCGCGTGAGTGTGAACCCTGATCGTAATTAGTTAAACGGATTAACCTATCTGCCATGCGGCGGTTGTACCAAATACTCGGAGTTTGATGGGTATTTATTTCGAGTAAATCTTTATAGGTAGCCTTAAAAACACGATGAACAAGTAACTGAACACTTGGTCCTGTAAATAACTGAAAAATCCAAAATAAAATACTCACGCCAGCAAAAATAGCGATTGCAGAACTAAGTGTATAATCAATTGAAAACGCTAGGCTCATATCCGTGCTGGGTCTAACCAAAATAGTAAATGGAATACAAAACCCTAAGCCGTATGGCAGCGTTTGTTGATCAGCGAGTAACAGTAAACCCAAAAAATACGGACCAGCTAATACAAGCAACAATATTTCTAATTGCCCACCACTTTGCGACAGTAAATTTAACGCATAAAAAATAGTTACAAAAGTAGCAACAATTATACCTGCCAATAAACGTTTAATTACAACCTGTAAAATAGCCAAGGGTATTCTCGCCAGCATTATCGAAAATATGACCGGTAATATCATAATTAATAATGCAGCTGAAGAACCTGTATTAATCCAAATAAATGCGCCGATAGAAAACACCAAAGCAGTTCTAAATCCAACAATAATGCCAGCTAATGGGTCGCGATATGTAAGCATACTGGGTGCATTTAATAATGTTTTATCGCGTTGTTCTAAAGCTCTGTATGCCCGTAGTAAAATTGTTAAGTCGGCTGCCACTTCTAAGCTTACATTGAGCATGTGAGATTCAAATGGTGAATCACACACCGTATTTGCTCTATAGTCGGTTAGCTCTTTACGCAGTGTTTTAACTTGTTCGGCGCAGTAATCAAAATCGTCAGATTCTTTAATTTGCGCGAATACGTGTTTAAGTTTACTTATTAATTTGTCTAATGTGGAAGTAATGAGGTCTGCGTGGTTTCGTTGCAGGCGACCAATTATTTGAATTGAAGCCAGTAAAGAAAGCACTTTTTGCGACAATTGATTTGCAGCACGTGAGCGCCCTGGACCTTTTGGTCCTTCGTACCTTACTGCGCTAGAGTCTTCGTTTATAGATCCTAATGTTGCCATAATGCCATCTATTTGTTGATGGCGATTTTCGTGCGAGCCTTTAGAATCAAGCTCAGTTACTAAATAATCTAACGTTTGGTTTATAACCGACCGCGCTTGTACTTGCAGTAAGTGTTTAACTTTTACAGGCCAAAACAAATGGCTCACAAGGCCTGCACATATCGAGCCTATTACTATTTCACTCACGCGCGCTTGTGCAATATCAAATATGCTTTGGCTGCTCACCATTGCCGGAGTAACCATGACTAAAAGTACAATAATAGCGGCTGTTACACCTGCCATAGCAAACGCATAAACAAAGTTTGCTTGGCGTACCATTGCCGATAACGCAGAGTTTACCCCCAACCATAATGCCAATGCACCGAGCGCTAAATAAGGGTAGAGAATTAACTGAGTTAAAAGCAATATGCCAAATAAACCACCCACTATGGTGCCTATTATTTGGCAAATTGCTTTTTCAATAACCAATCCGCTTTGCGGGCGTAATTGCAAAAATATAGCCGAGACTAACGCCCAATAAGGTCTTTCAAGATTAAGCCACATAGCAATAGTAAGCGCCATTACCATGGCTATAACGCCCTTAGTCGCAAAAATAATTGCCTGTTTTTTAGGAAAAAACAAATTTTGTAATACAACGCCCACTGTCTTCCCCTTAACGTGTAGCGAGATGTATTGTGGCGGTCATTCCTGCGCTTAACTGTGTATCTTCGGGCAATGAATCTAACTTAATATCAACAGGAATACGTTGCGATAAACGTACCCAATTAAATGTTTGTTGTACTTGTGGTAAAAGCTGCCCGTTACTTTGTGTATTCGTATTTGCAATTGCTTTACCTACACTCACTACATGCCCCGTTAATTGCTTACCACCGCTTAAAAGTGCTATTTTAGCTTTTTGATCAGGATAAATAAGCGGTATTTTACTCTCTTCAAAGTAACCCGTTACGTAAAATGAATCTGACTGCACGATAGCAAACACAGGTGTGCCTTGAGCTACATAGTTACCTTGGCGTAAATTCAGATTAATTATTTGCCCCGATGCAGGCGCAACAATTTTAGTTCTATCAACATTTAATTGCGCAATTGTTTGCTCTGTTTTAGCTAGGTTATAATTTGCCTCAGCAATTTTAGTATTGATACGTGTTGATTCTAGCGTTTCTTCACTTATTGCCTGTTGAGTGTTTAGCTCAACACGTCTTTCGTATTTATGTTTAGCAAGCTCCCATGTATATAGCGTATTTTCTGTATTGGCTTTACTTTTATCAAGCGCTGCTTGGTAACGCTTTTGATCAACATTAAAAAGTACTTCGCCTTTTTGTACGTTTTGACCATCTTTAATGTTTAAAGCAGTCACCCAACCCGACACGTCTGGAGCAATTGTAACTATGTCTGCTCGAATGCGACCGTCGCGCGTCCAAGGAGTATGCATGTAGTCAGTCCATACCCAACGCCCAGCAAAAACCGCAGCTATAACAACCAATATAGTAAAAGTAATACGCAGATATTTAATCATTCAATTTATCTTCCACTTAGTAAATAGACGGCCAGTGCCAAGTAACAAACAAATAGTGACACTTCAAACCAAGCCACTTTCCAAATACGGTCATGCCAATCTAGTCGATGCAAAGCAAAACGAGTCAGCGCTGTTAAAATAAACGCAATTGGGAAGTAAACAATCAGCGGGCTAAACTCTAATCCCCCTAACACGACTGCTTGAAACATAATAAATATCCTAATGTTATTTAAAGCGGTGATAAAAGCTGTAAAACCTAAATAAATTTACATCCCCACTACTCTTACAATCTATTATTTTGGCATATAAATCAATTAGCTTAATTGTACGTAGGTGTGCTTAATACATAATTAATGCCATTACATTTAAGCAGCATTAACTATGTATAGTAGCTAAATCGCATATTAAAAAGCTAAAGTTCCCAGTTACCAGCCAAATAAATAAAACCAGCGAGATTTATTTATAAAAAAGTATTAGAGTATTTAACTCAATACTTAAAACGCCTATTTATAGCTGTTTACAGAAGGGTGAGATAATTATAAACATTGAATTTTGCACTAAAAATGGGTAAATTAACAAAAAAACAACATGGATATAATTTTAATGGAATCAATACACCCTACCCCATCTGAAACAACCCCACCAATAAATGAGCCTGCTGAACCAATTTTTAGCGGAAAAGTGCAGTTTAGTGGTAAAGGCGGTGAGTTTTTTGGAATTTGGATTGTAAATATATTACTTAGCGTTATTACGCTTGGCATATACTCAGCGTGGGCTAAAGTACGTACGCATCGCTATTTTTACGGCCACACCCGTATAGATGGTCATAGCTTTGACTACCTAGCAACGCCAATACAAATTTTAAAAGGTCGGATTTTAGCGGTTATTGTATTTTTTATTTATACATTCTCTATTAGCTTTATGCCTATTTTAGGCCTGTTTATTGCTCTTGGTTTTATCTTTTTAATGCCATGGATTATTAACCAAGGTTTACGTTTTAATCTGCGTATGACCCGCCATCGTAATGTTCGCTTTGCTTTTAAAGGCAGTTATGGCGAAGCCTTTGTTAACTTTATACTTTTACCTATTGCAAGCATATTTACGCTTTATTTATTAATGCCTTACGTTATAAAGCGTATTGATAGCTATATACATAGCAATATTAGTTACGGTGACAAACCGCTTACTGTAAATCTAAAAGGCGAAACCTATTACTTAACAGCGCTTATTTGCTTTGTAGTGAGCTCTATCACCATGGTGGTATTTATGGGGATTTTAGGGTTATTTGGCCTCAACTTAGTAGATATTGAAAACCAACAAAATTTAGAAAACTCTGCAGCTATGGTTATGCTTCCTATCTTTATGATGATTGCCTATGTGCTAATGATTGCCATTGTTTCTGCTGTATGGCATGCCGCTATTAGAAATCACATTTTTGATAACAGCCATTTTGAAGGCGTTGCTACATTTAAATCTGAGCTAAAACCAATTCCTTTCGCTGTTTTACTATTAACTAATATGTTGGCTATTGTATTTTCTTTAGGCCTTGCATACCCATGGACAAAAGTACGTACATCAAAAATGCTCGCTGATGTAACTAACGTCACTATTTATCCTGGTGCATTAAACCTAATCGATACCGCGCAAGAACAGCAATCATCATTTGCTGAAGAAGCTGCAAACGTATTTGATATTGACCTTTCTCTAACTTAAGAGCTCACTATGCATGTAAAGGGACATTTTTTCCCCATCGCATCGAGTAACTATCAAGTGTGTGTTGCAACTATTAGCGACACACACATTGAAGTTATCAACGATGAACACGTTATAGCTCGCCACGCAATCTCAAGTCTAAAATTAAGTTCGGGGATGGCAGGGCTTGCCGACGAACTAAACTTTGAAGATGGCAGTCGTTTTATTCCTCAAGATGTAAGTTACAGATGGCCATTTAAAGAAAATAACCATCACATAATGGAGCGCCTTGAAAAAAGTAAATGGGCAATTTTAGCTGCAGTCATATTTACACCGCTTTTTATGTGGTTAGTACTTTATAAAGCGGTACCGGCCATTGCTGTTTACAGTGTTGATACACTGCCACGTAATGTTGTGGAACAAATGGGGGAGCAAAGCTTTACACTTATTAAAAAGATTGCGCTTGACCCAAGTGAGCTGCCCGCAGAGCAGCAAACTAAAGTACAAGCGCATTTTACAAGTATGCTTAATGCGTTATCGCTTGATCAATCGGTTTATAGATTATCGTTTTATAAATCAGACAGCTTTGGTGCTAACGCGTTTGCACTACCCCATGGTCGTATCGTGGTCACAGATGATTTAGCAAATTTACTTGCCGATAAACCCAATGCACTAAAAGCGGTATTGCTACACGAGATGGGCCATGTAGTCCACCAGCATAGCGTACGTATTACAGCACAATCTGCCGCAAGTACGATTGTGCTAGCGGTTGTATTTGGTGATTTAGAAGGGGTTGCAGAGGTTGCATTAGGTACGGGTGCATCGTTTGCTCAGCAAGGGTTTTCACGAGATATGGAACGCGAGGCAGATACCTTTGCACTCATTCAATTAGAGTCGCTTGGGTATTCGAGTAATGATTTTGCTGATGCAATAGAAGCGCTGCAAGAAAGCCATACCAGCGAAAACGAACACCTAGAAAAAGTAAATGACTTTTTAGAGTACTTATCTAGCCACCCAAGTGCACAAGAGCGTATTGACAATGCTAGGAAATAATCGCGGTTATATTCAACTTGCTCGCTACATAGTGAGTTTAAGTTGGATATATCATGGCTTTTTTCCAAAGCTTTATCATATAGCACCTCTTGAAAAATTAATGACTGGCAGTGCTGGTTTTTCAGCAGAAGTGTCTGACTTAATTACACGTTCGGCGGGTGTTGGCGAAATTATATTTGGATTGTGTTTATTTGTGTTTTATAAAAATAAACACCTAGTAATTTTAAATATTTTAGCATTAATTGGCCTTTTACTCGCTGTAGTTGCAATGCAGCCACAATTACTTATTGAAGCATTTAACCCTGTTACTACTAACCTGCCTCTTATTGGGCTAAGCGTTATTTGGTTAAAGGAAATTAAGCTGCTGAATAATCGATACCTCTAACTAAAAAAGGGTATGCCTGCGCATACCCTTTTTTGTAGTATTTAATTTGTAAAATTAGTACTTATTTTTATGCGTCCACAAATGCAGTAATTCGCTCGCAATGGTTGCTGCGGCAATAGCGGTAAGCTCACTTTGGTCGTACGAAGGTGATACTTCTACCACATCCATACCTACCATGTTTATGCCTTTTAGCGCACGCAGTACTTTAAGTACTTTATCTGACGTTAAACCACCGCACACAGGAGTGCCTGTACCAGGCGCAAACGCAGGGTCTAAACAATCAATATCAAACGTTAAGTAAACAGGTAGGTCACCTACTCGTTCAAGTATTTGCGCTGCAATATCATTTGCATGTAAATCGTTGGCTTGCATTGCATCAATCACAGCAAACTCATGTTTACTTTGATCAAAGTCGGTACGAATACCTATTTGTATACTGTGCTCAACATCAATCAGCCCTTCCATTGGTGCATGATAAAACATAGTGCCGTGATCAAAACGCGAGCCATTGCTATAGGTATCGGTGTGCGCATCAAAGTGCACTAACGCCATTTTGCCATGTATTTTTGCATGAGCGCGTAATAGCGGAAGCGTCACAAAGTGATCGCCCCCTAAACCTAATAGCGTTTTACCTTGGCGAAGTATTTGCTCAGCAGCCATTTCTAGTTGCGCAGTAAAATATTCAGGATCGCCAACGGGGTAAGTAAAGTCCCCTGCGTCTGCCACCTTTAAGCGCTCAAACAACGGGAACGTCCATGGGTACTTAGTGTCTTCCCATGCTAAATGAACCGACGCACGACGAATCGCATCAGGGCCTAAACGTGCACCAGGGCGACCCGATGTCGCTAAATCAAACGGTAAGCCTAAAACGACTACGTCTGCATCAATTGCATTAATATTTTGCACCATAGGACGACGTAAAAACGTCATCCCATTTGAGTACAATGAGTGATCTGCGTGACCAAACAAAGTCGACATTGCTTATAACTCTTCTAAATAAGTGTAGCCATCAAGGCCGCTTTGCAACTCGTCTAAAACGCTTTGCTGTTCGTGTTTTTCAATTTTAGTGCTTACTAACTGCTCGTATGATTGCTGAAAACTTTCAACATCTAAATGTACATAGCGCATCATATCGGCAACAGTGTCACCTTGGTTTATCTCGGTAATACTTGCAACGCCTTGCTCATCCATATTAACAATTGCGCTGTGCGTATCGCCAAACAAATTATGCATGTCACCTAAAATTTCTTGATAAGCACCCACCAAGAAAAAGCCCATTAAATAAGGTTTATCGGCACTAAATTCTGGTACAGGTAATGTGCTTTCAATACCTTGTCCATCTACGTAATGCTCAAGTGCGCCATCTGAATCACAGGTTATATCAAGTAATACAGCACGTTTTTTTGGTGCTTCAGTTAAGCCACTTAATGGCAATACCGGAAACACTTGATCAATGCCCCATGCATCTGGAAGCGATTGAAATAACGAAAAGTTTACAAAAAACTTATCGGCTAAACGTACGTTTAACTCGTCAATAATAGGACGATGAAAACGGTTTTTGTTATCCATGTGCTTGTTAAGTTCATAACAAATACGAATATTAATTTGTTCAGCCCACGCACGCTGCGATAAGTCTAATAAACCGAGTGCAAACTGGTTATGCGCTTCAGCTAAATCACCTTGGCTGTCGTGATAAATTTCAATTAATGCACGGTCATCCGTTAAATCAGTTAATTGTACAAACGATGCCCACATGTTTTTTAATAACAGGGGTGCATCTACTGCTGGCGCTACTAACTCTTCTGGCGTGTAACTTTCAGTACCAATAACATTAGAAATAAGCACAGCATGATGCGCCGTAAGCGCACGACCCGACTCAGAAATAATAGTCGGCATTGGTTGCTCATATTGCTTACATGTATCACCAATGGTGTACACAATGTTATTTGCATATTCAGCTAAGCTGTAATTCATAGAGTTATGCGACTGGCTACGTGTGCCGTCGTAATCAACAGCCAAACCGCCACCTACATCAAGGCAATCAATTTCTGCGCCTAATTTACGTAGCTCACAGTAAAAACGCGCAGCTTCGCTTACACCTAAACGTACGTCACGAATGTTCGCCATTTGTGAGCCTAAGTGAAAATGTACTAGCTGAAGTAAATCAAGCTGGTTTGCGTCTTTTAAACGATTAACTACATGCAAAACTTGCGATGCAGATAAACCAAATTTTGATTTTTCGCCGCCACTCGCTTGCCATTTACCTTTACCTTGCGACGCTAAACGTACACGAATACCAATGCGTGGTTTTACGTTAAGCTCTTTTGCTTGGCTAAGCACCATGTCTAGCTCAGAAAGCTTTTCAAGTACGATATACACTTTATGACCTAGCTTTTCGCCAATAAGTGCTAAACGTACGTATTCTTTATCTTTGTAGCCATTACATACAATAACGGCGCTGGTTTTTTCAGCCAATGCTAATACTGTAAGTAGTTCAGGCTTGCTGCCTGCTTCTAAACCAAGTTGCTTTTTTTCTACTTGTGCTTGGCTTGCTACTATTTCCTCAACCACTTCACGTTGTTGGTTTACTTTTATTGGGTAAACTAATAGGTAGTCTTTAGGGTAACCATAGTTTTCAATCGCAGTATTAAATGCGCCGCATAAGCTGTGTACACGATGGTGTAAAATTTGCGGAAAACGAACTAAAGCAGGTAAGCTTAAACCTTTATCTTGTAGTTGCTTTGCGATATCTGTTAATGCAATGGTTTGCTCTGGGGCATGAGCCTTGGGCGCAACATACACATCACCTTGATCATTAATACCAAAAAAACCTTGGCTCCAATGACGAACATTGTAGCTCGTACGAGCTTGTTCTAGTGATGTTGTTTCTTTCATTTATCTTTCTCTTTTATTTAATTAATTAGTGCCAACTCGGCTAGTGCCGCGCATTAAAAGAAAAATAGACATTCAAGTCCAACAAGTATTTTTACTCGTAACGAGTGATTTTTAATGTTGATAAAACGACCAATCACGTATTGCTCTCTAGCGTATATAAAATAGGACTTTGATGATTATTAAAGATAAGAAAAGCTGTAAAAAATGGCTGTTTTTAAATGACTCATTATAAATTTTATTAGCAAAAATGAGTTGGCTCATTCACTAAAATTAATCTTGAGTTACTTTTTTATAGAATTTACTTTTGATGGATTAGAGCAAGGCATTCTCAACACCTCAATTACTTACAGTTTAGCCAACGTGTTGTGACCAAGTAATACCCATGTATTTTTAATTTAATATAATTTGCACTTCTAAAACGCTCAGCATAACATCCACCAGCTTCAATAGTTGCTTGGCGCATATGTAGCGTTAGGTACTACCTGTCGTAGTGAAGTTGTTATATTTTATTGGCAGTTTGAAAATAATCGAGGTAGGACTTTAAATGGCACTAGGGTGTGTTTATCTTTGGAGGTAGAAATTGCAGCTGTGCCTTTGGTTTTTAGCCAAGGCAGGGCCTATATGTGTTTCCCCCTATAAATAGGCGCTTTTTATTTATTGAGTATGAGCCAGCTATGCACTTTTTGGTGCGAACATAATTATAGCCATACCTAGCAGTGCAACTAAACCACCAATAATATCCCACATAGTAAGCTTTACGCCATCAACAACCCATAACCATAATAGCGCAACACAAATATATACGCCGCCATAAGCTGCATACACGCGCCCTGCTGCAGTAGGATGTAAAGATAGCAACCATGCAAATAGTGCCAAACTTAAAGCCGCAGGAATTAAAAGTAAAATACTTTTATCTTGCTTAAGCCAAAGGTAAGGCAAATAACAACCCACTATTTCTGCTAAGGCTGTAATAGTAAAAAGTGCGATTGTTTTTAGTTCAAACATAATGCTCCACGCTAAGATAACAAGCATAACAATCTATATAAATTGTTATGCTTAGTATTCGTTATGAATCTGCGTTGTTATTCGCTAAGCGCCATAGTGGCAAGCTTCATTGTGCTTTCAAACGACTTAGTGCCCGCTATAAATAAGCCATTGTGACAGAACACAGCGTCATCAATACCGGTTTCATCTACAAACGCTTGATCAGATAAACCTGACCATGCTTTAGGAAGCGGTTTTCTATCTTCAAACGAGCCAGGCTCAACGGGTACTGTTTGTAATATCCATTGCCCAGAATGCGATGGGTAAACCATGTATAGCGCATCGCTTGATAAGATATGCACTGTTTTTTTCCACGGTGTGTATTTTTCAAGCACTATAACTCTGGCATCTTCTGCATTTTCAATTGCTTTAGCAACAATCGCCTTTGCATTTACACTACCGTGAGCTGAGGCGATAAAACGAATGAGCATGCGAGCTGCAAATTCAACAGCTTCATCAAAACAGGTATCAAAGTTACTCTCTTCTTCCCACGTAGGGTTAAACATTGAGATTGTTTGGCTCAAGCTTATTCCCTTTGATACACCTTCAACATGACCACAATCAATGGCATCAATGGTTGAAACTAAGCCCGAATCGACTCTGTCAGCCACGGCTTGGTTATCATCACACAGCGCTAAGCCGTATTTTTTCCACACTAAACCAAATGATGAAAAAGGAATGCCATTTTCTCGCTCGCCTGCACCACCGCGTTGATGATGATCAAAGCGATTAGTTTCAGGATCGTATTCGCCACCTACATCAATTACAAAGTCGGCACTCTCTATAAGCGCTTTATCGCGAGTACGTACCAGTTTAAACGTTGGCAAAACATGTTTAAGTACCGCAATACTAAAAACGTCATCTGCATGAAAATTACCATTGTGGGTTACTACTGTTATTTCGCTCATTTGTTTATTGCTACTTTTAGAAAAGATAAAAATTCTCGCTTTGTAAGTTAGTCACTAATTATCGAGGCAGATTTTATACGAAGACAGGTGTTAAAAACAGTGAAGTATTTTTTGCATCACTATAAAAGCTGCTTTTATAGTTAATAGCTTGAGTATGACTTTTATTACAAGGTAATAATGAGGCCAGATATTTACGACACATTAAGCTTTAACATGTCGTAGCGTTAATAAGCTTATTGGCTAAGCCCTAACTCCATAAATACACTTTGTGGATTATCTACATATGAGCCAAAACTGCTACAGCGTTTAAAGCCTAAATTTTCATATAAATTGATTGATTTTATTTGCTTTGGACCTGTTTCTAAACGTATTAACGGGATTTTCTTTTCGCCAGCTTGATGTAATAAAATCTGCATAATACGTCTTGATAGCCCTTTACCACGATGACTTGGTTTTACATATAAACGTCTTATTTCGCCATAAGGCTGAGTATCAAATTTCTCTACAATCGCACCACAAGCGATAATACCTTCTTCAGTTTTTAAACCAATAGCATACACATTAGGTAAGGTTAATTCGTTTAACTCCAAAGACTGCGCTGTAGCAACAGGGTATAAAGAATTTATAAGTCGGTCTATATCGTCAAATACATTTACTACATCGGGATCATTAGGGTTCAAATCGACTAACTGCATAAAGCTTCCATTCATTGTTATAAGTTTATTAAGCTTTAAATAATATATTCAAGCGGGCATAGCTTAGCATTGTTTAACCAAAAAATCTTTAGTCCTTATTTAGCATATAGTTTGGGGAATTTTAGCAGTTAGAAAAAGTAAAAGTGACCTAGCATATGGGAAATCTCTGTTAGGTTATTCCCAATTATTAAACATTGGCCTTTAAGTAATTAAGCTCTGAGAGCATTTCCGTACCAAATTTGCTTAATTAAGTGATCTATTTTGAGATAAGAAAATCGTGTCGATAACAAGGCAGAATTTTTTAACACAGTTACCGCCAGATTTAATCCCTCTAATTGATTAAGTATTATTGCGGATTGCTATTAGCACTATGCCATTTTAAATAACGTTCTTTATCCATCGGCTTTGCAACTAAGTAGCCTTGCATAGTGTCAATATTCATTTTTTTAAGTAAGTCATACTGCTCTGTTGTTTCTACGCCTTCTGCAACGACCACTAAGTTTAAGCTTTTTCCTAAACTGATAATTGTTTGCGCGATATTAAAGCCAATCTCATTATCTAAAATTTTATCAATAAAGCTTTTATCTATTTTTAATTCTTTAACAGGAAACGCACTTAAGTAAGCTAAGCAAGAGTATCCAGTTCCAAAATCGTCAATCGAAAATAAAAAGCCAGCCGCAATGAGCTCTTTCATTTGCCTAATTGTATAATCTATATCACTAGAGAGCATTGACTCGGTTATTTCTAACTTAATTTGTGATGCTCTAATATCAAATTCATTGATAGTGTTGAACAGCTCACCTTTTAAATTTGATGAATTGAACTGACTTTGACTAATATTAATTGAAACACTAAACGAGTCGTCAATGATAGCGCTTGCTTTAAGCTCGTTAATTAAAATACATATATCATGCAAAACAATATTTTGTAGTTTTTGAATAAGTCCGTATTGCTCTGCAATAGGTATAAATTCGTTTGCTGTTATCAGCCCTCTTTGAGGGTGGTCCCATCTAATAAGTGCTTCAGCACCAACAACATCACCCTGCGTATTAACTTGTGGCTGAAAGTAAGCACAAAACTCATTAGATGCAATTGCTCTCACTATGTCGGTTTCTAGCTCTGTTTGCTTTTCAAGTAGTGTTTGCAAGGCTGGATCGTAAAAGCTGCTGCTATTACCTCCTTTATTTTTAGAACGATACATAGCAGTATCTGCAAATTTTAATATATTGTCAGCCTGTGCATTTACGCTATCAATTAGGCAAATACCTATGCTACAACTTACTTGAAATGCAAGGTTGCCCACTTCAAACTTATCATGAAAAGCTCTTTGAATTTCTTTAGCAACGGCTTTACATTCTAGGATTGCTTGCTTTGTATCTTGCCCTATGTGTTTAAGTAAAATAATAAATTCATCACCACCCGCTCTGGCCAGTGTATCTGAGCCTTTTATTATTGCGCTTAACCTTTTTGATAACTCTACAAGTACTTCATCACCCGCACTGTGCCCTAACGAGTCATTAATACGCTTAAAGTTATCTAGGTCTAAAAATAATAATGCCCCTATATTTTTATTACGCTTAACACTCTCTACACACGTGCTTAATCTGTCGCTAAGCATTCTTCTATTTGGAAGGTTAGTTAATGGATCGTAAAAGGCGAGTTTATGAACTTCTTGCTCAGCCTTTTTCTTTATTGAAATATCTCTGGCCATCCATACTACATGTCTTTTTGTAGGACTATTGGGGTTGTAATGATCTAAAGCGGCAGCTCGTCCCTCAAAAACTATACTTCCTTTTGGCACATCTAATTCATATTCAAAAATTTGCATCTCGTTAGTCGATAGAGTTGTTTCGATGACATCCATTATCATCTTCGCATCTTTTTGAGGAAGCAGGTCTTTAACATTTTCACCAATAAGATCCGTGGTCGAATCAAGCAGTAACTCATTAGAGGTACCATAAACATCGGTATATGTGCCATCTTCACTTAAAATGAGGATGAGATCGGGCATTACTTTGGTGAAGGCTTTAAATTTTTCATTACTGTGCTGTAAATTAACGACAAGCTGTTTTGCCTTCTCAAATTCGTTACTTTTCTCAAGAGCGATACTTGAAAAGTGCACAAAAAAATCTATTAATTCTAAATCTTGCTCTGATGGGGTTTTAGGTGTGCTGTGATAGATAGCAAAGGTGCCTAACAAATCAGCTTGAGTTGAAAAAATAGGTGTTGACCAACATGACCTAAGATCAAACTTTAGCGCTAAATCTTTAAAGTCCTCCCAAAGCGGTGAGGTTTCAATATTTTCTACAATTGTGCGCGATTTCGAAAATGCAGCAGTACCACATGAACCTACTTTTGGCCCTATGTGAACTCCATTAAGCAAACTACAGTACTCTGGGTGAATATTAGGGGCTGCGCAATGAAAAAGCTGCTGGCCTTTAACTGATAAAATAGAACACCTAGCAGACTCATCATTAATAATCTGCTCTATTGATAAACAAATTTCAGTAAGCACCTCATTTAAAGGTACCCCTAATGCAATTTTAGATAGAATGCCTTGCTGGTGAGATAATAACTTTTTTAACCTATCCGTACCCATTTTCACTTGCTCGCATTATTTATACATATTGATACAACAAAAAGCCTCAAACAGATGCTTTTTTTCTACGTAGTAAAGTTCAGTATAGTCATGATTAGTAAGTTCATTCTTTTATTAATAAAAAACTAACCGGGTCTACATTGATTAATCATAATTGCATATTACTAAACACCTGTAGTTACTATATAACCAAAACCGCAACATTAAAGCTAACACTTTGTTACTTAAAATTACTGTTCAAAATTACTCAGCTATTTATACTGTCACTAATGGTGAATATTTTTTGAGGTTACAGTGCAGATCACACAAGGTATGGAATATTTTTTTTCGGGATTTAAATTAATTAGCCAAAAAGGGTTAAAGCGCTTTGTACTTATCCCGCTTTTAATTAATGTTCTGCTATTTGGTAGTTCGTTGTTTTTCTTATTTGGATGGCTAAGTGATAGCTTTAGCTACATCAGTAACATGCTACCAGAATGGTTAAGCTGGCTTGAATGGCTAATGTGGCCAATTGCTGTATTAGTCGTATTATTTAGCTACAGTATGCTATTTACTATAATCACTAATTTTATTGCAGCCCCATTCAATGCTTTATTAAGCGAAAAAGTTGAGCTTTATTTAACGGGTCAAAAAATTAACGATGATGGTTTTTCCGAATTAGTTAAAGATGTACCTAGAATGCTTGCCCGTGAGTGGACGAAGTTGTGCTATTACCTTCCTCGCGCTATTGGTTTTTTCATACTACTTTGGGTTTTACCTGTCATTGGCCAAATACTATGGGTTTTGTTTACCTGTTGGATGTACGCGGTGCAGTATGAAGACTATGCGTTTGATAACCATAAAATTGGCTTTAAGCAGATGAAAGACGATTTAAAATCTAAGCAAGGTTTATCATACGGATTTGGTTTTGCTGTTATGTTATTAACGGCTATACCCTTTGTAAACTTAATAGTTATGCCTGTAGCTGTGTGTGGTGCAACACGTTTGTGGGTCGATAATTATCGACCAAAATACCGTAGTTAATTAAGAGGTAGCTGACTTTTCAATATTCAAAGGTCACCCGTACCCGAGATTAAAAAAGCACCTAAGGTGCTTTTTTAATCTATTTTTAAAGCAATAAACTCAAGCGATGCACGCCTTGGTAATGCGACACTTTGTTTATCTACTTCTTCAAATTTTTTAATCAAAATACTAAAGCGCTGATTGTTAAAATTAACGGCTGTAACTTCACCAATTTTTATACTGTAGTTTTGCTGCTGATCAAACAGCTTTAGTGTTCGCCCTTTTATACGCTCTACGAATAAGTAAGGTGTTTGGTCTGGCATCTTTAAACGGATAACATTGATTTTACTTAACTCATGTACCGCCACCCAATTTTGACTCTGCATTAACGTATTATAACTACTAATGCCTTCAGGTTGATAAACAACATCTTGGCTTATAACGCATGTCTTACAGCCCTTTACTGATTCAACTCGCCAGTCAATAGCTGTATTTTTGTAATATAAATTGTCATTTTTTAGTAACCATTCACGTGCATTGTTAGTATCGCTACACGCTATTAGTAAGCTTAAAAAACTACTACAAACAATAAACTTAATACTTAACCCTAGTTTCATATTAATGCTCTTTAATTGCTTTTAACTCAGCAATAATTGCACTACTTGGCTGCGCTTCTTTTATATAACTGGGCAGCGTTTCAATATTAGTAGGTGAGCTTTGTAAATTATACACCTTACTATTATTAGTATTTGGCACGCCAAATCGATTACCTGCACTTTGCATATAAAACTGCAAATTAAGCATGCTCCACTCATTTACATCACTAAGTATTGATATTGTATTATCTTGGTTAGTATCAAAGCTGGTTAAGCTTTCGGTGTTAATTGCATTACAGTTAAAATCAACAGGTAGTGAGCCATTTCGATTTAGCCCCTGTGCTTCAAGTATTGTGCTCTCATTTAAATCTGCTGAACTACCACTTGAATAATCAATAATAAAATCATCTGTAGAGCCTAAATGACTATTAGTATTTGGTGTAATATCGCAGCTAGCATTGGCGGGATAAAAACGCTCATAATAACGATCGCCTTCGTTATTACCTATTGTTGATAAACCCGCTAATTGATATAAATAATTCATAGAGCTTAAATGATTAGGCTTAAAGTTAACCTCTTCATCGCCACCATGGTATAAGCCTAAGTTATGGCCTAGCTCATGAAAGATAGTTGATGCTTGATAATTATAAGTTACATTGGTTGCTATTTGCGTATCGAGCGTTAAGCCCCAGCCCCCCATAGTTACCATTAAATCATTACCGCTGATCTCAGCAATACCCGACCCACTAATACTGCCATCTTCATTTCCACTACTTGCCATTAATAGGTAATGAAAGATGGGTCTGCGGGTTATATCGGTATATTCCATTTTATAAGCAAACAAATTAGGGCTACTTAAATCGTACTCAAACGGAGTATAACTATTAAAAGGGACAACATTTCCGCCACCTAAATCAAAGTTTTGCGGCGCAATATCGCTACTTTGATCAAATAAGTCACCTACATCAAAATGAACGGTATAGCCTTTACTTGCAAATACACTAACAATTTTTTCAAGTGCAGTTCGATGAGGCGTTATTCCAACATCACTACTATCCATATAATCTATTTCAATAAATATATCTTTTTGTGAAGTACGCGCCCCCCATTCATACAAAGGCAGCCCACCAAATGTTGCCCCCTCTACCTCTGCGCAATCTGGAATACCGTCTTCATCATCATCTATTGAGCAAGTTATATCGTTAGGCCCTGCCGGAGTACTGAATACTGAGTAGTTCCAGTCTGTATTTTGGTTGGTATCGGTTGCGCCGAGCGTACGCTTTAAGCTGGCGCCCTGCTCTGGCAGTATTTGTGCAGCATTTTCGCCTTGCCACTGCGAGGCTGTCACAGGCTCTTGGGTTGAATTTCCAAACTTAACAAAGTCGATAGTTTGTGTACCCGCACTATTAAGTAATTCTGCAAAACCATTTATGTACCAATAAGGCCTAATTTGATCATTCGCGCTACCAACAAGCACAAGCTTAGTGTTATTTAATGACGCACTTGCTAAAAAGTCATCGCCAAAGCGGCTTTGTAAAATAATATAGGCGCCATTTAAAAGCTCTTTATTAGGCAGCGTAAATATTTGCTCACCACTCAACGTACTATCAGACATATTAATACTGCGAGCTTTAAGAGAGTAGTCTTGTAAATTTACTGTCGCACCGGTGCCGTTATAAAGTTCAATCCAAGGTAAGTCATTACTAAATTGCACAGATGAAAGCTCTGTTATTTTTATATCTTGGCTAGAAGTTGTAAACGAGGTGGCAGTTTGCGCCAAAATAGTTGTGCTATCAAAATTAGCTAAATCAGCTGTAACACGAACAATATATTGAGTGTCTTCATCAAAGCTTGCGCTTAAATTTACAGTATGAAAATAAGTACTTGTGTCGCTGGTAGTACCCGACAAACTTTCAATAGTTAAGGCCAAGCAAGTAGTAAAATTATCTGCTGATACTTGTACGCTTCCAGTACAAGTACCACTACTAGAGTTAACGGCTAAAGTACTCACGAGCATAATATCTGAAAATGTAATGCTAACAGGGCTATCTACAAATACTGGTTCATTACTATTTTGGGGCGTTACATTACTAATTGTAGCGGGCGTTGAATCAACAACGGTAACATTCAATACAAATTCAGTTGTGTCTTTTGTATCAGTCGCCGTTAACGTATAGCTTTGTGGAGTGATACTGTTTGCAGGAGGTGTGTAACTAAAACGTAAGGCTTGGTCATCAATAACACTGATTTGCGCTCCATTTAAATCATCACCAAAGTCAATCTGTACGCTATCGTTATCTGCGTCGCTAACCACTAAGCTAAATTCTGTGGCTTGGTTATATTGCACATTTATATTTACATCATCGGCAGTCGGTGGGTTATTTGGGGCTAATATTAAAACTATTTTCTGGGCGTTATTTGTAGCGTTATCGTCATCGGTAACAGTTACTACAAACGTTACATTGGTATTTTGCGCAACAGTAGGCGCATTAAAGCTAATACTTGTTTCTGTTTGGGTAAGTTCAACTACAGGGCCACTTGTTTGCTGCCAGGTTATGCTATTAATACTGCCATCGCTGTCCTGTGCATCTGCAACTAGGGTTACACTGTCATCTTTTTCAGCTTCATCTGGGCCTGTAACAATGACTGTTGGTGCGCTATTTACTTGATTAATTAAAACCGTTTTACTCGCTTGAGCGCTTTTACCGGCATTATCTGTTACGGTTACGCTAAAGCCTAGCGTTGTATTTTCAGATACATTAGGGGCAGTAAAACTAAGTACACCATCTGATTGGCTAAAATCAACATTATCTCCCGCAGACTGAATCCAACTAATAGTGCTTATGGTTCCATCTGTATCTTGAGCGTTAGCAACTAAGCTTACTTGTGTGTTAGCAAGTGCACTACTTGGGCCTGTAATATTAACTGTAGGTGCATTATTTTGAGAAGTGATAGTGCCTGAAAATACTTGTTGTGCAGTAGCACCTGAATTATCAGTAACAGTAACTGAAAAACTAAAGGTCGTGTCAGTGGTTACACTCGGTGCAGTAGCTGTAAGCGTATTGCCATTAACAATAAATGTAAATTCAGGACCACTAAGTTGTTGCCATTGATAATTGGCTATTTGCCCGTCACTATCACTTGCAAGCGCAGTAATAGTAAACGATTGGTTAGAGACAATAACGTTACTACTAACAGAGAGCGTAACACTGGGCGCAGCGTTACCAGAGGGCGTAGTTGAATCACTACCTTCTCCGCCGCCACAACCTGTGATTAAAAGTGATAAAAAAAGTAAACTTAGCCATTTATTAATATTGTTTTTTACCACTTTTAGCCTCTACATATTAACTATACAAATTTTGTGGCACCTTAGTAACGTTTAAATGAACGGTTATTTCCTCACGATCATGATAGAGATGTTTAGCTTGTAACTCGTAATTAATGCTATGTTTCTCAAGCTCTTTTCTTATCATCGAAAGACATTCATAAACACTATCAAAGCGTTTTTTCATAGGTAGTTTTAAGTTAAATATAAACTCTTTTGCGTATGCATTTACTGCCCAGTCAATCATTAGCGTAGTCACTTTGGTTGGTTTTTCCACCATATCGCACACTAACCAAGTAATATTTCTTTTTTCTGGGCGATATTTAAAACCATCTGCTCTAAAATGTTTAACTTGCCCAGTTTGCATTAAATCGTCATTCATTGGGCCGTTATCAATCGCACTTACAAACATACCTCGGCGTACAAGCTGATAAGTCCAACCACCCGGGCATGCACCTAAATCAACACTGCGCATACCTGCTGCCACGCGTGATTCACGTTGTTGCTCAGGAATAAATACATTAAACGCTTCGTCGAGTTTTAACGTTGAACGACTCGGTGCATCGCTTGGCATACGAAGGCGTAAAATACCCATGAAAAATGGAGAATTATTAAAGCTATACGAGTAACCAACATAAGCCGTATTGTTTGTTAAAAACATGACATGCATTACTGGGCGGTTTGCTTTTGGCTCACGCAGTACTGTATTTTGTTTTTCGAGGGCTTTTTTAAGCGGCGTTGATATTTTTTTACAGAACGTTAAAAGCTCTTTGCCTTCATTTGTATCTGGCGTTTCTACGCGCAGCTCTGAGCACAATGTAAAATCTTTAGCAGCTTCAACTACTGCACTTACACGGTCCTCTACTGGCATGTTTTCAAGTAATGTACCGGCAAACCATTGGCGTGCGAACACCATATTTTTAAAATCGACTTTTTTGATTATTTCGTCGCTGTGATGCGCTTCAAAACATTCGTAAACAACATAACCTGTATTTGGCTTTGCTTTTACATACCCTGCAAAACCCTGCTCTGCAGCATGAAACGTTATTTCAGCAGCGGCATCGCTTTCAAAACCACTACGACAATAAATCACAACACTAGACATATTAACCCTTAAACTCTTTAAAACTTAAATCGTGCGACTTGCACTAAAATAACAATCCAACCAATAATAAAGCACAATCCACCAAGCGGTGTTATCGGCCCTAGCCACTTCATATCTGTTAGAGCGAGTAAATATAAACTGCCACTAAAAAGTAGTGTGCCCGTTATAAAAAAGCCACCAGCCCAACTCAGGTTTATGCCCCATTTAATTAAAATAGCCACCGTAATAAGTGCAAGGCCATGCACCATTTGATACTCAGCAGCTGTTTTAAAAACCCCTAATGAATACTCCGATAAGCGGCTTTTTAAACCATGGGCAGCAAATGCACCTAACATAACCGAGAGCATACAAAAAATACTGCCGGCCATTAAAAATAATTTAATCATCTAATCCCCTAATCGAGTCTTAACACATCTCTACTTGTTGCTTAATAAATTCAACGGCACTTAACGCTGCTGTTTCTCTATTTTGCAGTTCAGTTACGCCACTTTTTTTACGTGGTTTTAATGAATGATCGCCATCAGCCAGCCATGTGAGTAAAGGCTGTTTTGGCATTTCCATAGTAAGCAGTTCTTCACGTGTACCAAATGTATCTCGCTCGCCCTGTAATACTAAAAAAGGACAAACAATATCAGCAAAATGATCGGTGCGTAACTTTTCTGGTTTACCCGGCGGATGAAATGGATAACCAAATGCAATAACACCTGAAAGTCTTTGCTCTGTGCTGCACGCAAGCATTGATGCCATGCGTCCGCCCATCGATTTACCGCCTATAAATAACGGTAAATCTGGCTGCGCCTGACCAAGCACTTGCTCATAATAAATAAGTAGCTTTGGCGCTCGCTCAGGAGGCCTACGTTTATTAGTTTGTTTAGCAATTTGCATATATTCAAAATCAAATAAACCAACATCAACACCTTGCTCGCTTATTAATTTTGCCATATGTTGCATAAAGTCAGAATCGCTACCGGCACCTGCACCATGCGCAAATATAAACTGTGCAATTGCAGGTTGTGCGGTGCTTTTAAACCATTCAATCATTATTAATACTCATGTTCTTGCTCATGCTCTACTAAGCTCAGCATCCACTCTTTAAACGAAACTATTTTACCAAGCTCGGTTTGCGATTCGCGAAGCACTAAGTAATATGCATTTTTACTTTCTAGACTGTGATTAAACGGAATAACCAAACGCCCTGCATCTATGTCGGGTTTAGCTAATACACTATTACCAATTGCCACACCTTGCCCATGTACTGCAGCTTGTAACACCATTGATGAGTGACTAAATATAGGTCCTTGATTTACCTGAATGTTACGCACGCCTGCAGTTTTCATCCACGTTTTCCAGTTTTTACGTGTGGTGTCATGCAATAAGGTGTGATGCGCTAAATCACTAGGTTGATCAAGCGGCTTTAATCCGCTTAATAACATAGGACTACAAAGTGGTACTAAATACTCGGTATGAAGTTTGTACGCTTGTACGCCATTCCAATGACCTCTTCCATAGTAAATAGCAATATCTACGTCATCAGTCAGTGAGTTTTCATCTTGATCTTGTGCTTTTATTCGCACGTCTATCTCTGGGTGTAACTCATTAAACAAACTCAAACGAGGCACTAACCACTGAATAGCAAAACTTGGTGTTAGACTAACTGTTAATGAGCCCTTAGCACCACGGGCTAATAGCTTTTCAGTTGCATCAATAAGCTGAGTAAAAATCTCTTTTATATCTAAAAAATAGCCTTGGCCTTCTTCAGTTAATAATAATGAGCGGTTTTTACGTAAAAACAACTTTAAACCTAAATGCTCTTCAAGTGTTTTTATTTGATGACTTACTGCCGCCTGCGTTACATAGAGCTCTTCTGCAGCCTTAGTAAAACTTAAATGACGCGCAGCCGCTTCAAAGGCTTTTAATGCGTTTAATGGAGGTACCCGTCTTGACATAATAACCAAGCTTAGAATTAGTTTTTCTTATGCGTGAGATTATATACATCATATAAGTTTGTGTATATTAAAGGCATAAAAAAAGCGACCTGAGTCGCTTTTTAATAAACATCATGCTTAATTATAAATCGCTTGCACTTGTATCAAGTGGGGCAAAGCTTTTAATTAAATCATCAACCGCTTTCATTTGCGTTAAGTACCCTTCTAACTTACTAAGCGCTAGCGCACATGGGCCATCACATTTAGCTTCGTTAGGGTTTGGATGCGCCTCAATAAATAAACCTGCAATACCTAGCGCCATACCGCTGCGTGCAAGCTCTGCTGCTTGTGCTCGACGACCATCAGCAGAGTCAGCTCGGCCACCAGGGCGCTGAAGTGCATGTGTTGCATCAAAAATAACAGGCGCCATTGCTTTCATGTCATCCATACCCAGCATATCAACCACTAGGTTGTTATAACCAAAGCTAGAACCACGCTCACAAAGTGCGATGTTATTATTACCCGCTTCATTAAATTTAGTAATGATATGGCGCATTTCATGCGGCGCTAAAAACTGTGGTTTTTTCACGTTAATAATTGCACCTGTTTTAGCCATCGCCACAACTAAATCTGTTTGACGTGCTAAAAAGGCTGGTAACTGAATTACATCAACAACTTCAGCAACAGGTGCTGCTTGATGCGGTTCATGTACATCAGTAATAAGCGGTATGTTGAAAGTCTTTTTAATCTCTTCAAATATTTTTAAACCTTCTTCCATACCCGGACCACGGTACGAATTGATTGAAGAACGGTTAGCCTTATCAAATGACGCTTTAAATACATAAGGAATATTGAGTTTCGTCGTAACTTCTACGTAATGCTCTGCAACACGCATAGCTAAATCGCGAGATTCTAATACGTTAATACCACCAAACAATACAAACGGTTTGTTGTTTGCTAGTTCAATTTCATTAATTTTAATAATTTGGTCTTTCATTTAAATTCCTTACGGTGCAACTGCTTGCATCATTAATCCACAAATATAAGCCATATAAGTACCCACACCATAGCCCAGTACAGCTAACAGGACACCAACAGGCGCAAGCGAAGGGTGAAATGCTGATGCTACAACAGGTGCAGACGCTGCACCGCCCACATTAGCCTGCGAGCCCACAGCCATATAAAATAACGGTGCTTTAATTAGTTTAGCTACTACTAACATTATGCTTGCATGCACTAACATCCAAATGGCACCAACTAAAAATAACCCTGGGTTATTAAAAATAGCGGTTACATTCATATGCAAACCAATCGATGCAACTAAAATATACAAAAAGCTAGAGGCTACTTTTGAAGCGCCAAACGCTTCTATTTGTCTCACTTTAGTAAACGATAAGCCTATGCCAATCGTTGTTGATATAACAATTAGCCAAAAGAATTTACTGTTTAAGCTGTATTCTTTTGCCCACTCATAAGTCGTGCCAAAGTACGGACCTAAAAAGTCAGCACAAAAATGCGCTAAACCGGTTATACCAAATGCAATTGCAAGCAGCGTCATGTAATCGTTAAGAGTAGGAATACGGGCATGTTCAGCGTGATAGGCTTCAACACGTTTTTTTAAATCTTCAATTGCGCTTGTATCAGCACCCGTAGCTGCATCAATCTTTTTATGGTTTGCTGCCATTAACAATAAAACAGCCATCCAAATATTCGCGACTATTACATCTACTGTAATCATTACAGAAAATATATCACCACCCACTTCAAACATCTCTTTCATTGAGGCTTGGTTAGCACCACCGCCAATCCAGCTACCCGCAACGGTTGTCATACCGCGCCATACTGCATCGGGCCCATGACCACCAACAATACTTGGATCAAATGCACTCACGACTAAAATAGCTAATGGCCCACCAATAACAATACCGAGTGTACCCACTAAAAACATAATGAGGGCTTTCGGGCCTAAATTAATAATAGCTTTTAAATCAATACTAATGGTAAGCAGTATTAAACAAGCAGGCAATAAGTAGCGCGAAGCCACATAATAAACATTGGATTTATTACCGTCTACAATACCAAAGGTATTTAATAGTGAAGGTAAAAAGTAACACAGTAGTAAAGCAGGTACGTATTTATAAAATCGTTTTAAAGCTGGACGCTCACTGTTTGAGGTTTTAAAAATAAACCCCAAAATAATAGCAAGCAAACCAAGCACAACGGCATCATTTGTAATTAATGCGCTTTGAGTTTCAACCATAATTATTCCTATTCTTAATGGTGCGTTTTATTATTATCTTCTAGTTCTTCTATTTGGTGTTGAATTATCTCTATTGCAGGATCATCCGGACACTCATCGACAAAAAACTGTAAATCATCACGTGCCATTTTAGGGCAACCGAGCTGATTTAATAAGTAACCTCTGTCGCGTCTCTCATACGGGTCGTCGCCTATTAGCTCCATTAGCATCTCTACACAGGTCAAAGCATGACCAAATTTGTTTTCGCTAATGAAAGACCATTTTTGCTGAGCTAAAAATAGCTTATATACTTCGTCATCAAAAATTAACTCTAAAGGTTCTTGTTCTTGCCCATCATCTTCATCTGCGTTTTCAGGGATGATATACCAGCTTTGTTGCCCGCTGCTTGGCTCAATTATGTAGCCCTCTTCATCACTTATCGCCACATGAACACCAACATCACCCAGCGTAAGACTAAGATTTGCATCAAAGTTAGCTTGTTGTAAAAAGTGACAAAGTATAATTGCAAGCGTTGTTGGTGAGCCACTACGCATAGAAAGCGTATAGCTTAATGTATTTAATTTGTATTCTGGCACTTTTAAGCCTGAGGCACTAAATAGCCAATCGCTGTAAAACATATCTAATAATTTTTCGAAGCGATCGTGCTCATCACTCACTTTTAAACACAGCGCTGAAATTTGCTGTTCAAAGTCAGTTAAAGTTTCATAACATGGTGTTAAATCTATCTGAGGGTCCCATTTTGACTCTGCTTTAATACAGCGGTAAATCGCTGGAGGTGTAAATTCATCGTAAGCATCATCAAGATAAGATTCATCGTGTTCGTCAAACCCGAGGGTAGTCATTAATACTGCAACATTTTAGAAAACGAAGGCGTAGTTTACCTAACTTTAAAGCTATATACCAATATAGAGATGTTTTTGAATATTTTCTGAGAGAGAGTCGTATTTGAGCTTTATAAAACAACTATAAAGCTCAAATAGTCAGGTATTACTTAAAGCAAAAAAGCTGATTTAGACGTCGCTAAATAACCTATCGCTAAAATAACAGCAGTGTTAACTAAAACGTAAGCAACTTTAGCCGTCATTTTAGTTTGTCTGGCGCTTTTAGCCCCAATACCAATATATATAACCACTAAAACTATTTTTTCTAATAGCCAATATTGTTCAAACGGGTTAATTTTAGCCATAAATATAAGCGTAAGTGCAGACACTAATAACAAAGTATCTATACTATGACTACCAATCATTACCGCTTTATTTTTTGCTAATTTACCACTGCCCATTCGCGAAAATGCGCGAACATAAAATAAAATCACACTCAACATCGCAATTGCCATGTGTGAATGCTTTACTGCTAAATAATCCATATGCCCCTGTACTTCTGTTTTATAAAAATTTAATCAGGAAAACGGTTAAGAACCGCTTCTAACTCATCAAGCTTCTCGTTAAATACTTCAACCAATTTTGGTTCAAAGTGTGTGCCTTTTTGAGCGTTAATTTCATCAACTACGTTTTGCAGTGTCCAAGGTTCTTTATAGCATCGTTTATGGCGAAGTGCATCGTATACATCAGCAAGTGCAACTATGCGACCAAATACATTAATTGCGTTTCCGCTTAAACCTTGTGGGTAACCAGAGCCATCCCATTTTTCATGATGCTCTTTTGCAATAATTGCACCTGCACTAACAATCTCATGCGGCGAGTCTTTTAAAATAGTATAGCCTTTATCAGTATGGGTTTTCATCACTTCCCATTCTTGGGCGTCTAACTTTGCTGGTTTATTTAATACCGCATCAGGAATGCCCACTTTGCCTACATCATGAAGAGGCGACGCCAACCTTACTAAATCAGCATCATGCTTAGATAAGCCATACCCTTGTGCCAATATATGACAAATATGTGCTACACGCTTAACATGATTACCCGTTTCTGTTGAGCGTTGCTCTACCGCTTCACTTAACCTGTAAACAAGCTCTTGTTGCGTTGCTTCTATTTCAGACTGAAGTTGTACATTTTCAAACGCAAGTTGCACGTTTTGAGAAAAAATCTTAATTAAATGGCGCTGAGTATCCGTTAAATCCTTTGGAATACCTGATATAAATAGCATCGAATTATGATTGTACTCACTGCTACAATACGCAAATAAGTAGTTATCTTTATAAATAATGCTTTTTTCATTAAGCGCCTGATGACATGCACTTAACTGTTCAGCTTGTAATACCTCATCGAGCTCTTTACCTTCACTTTTTTCAAAGTCACCGGTACCCGAGCAAACAATTAATTTTTTATTATTTTGTGCTTCAGGATTTTGCGCAACTAAAGTAGTTGCATACATAGCTTGATCAGCAATACCGAGTAAAGAAGTTAACTGCTGCATAACGCCTTCAATAAAGTGCTCTATTGAATGCGCTGAAAAAATATCACGGGACGCTATAATTATTTTCTCAAGCCCTTCGCGTGACTGCTCAATCGAAATAATATCCCGATACGAACGCAGGCTAGACATAATAACAGTAAATAACTTTTGAGCCGTTAGCTCTGTTTTAGATTTGTAATCGTTAATATCATAATTAATAATTACTTGTCGTTCAGGTGCTTGACCAGGTTGACCCGTTCTTAAAATAATTCGAATATGATTATTTTTAGCTTCTTCACGAATAAACTTAGCAACTTGCAAACCGGCATCATCGGTCTCCATTACTACATCAAGTAGTACAATGGCTGCATCTGGATGCTCTTTCACAAGCTCTTTTGCTTCAGCACCTGAGTACGCACTAATAAATTCTAAGCGTTTATTTTGAAACTCAAAATCACTCAACGCTAGTTTTGTAACAGCATGAACTTCAGGTTCATCATCAACGATTAATACTTTCCAGGTACCGAGTTCAATCTCATTGATTGCTTCTTCTGGCTCATCTGAAAATAAAAAATCACCCATCATAGTCGAAATTCCTTCATGGCATTATTTAACGCACTAGCAGGCAATTATTATTCTTTAGGGCCACTGTGCAAACGTTACACGGTCATTATCACCAAAGTCTTTCACTGTTTTAATATTCACAAATGCCATTTTTTTGAAAAAATGACGAACAGCTTCACCTTGCTCAAAACCGTGTTCTATTAAAAGATAGCCACTAGATAACAAATAGTCACGTGATTGTGTAATTATTTGTTTAATATCAGACATTCCACAATCATCAGCCACTAATGCCGACAAAGGCTCAAAGCGCACATCGCCCTGATTTAAATGTATATCACTGCTTTCAATATAAGGTGGGTTAGTGACAATTAGGTTGAATTTCTCACCATGTAACTCGCTAAACCAGTTGCTTTGCTTAACGTGAACGTTATTAATAGCCAATCGCTGCTGGTTACGTGTAGCCAGTGCAACTGCATCGCTTACTCTATCTACTGCAATAATTTGCCAATTAGGCATTTCACTACCCAATGCCAGCGCTATTGCACCAGTACCCGTGCCTAAATCAAGCACTTTAGCTGTAGCAGGTACAGCCACTTCAAGCGCTTGTTCTACTAACGTTTCGGTATCTGGTCGAGGTATTAAAGTTGTTGCGTTAACTTCAAGCGATAAGCTCCAAAATTCACGTTGCCCCGTAATATGTGCAACAGGTTCACCGTTTAAACGTCTTTGGCAAAATGTATTAAATTGCTGTTGTTGTTCGGCATTAAGCGCATGCTCTGGCCAAGTAAAAAGGTAACTGTGAGGTTTTTGAAGAATATGTAGAAGTAAAACTTGTGCGTCTAATTTAGCACTTTCGCTGCTAGGTGCTAATAAATTAGCGCCTGCAGCAATAGCTTGTTCAAGAGTTTGGCTCACGATTACTCGTCGCCCATAGCCGCTAATAAGTCAGCTTGATGTTCTTGCATTAATGGGTCAATAACGCAGCTTAAATCACCCGCTACCACTTCATTCAAACGATAAAGTGTTAAGTTAATACGGTGATCGGTAATACGACCTTGTGGGTAGTTATAAGTACGGATACGTTCAGAACGATCGCCACTACCTACTAAGTCACGACGTTCAGATGCTTCTGCCGCATGGCGTTTTTCATCTTCAGCCTGTTGCAAACGTGCTGCAAGTACCGACATCGCTTTAGCACGGTTTTTATGCTGTGAACGCTGATCCTGACACTCAACAACAACACCGGTAGGTATATGTGTAAGTCGAATAGCAGAATCTGTTTTATTAACGTGCTGACCACCTGCGCCTGATGCACGAAATGTATCAACTTTTAAATCTGCGGTATTAATTTGTATCGCTTCGGCCTCTGGTACTTCCGCCATTACCGCAACAGTACACGCAGAGGTATGAACTCGCCCTTGTGACTCAGTTTCTGGCACACGTTGTACGCGGTGTACACCTGATTCAAACTTTAATTGACCGTAAACGCCTTCGCCACTAATATTTGCAATAACTTCTTTGTAACCACCGTGCTCACCTTCATTGGTGCTCACAACTTCTACTTTCCATTTTTTAGTTTCTGCATAGCGGCTGTACATACGGAATAAGTCGCCAGCAAAAATAGCCGCTTCATCACCGCCCGTTCCAGCGCGTACTTCAACAAACACGTTGTTATTATCTCGCGGATCTTTTGGCAACATTAATACTTGAATTTGATCTTCAATTGCCAAAATTTGTGCTTTAGCTTCTTTATATTCTTCTTGCGCCATTTCACGCATTTCAGGGTCAGAATCTTTAAGCATTTCTTCTGCACTGGCTAAATCATCTTGCGTTTCTTTGTAAGTTAAAAACGTTTTTACAATCTCTTCAAGCTCAGAGTATTCTTTTGAAAGCCCACGAAAACGATTTTGATCACTAATGACCGACGGGTCGCTTAGTAGCGCTTGTACTTCTTCGTAACGCTCTACTAAGGTTTCTAATTTATTATAAACAGACTCTTTCATTTAACGGTTATTCCTGATCAATACCTAACATTTTTTTCAACTGGTTTAGCTGCGCCACTTCACCTTTTTTCGCTGCGTCTTGTATTGCACGGGTAGGCGCGTGCATTAAGCGATTGGTTAATTTATTGGCGAGCTCTAATATAATTTTTTCTGCATCTTTACCTGTATTTAGCTGACTAACAGCACGCTCTACAAGTTCTGACTTAATTGTTTGTACATCATTTCGATAATGGCGGATTAAATCTACCGAATCGAGTGAGCGCATCCACATTGCAAATTCTTTGGTGCGTTCAGTAATAATTATTTGCGCTTGCTGTGCAGCTTGCTCACGCGCTGCCATATTCTCGCTTACAATGGTTTGTAAGTCATCAACGGAATATAAATAGGCAGCATCTAGCTCACCTACTTGGCTTTCTATATCGCGCGGAACCGCAATATCTATAAATAGCATAGGCTTGTGACGGCGCTGCTTAAGCGCTTGCTCAACCACCCCTTTACCAATAATAGGTAAAGTACTGGCGGTAGAACTAATGACTATATCGGCTTCATGTAAACGTTCTGGTAACTGTGCAAGTGCGATAACATCTGCCGACACTTCATCAGCAAGGCTGCGAGCACGTTCAATTGTTCTATTAGCTACCGTTATTTTTTTAGGCTCATTTTGATATAAATGTTTAGCAACCAGTTCAATGGTTTCACCAGCACCAATCAATAACACATTGGTT
This sequence comes from Pseudoalteromonas sp. c7(2019), assembly GCF_011378625.1. Lineage (NCBI taxonomy): Bacteria > Pseudomonadati > Pseudomonadota > Gammaproteobacteria > Alteromonadales > Pseudoalteromonadaceae > Pseudoalteromonas > Pseudoalteromonas sp. c7(2019). The sequence goes on along the minus strand of NZ_WTKS01000002.1, from coordinate 342,375 downwards.
TGATCAAGCTTGCCATAAATATGTTTTGCTAAATTAACAGCCGCAAATGCAACCGACACGGCACTTGCGCCTATATTTGTTTCAGTGCGAACTTGTTTTGCTACCGAAAAGGTTTTTTGAAACAACCTATCAAAAGTAACCCCTATTGCATCGTGGGTTTTAGCACTAAAAAACGATTGCTTTATTTGCCCTAAAATTTGCGGCTCGCCTAACACAAGAGAATCCAACCCACACGCTACGCGCATTAAGTGGTTAATGGCGTCATTACCTTCATGGCAGTATATATTGCTGCTCAGTTCATGTTCATCCAAACCATGGAAACTGGCAAGCCACGTTAACAGTGTTTGGGAATTTTGCTGAGCGAGGCTACAATAGATCTCGGTTCGATTACAGGTAGACACAATAACCGCTTCATTAAAGTCGGCATGGCCACTTAATTGTTGCAACGCCTCTGAAATTTGCTCAGGCGAAAAAGCCACTTTTTCACGTAATTCTACGGATGCGGTTTTGTGATTTATACCTAGTGCTATTATGGTCATATTTGCCAAATATTGCTGAGCCCTACTTCAAAGGCGGTAATTTTACCAAAAATCAGCGGAATATGGAAAGTAAGGAACAACATTTGATTCGACAATATTTGATTTTATTCATGTTTTTTTTATTATTAGGTGGCTGTGCCCATCAAATTGATACAAAAACAACACTTTATGATGATTGGAAGCCACGTTTAGCTGCTCAAAAAACTTGGCAGGTCGAGGGTAAACTCGCGTTTATAAGCCCAGAAGAGCGTCAATCTGCAAACTTAAATTGGCAGCAAACAACAAATTCCAATAATTTAATACTGACTACTTTTATTGGTACTCGTATTTTGTCGCTTAAACAAACAGCAAATGGTGCTGAATTAGAGTTTGACGGTGATGAGTACTTTGATACTAATGCTGCAGAGCTTTTAAAGCGTTTAACGGGTTTTACACTCCCTGTTGATAATGCCGATAATTGGCTTAAGGGCACCATTGACGATCAAAGTTTAGTCGTTGATGAACTAGGCCGTGCAAAGCAAGTATTATGGTTTGATAATGCAGGCAAAAAATGGCAAATAGATTACGGCACTTACGTACAAAACGCAGGTTACTGGCTACCAACTAAACTGACGTTAAAGCATCAACAAATAAAAATAAAAATTCAACTCTACGATTGGCAGTTTAAATAAGTATGAATAACAAAACCTCTTTTTCACTTATTGCTCCGGCAAAACTCAATTTATTTTTACATATTAATGCTCGCCAAGAAGATGGCTATCATGAACTAGAAACCTTATTTACTTTTTTAAATTTTGGTGATGAGTTGCATTTTGAGCTAACAACAGACGGTGGTATTTCTGTCGGTGGTGATACTAAAGACATACCCCTAAATGATAATCTCATCTATAAAGCGGCTTTATTATTACAAACACACTGTAAAACCTCTTTGGGTGTAAAAATAAATTTAATTAAACGCTTACCGATGGGCGGAGGTGTTGGAGGTGGTTCATCCGACGCTGCAAGTACTTTATTAGCCCTAAATAAATTATGGAAATTAGAACTAAATTTAGAAATTCTAGCCCAATTAGGACTTAAATTAGGGGCTGATGTCCCGGTGTTCATACAAGGGCAAAGCGCCATAGCGCATGGTATTGGTGAGAAATTACACCAGGTAAAACTTGAACAAAAATGGTACTGCGTTGTACACCCAAATCAACATGTAAGTACCGCAAAAATATTTACACATCCAGATTTAAAACGCGACACACCAAAAATAATAGGCGATTGGAAACACCATACTTTAACCAACGATTGTGAGCCTTTAGTTAAAAAGCTTTGCCCCGAGGTTGAAAAAACCCTCCAGTGGTTGCTAAAATACGCACCGTCGAAGATGACCGGAACAGGTTCATGTTGTTTTGTCGAATTTGCTAGTCAAGTTCAAGCACAAGATGTACTTGAAAATCTCCCCCATACTTGGCAGGGTTTTGTGGCTTCAAGCGCAAATGTCTCACCTGCTCATACGGAGTTAACCGCCATATTCGATCAATGAAGTAACGTACAAGTAATCATAAGTTAACTCGCAGTGATATTTATCACTGCTCGTTAGTCCAAATATTCAGTGCCTGAGGAACCCTACCGTGCCTGACATGAAGCTCTTCGCTGGTAACGCAACACCTGAGTTAGCTCAAAAAGTTGCAAAACGTTTATATATTGAATTAGGCGATGCTGTTGTTGGCCGTTTTAGCGACGGTGAGATCAGTGTTCAAATAAATGAAAATGTTCGTGGCTCGGACGTTTTTATCTTGCAATCAACCTGTGCCCCTACAAACGATAACCTAATGGAACTTATCGTTATGGTTGATGCTCTACGTCGTGCATCTGCAGGTCGTATTACTGCCGTCATTCCTTATTTTGGTTATGCGCGCCAAGACCGTCGTGTACGTTCTGCCCGTGTTCCAATTACCGCTAAAGTTGTTGCCGATTTCTTATCAAGTGTGGGTGTTGACCGTGTTCTTACGGTTGATTTACACGCTGAACAAATCCAAGGCTTCTTTGATGTACCAGTAGACAACGTATTTGGCAGCCCTGTATTACTTGAAGATATGAAAGAACGCGACTTTGAAGACGTCGTTGTTGTATCTCCAGATATTGGTGGTGTTGTACGCGCACGTGCAATTGCAAAACTACTAAACGATACCGATTTAGCAATCATTGACAAACGCCGCCCTCAAGCAAACGTTTCTCAAGTAATGCACATTATTGGTGACGTTGAAGGTCGTGATTGTATTATCGTAGATGATATGATTGATACCGGTGGTACGTTATGTAAAGCCGCAGAAGCACTTAAAGAACATGGCGCTAAACGCGTATTTGCATACGCAACGCACCCTATTCTTTCAGGTAAAGCAGCAGAAAACTTACGTGACTCGATGATTGACGAAGTAATTGTAACTGACTCAATTCCGCTATCTGACGAGCTTAAAGCCCTTGATAAAATTAAGGTACTTACGCTTGCTGACATGTTAGCAGAGACTATTCGTCGTATTAGTAACGAAGAATCTATCTCAGCGATGTTTGAACACTAAAATTAAACATTCCTGAGTATAAAAGCGCCTTTTGGCGCTTTTTTTGTAAGCGATGTTTATTTTGTCTGGGCGTGGTGGTATGATAGCGCGCCTTTTGGCTAGGGACCTTGGTCGCAAAGGCCCTACACATTTTAATAACTGGAGACATCATGTCTAACAAAACTTATACATATAACGCTGAACTTCGCGTAGAAACTGGTACTGGTGCGAGCCGCCGCCTACGTCGCGAAGACAAAGTTCCTGCAATCCTTTACGGAGCTGACAAAGAAGCTTTATCTCTTACTTTTGCTCATAAAGATATGATCAAAGCACAAGAAGACGAAGGTTTTTACACGCATATCCTTACGCTTAACGTAGATGGCGAAGCTGTTGAAGTAATCTTAAAAGATATCCAACGCCACCCATTCAAGCCTAAGCTTACTCACCTTGATTTCCAACGTGTAGATGCTACTCATAAATTTCAAACTAAAGTTCCTCTTCACTTCATCGGTGAAGATATTGTAACTAAAGCTGGCGCAACTGTTGTTCACCAGTTAACTGAAGTTGAAATTACGTGTCTTCCAAAAGCACTTCCAGAATTCATTGAAGTAGATGTTTCTAAGTTTGTTGTTGGCGATTCTGTTCATATTTCTGACCTTACTTTCCCTAAAGGCGTTAGCTCTGTAGATTTAGGTAAAGGCGAAGGCTATGATCAGTCTATCCTGACTATCAAAGCAAACAAAGCAGCTCCAGTTGAAGACGACGCTGCAGCAGCAGAATAATTTTTAAGGTCTCGCAACCTTGAATTCTATTCAAATGCTTGTGGGCCTGGCTAATCCAGGCCCCGAATACGCAAACACACGCCACAATGCAGGTGCTTGGTTCATCGAGCAAATCGCTGCACGCTACAACTGCACCCTAAAATACGATCCTAAATATCACGGCCTTACAGGCAAAGTGATCATTCAAGGCCAAGAATTCAAATTATTGATCCCCACTACTTACATGAATTTAAGTGGTAAAGCGGTCGGTAGTTTAGCTAATTTTTTCAAAATTCCTGTCGAGGACATTTTAGTTGCCCATGACGAATTGGATTTAGACCCAGGCGTTGCCAAGTTAAAAAAAGGCGGCGGGCATGGCGGTCATAATGGTTTAAAAGACATTATTGCAAAAATGGCAAATCAAAAAGACTTTATGCGCTTGCGCATTGGTGTAGGTCATCCGGGGCATCGTGAAATGGTTACTGGTTGGGTGCTTGGAAAAGCGGCCAAAGCAGACCAAGAAAAAATGGATGCTGCTGTTGATGAAGCAGTTCGTTGCATGGAAATACTTGCAAAAGATGGTGTGTTAAAAGCACAAAACAGACTACATTCGTTTAAACCCTAGTAACTTGGGTCCAAGTACACCGTTTAAACGAATTCTAAACAAGGTATCTTACTATGGGTTTTAAATGTGGCATCGTTGGCTTGCCTAACGTTGGTAAATCAACGCTTTTCAATGCACTAACTAAAGCGGGTATTGAAGCCGCTAACTTTCCTTTTTGTACCATTGAGCCTAATACAGGTGTGGTACCTGTGCCAGATCCTCGTCTAGACGAACTTGCTAAAATTGTTAATCCTCAACGAGTTCTTACCACCAGTATGGAATTTGTAGACATTGCTGGCTTAGTAAAAGGCGCATCTAAAGGTGAAGGCCTTGGTAACCAGTTTTTAGCTAACATTCGTGAAACCGATGCAATTGGCCACGTAGTTCGCTGTTTTGAAGATGAAAACATCATCCACGTAGCAGGCACTATTGACCCTGCTGACGATATTGACGTAATCAACACTGAGTTAGTACTTGCTGATATGGATAGCGCCGAAAAAGCCCTTTTCCGTAATTCAAAAAAAGCAAAAGGTGGCGATAAAGACGCTAAAGAGCAAAATGCTGTACTTGAAAAAGTAAAAGTGCATCTTGACGAAGGCTTAACTTTACGTGGTCTAGCACTAACTAAAGAAGAAAAAGCAGCAATCAGCTCTATTAACTTCTTAACGATTAAACCAACAATGTATATTGCAAACGTTGCTGAAGATGGTTTTGAAAATAACCCATACCTTGACCGCGTACGCGCTATTGCCGCAGCTGAAGATGCGATTGTTGTTCCTGTATGTGCCGCTATCGAGTCTGAGCTTTCAGAACTAGATGACGAAGACAAGCTAGAGTTTATGGCTGATCTTGGTCTAGAAGAGCCAGGTCTTAACCTTGTTATTCGCGGTGGTTATGAATTACTACAATTACAAACTTATTTCACAGCTGGCGTAAAAGAAGTACGCGCATGGACAATCCCTGTAGGTGCAACAGCACCACAAGCAGCGGGTAAAATCCATACCGACTTCGAGCGTGGCTTTATCCGTGCGCAAACTATTGCTTTTGACGACTTTGTTGCCTTTAAAGGTGAGAGTGGCGCAAAAGAAGCAGGTAAGATGCGTCAAGAAGGTAAAGAGTACATTGTTAAAGATGGCGATGTAATGAACTTCTTGTTCAACGTATAAGTACAAATTAAACCAATTTCACTTGGTAATAATTTTTAAAGGCTCGTTTTTACGAGCCTTTTTTGTATTTAAGCATTATAAAAATAATAATTAGCCTCAACTAGTCTATCTTTGTAATATCGCTTAATTAAAGAAGTACAGGGTTAATTAAGATTCCGCGCCTTAAAGGCAGCTAAAAAAACAGCATTTTTATTAAATTTTAGCCTGTTAGCTTAATTTTCCTGCAAACAAACACAGTTAAGTGCTTTTTTGCAAAAAAGGTGTTGACGAATTTGGGTCATATCAGCATAATACGCCCCGCACTCAGCGATGAAGTGCTAACAAAAAAAGATGGCTAAGTAGCTCAGCTGGTTAGAGCACATCACTCATAATGATGGGGTCACAGGTTCAAATCCCGTCTTAGCCACCATTATTTTTTTGTTGCTCAATGAAGAGTTTAAAATAACTACCTTGTGTGCGGGAGTGGCGGAATTGGTAGACGCGCTGGATTTAGGTTCCAGTATCTTAGGATGTGAGAGTTCAAGTCTCTCCTTCCGCACCATAATTCTTGATAAGAATTAAAACTATCAATTGTTATTGTTGGGATATCGCCAAGCGGTAAGGCACCAGGTTTTGATCCTGGCATTCCCAGGTTCAAATCCTGGTATCCCAGCCAACAATGGCTAAGTAGCTCAGCTGGTTAGAGCACATCACTCATAATGATGGGGTCACAGGTTCAAATCCCGTCTTAGCCACCATTTCTTCTTTTAGAAATGGCTTTGCAAGAGTTAAATTGCAGCTCAATGAAGAGTTTAAAATAACTACCTGTACTTTATTGTACAAACGATGCGGGAGTGGCGGAATTGGTAGACGCGCTGGATTTAGGTTCCAGTAACTTCGGTTGTGAGAGTTCAAGTCTCTCTTTCCGCACCATTTCTTGATAAGAAATAAAATTATCATTAATTCTTTGTTGGGATATCGCCAAGCGGTAAGGCACCAGGTTTTGATCCTGGCATTCCCAGGTTCAAATCCTGGTATCCCAGCCAACTTCTTCTACCAAGGAAAGTTGGATAAAAGAATTGCTCTAGCTTAGAGTTTAAATTAGCAACTTAGTGATGCGGGAGTGGCGGAATTGGTAGACGCGCTGGATTTAGGTTCCAGTAACTTCGGTTGTGAGAGTTCAAGTCTCTCTTTCCGCACCATGTCTTGATAAGAAATAAAATTATCATTAATTCATTGTTGGGATATCGCCAAGCGGTAAGGCACCAGGTTTTGATCCTGGCATTCCCAGGTTCAAATCCTGGTATCCCAGCCAACAATGGCTAAGTAGCTCAGCTGGTTAGAGCACATCACTCATAATGATGGGGTCACAGGTTCAAATCCCGTCTTAGCCACCATTTCTTCTTTTAGAAATGGCTTTGCAAGAGTTAAATTGCAGCTCAATGAAGAGTTTAAAATAACTACCTGTACTTTATTGTACAAACGATGCGGGAGTGGCGGAATTGGTAGACGCGCTGGATTTAGGTTCCAGTAACTTCGGTTGTGAGAGTTCAAGTCTCTCTTTCCGCACCATGTTCTTATAAGAACTAAAATTATAAAGAATTCTTTGTTGGGATATCGCCAAGCGGTAAGGCACCAGGTTTTGATCCTGGCATTCCCAGGTTCAAATCCTGGTATCCCAGCCAACTTCTTCTACCAAGGAAAGTTGGATAAAAGAATTGCTCTAGCTTAGAGTTTAAATTAGCAACTTAGTGATGCGGGAGTGGCGGAATTGGTAGACGCGCTGGATTTAGGTTCCAGTAACTTCGGTTGTGAGAGTTCAAGTCTCTCTTTCCGCACCATTTCTTGATAAGAAATAAAATTATCATTAATTCTTTGTTGGGATATCGCCAAGCGGTAAGGCACCAGGTTTTGATCCTGGCATTCCCAGGTTCAAATCCTGGTATCCCAGCCAACTTCTTCTACCAAGGAAAGTTGGATAAAAGAATTGCTCTAGCTTAGAGTTTAAATTAGCAACTTAGTGATGCGGGAGTGGCGGAATTGGTAGACGCGCTGGATTTAGGTTCCAGTAACTTAGGTTGTGAGAGTTCAAGTCTCTCCTTCCGCACCATGTTCTTATTAAGAACTAAAACTAATTCAAATTTATAGTTGGGATATCGCCAAGCGGTAAGGCACCAGGTTTTGATCCTGGCATTCCCAGGTTCAAATCCTGGTATCCCAGCCAATTTGACTCCCCTGTCTAAAACTTCTCAATACTCATTAAATTCAACTTACTTTTTCTGCACTTAAATAAACATTTATAAATTCATCTATATTTATTGGTTTGCTATATAAATACCCTTGTAAATAATCACAGTTAAGACTCAACAACGCCTGTTCTACCTCTTTAGTTTCTATTCCTTCAGCAACTACATCGCAATTTAATCGACTCGCTAAAAACAATGTAGATTCTACAATGGCGTAATCAGGCGAGTTAGTAAGCATATCTTTGACAAACGACTGATCAATTTTTATTTGATTGATTGGCAGCTCTCTTAATAATGACAGTGACGAAAAGCCAGTACCAAAGTCATCAACACTAAATTTAAACCCGCGCATACTCAACTGTTGCATCATTTTTCTAGCAGCCGGTATATTTGTCATCATTGCACCTTCTGTAATTTCAAAAATTAACGAGTCGCTTAATGTAGGGTCGGTTGCGAGTAAACTAATTATAAAATCGTAAAACTCGCTGCTTTCAATATCTTTAGTCGATAAGTTGACATGTATAGTACCGGTGAAACCAAATAGCTTGAGCTTTCTAATATGATTAACGGCTTCTTGTACAACCCATTTCGATAAAGGAAAAATAAGCCCTGTACGCTCAGCTACGGTTATAAACTTTTCTGGACTAATAAAGCTACCATCATCTTGCGGCCATCGGATAAGCGCTTCTAGGCCATGTAATTGCAGATCTTTAGAGTCCATTATGGGTTGTAAATAAAGCTCAAACTCATCTTTATGTAATGCCACTTTAATTTTGGCTGATAAATCAAAAAAATCCTCAGCTCGTTTACCTATTGCAGATGAGTAATTTACCAAAGGTTGAAATGTTTTTTTAGCTTCATGCAGTGCCAAGTCAGCTTTTTTTAATAGCTGATCGGGCAATCGGCTATCATCAGGAAAACGGCTTACGCCTATACTTAATTGTATTTTAACCATTTGCTCATTCGTACAAAACGGACTTTTGACGGCTGAGTTTATAATGTTTACACAATAATTCATGCTTTCATCTGTATCGGTATGCAATAAAAAAGCAAACTCATCGCCACCTATTCGATATAACTTAGCAATGCCGCATAATTCTTTATTTAGTTTATTGGCAAATGCAGCCAAGAGTTGGTCACCACACTGATGCCCAAACGCATCATTAATTTGTTTAAAGTTATTTAAGTCGATATAAAATAGTGAAAATGGGGAAGGATATTCAACTTGTTTACTTAAAGATTTAAAAAATTTATCGCGGTTAGGTAGAGTTGTTAAGTTATCGTGCTCAGTTTGATATTTTTGATACTGCGTTGCTTGCTCTATTTTAAGAATACTTTTTAAGCTCAGTTTAATAACTAAAAAAACAAACCCACCACCGCCAAGTAACAACATAGCCACCATATTCATAACGACGGGTGCAATGTCGTGGTTTGAAAAATAATAAAGTATCCACCAATACCCTATAATAAAAAAAATAATAGCGCATAGCAGTACACTCCATGCTCTTTGCGATGTTTTTTTGCAAACTTTAACGGTTGTTTTTAAGCTAGCAACAAGCAGTAGCGCACCTAAAATAATTATTACTGTAAAAAAATTATCCACACACAGGCTCTTTAAAGTTATTAAATTGCGATTTAGTGATGTAACACCAGTTAAATTAAAACCGTGTTCAATATAGCCGAGTCACTATTTGCTGACTTAAAAACAGACATAAAAAAAGGCTCATAAATGAGCCTTTCTAATATCTACTTTAAATTTAGCCTAAATCACCACTAATTGCGTATTTTAAAACCCAGTTTTTTATTGGCCCCGTATTATTAGCCATTTTTAAAAACTGGCTGCGTGCCCATTTAAGTGGCGTAATTTGATTAGAAAACCCAAAGTAACACGCGTCCATCATGCTCATCATTAATAAATTAGCCCTGCGGCGAGCTCGCTCGTATTCTTTAAGTTTTAGTGGGCAACCTATATCTCCTGCTTCGTTTAAAACCTCAGCAAGTGCCACTACGTCCTGAAAACCTAAATTAACGCCCTGCCCAGCAAGGGGATTAATTGTATGTGCAGCGTCGCCCACTAAAACCAAGCGCCCTTGCGAATAATTATTAGCGTGTTGGCGAGTAAGCGGAAATACTGCATGGGTTTGTACTTCAAAGTCTCCAGCAAGTTCTGGGAATTTATTCAGTATGTGCGTTTTTAACTGAGTTGGGCTTAGCCCTTTAAATGCTTGCAATGTATTTGCATCGTCGTACCAAATTAAATTAGCGTACGGTGCCTGCATTGGTAAAAATGCTAACGGCCCACTTGGTGTAAACTGTTGCCATGTTTTAATTTGTTGCGGTGCATCGAGTTTAATTAATACCCCCATGCAATGCTGTTGGTACTGCCAACCCGTAATACCAATATTAGCTTTAGCACGCAGCTGCGATTGCCCACCATCGGCGGCAATTACTAAATCAGCTGTATAGGTTTGATCACCATACACAAGCGTAATTAAATCATCCGTTTGCTCTATTTTAGTTACCGGCAATGACTGCTCAATAACCTCAATCTTATAATGCCCAAATTGCTGCCACAAACTTGCTTGAATTAAACTATTTTCAATCAAGTGGCCTAAATGTGTCGTGTTTATGTCGGCGCAATCAAATAATAAATTGTCACCACCGCGCTCAAAAGCCTCTAATTGTTGATAAGGTGCTATGCGGTTTTGCCTTAAAAGAGGCATTGCCCCTAATTCATCAAGTAAATTTTCTGAAAAACGATTAATAGCAGACACTCTAATATCCACCTTATCGCTACTAAGAATGTGCGATGGGTCTATTAGGTGTTTTTCAATTATGCGCACGCCAAAGCCTTGCTGAGCCAGCTTTATCGCCATAGCCGCGCCAACCATGCCCCCGCCCACCACTATCACATTATTTTTGGTCATGTTTTTCATCATTTTATTATTACTTGAGTCTGTTTTGATTGTATCAAAATTAATTTGTTTTATACCAGAGGATATCCCTAACAGCACATTAAACTCGCCCTGTATTGATTTGAGATCACAAACATGAAAACTATACTTGGATCTGGGCGGGTATCCAGCTAAAATACGCCTCCTTTAAGTGAGCATGCTTGCTCCTTAATCCTGTTTCTAGCACATTTTTGTGCCACTATCGAATTGAACACGAGGCAATATTTCAATGAGCAAAAAGCTGCATATTAAAACCTGGGGTTGTCAGATGAACGAATACGACTCTCAGAAAATGGCTGAACTTTTAGATGCCACCAACGGCTACCAGCTAACTGATGATGCAACAGATGCCGACGTAATCTTACTTAACACCTGTTCAATTCGTGAAAAAGCACAAGAAAAAGTATTTCACCAGTTAGGTCGTTGGAAGTTGTTAAAAGACGACAAGCCAGACTTAATAATTGGTGTAGGTGGTTGTGTTGCCTCACAAGAAGGTGACTCTATTCGCCAACGCGCACCATTTGTAGATGTTATTTTTGGCCCGCAAACATTGCACCGTTTACCAGAAATGATTAAACAAGTGCAAGGCAACAAAGGCTCATCGGTTGTTGATATTTCATTCCCAGAGATTGAAAAGTTTGACCGCCTGCCAGAGCCAAAAGCGGATGGCCCATCTGCGTTTGTATCAATTATGGAAGGCTGTTCTAAGTACTGTACTTTTTGTGTTGTACCGTATACTCGCGGCGAAGAAGTTAGCCGCCCAGTAGATGACGTACTACTTGAAATTGCACAACTTGCTGAGCAAAACGTACGTGAAGTAAACCTACTAGGCCAAAACGTAAACGCATACCGCGGCGACACACACGATGGCGAAATATGTTATTTCTCAGATTTAATTCGTCTTATTGCCGCTATTGATGGTATTGACCGTATTCGTTACACCACATCGCACCCGGTAGAATTTACGCCAGACATCATTGACGTTTACGCTGATGTACCAGAGCTTGTAGATCACTTACACCTACCAGTACAAAGTGGTTCAGACCGTATATTAAACCTAATGAAACGTGGCCATACGGCAATTGAATACAAATCGACAATTCGTAAGTTACGCAAAATTCGTCCTAACTTAAGCATGTCGTCAGATTTCATTATTGGTTTCCCAGGCGAAAGTAAAAAAGACTTTGAAGCAACCATGAAGCTTATTAGCGACATTGGTTTTGATATGAGCTTTAGCTTTATTTACAGTGCACGCCCAGGTACGCCAGCGGCAGATTTACCAGATGACGTAACAGAGCAAGAGAAAAAAGAACGCTTATACTTACTACAAAACCGTATTACACAAATGGCGCAGCAAATTAGCCGTCAAATGTTCGATACAGAGCAACGTATACTTGTTGAAGGTCCTTCTAAAAAGAACCCAATGGAATTACGTGGCCGTACCGAAAATAACCGTGTAGTAAATTTTGTTGGCCCGCACACAGTGATCGGACAGTTTGTTGACGTACGTATTACCGAAGCACTACCTAACTCTTTACGTGGTGACTTAATTCGTACAGAATCAGAAATGAACTTACGACGTGAAATCGCTCCTTCAGCTATTTTAACTAAAGCTGCAGCTGCAGAGCCAAAACCAGACACTGTTAACGAAATTGGCGTAGCTACTTTCGTTCCTTAGTCACACTATTAGCGCCAGTTAACGCTGGCGCAGTACTATAGGAAGCAATTTTGAGTAATCAGTTAAAAACATTAGAGATTTATTTAGAACCTGCCGATAACAAACGCCTTTCTTCTTTATGTGGCCCGTTTGACGAAAACATCAAACAAATTGAACGCCACCTGGCTGTTGAAATAATTCACCGTGACAACTTTTTTAAAGTAACCGGTAAACTACACAACTGCGCCGGCGCTGTAGAAATCTTAAAAAACCTTTATGTTGATACTCAGCCAGTTCGTGGTGTTTTAGGCGAAATAGAACCCGAAGCCGTTCATTTAGCTATTACCGAATCAAAAGCCCTAGAGCAAGACGCATCAAGCAGCGCTTACGGCAAAGAAATGGTGATTAAAACGCGCCGTGGTGTGATTAAACCACGTAACGATAACCAAGGTGTTTATGTGGCTAATATTTTAAACCACGACATTACCTTTGGTATTGGCCCTGCTGGTACTGGTAAAACCTACCTTGCAGTTGCTGCCGCCGTTGACGCCCTTGAGCGCCAAGAAATACGCCGCATATTATTAACGCGCCCTGCTGTAGAAGCGGGCGAAAAGCTTGGCTTTTTACCAGGCGATTTAAGTCAAAAAATAGACCCGTACCTGCGCCCTCTTTACGACGCTCTTTTTGAAATGCTAGGTTTTGAAAAAGTAGAAAAACTCATCGAAAAAAATATCATTGAAGTCGCTCCGCTTGCTTACATGCGCGGACGCACTTTAAACGATGCCTTTATTATTTTAGATGAAAGCCAAAATACCACCGCTGAGCAAATGAAAATGTTTTTAACCCGTATAGGGTTTAACTCAAAAGCGGTTATTACAGGCGATATAACACAGGTCGATTTACCTCGTGGAACACGCTCAGGCCTTCGCCATGCAATGGAAGTACTTGATGGCGTAAACGAAATTAGCTTTAACTACTTTAAAGCCCAAGACGTAGTACGCCACCCTGTTGTAGCACGCATAGTTGAAGCCTACGAGCGAAACGACGAAAGCGAGCGACTAAAGCGCATTGAAAAGCAAAATGCAAAAGACGCACTCGCTGCTCTTCAACAGCCTACTACTAAAGAGTAATACTTTGACAACCGAACTTGATTTACAAATAGCCTGTGAGTTTGACAACCTCCCAAGCGAAGAGCAATTTGCACTGTGGGCTGACAAAGCCCTTAGCCAATACCGTGACGAGTCAGAACTCAGTATCGTTATTAGCGACGAAGCGCAATCGCAACAACTTAATAACGACTATCGCGGTAAAAATAAACCGACCAACGTACTGTCGTTCGAATTTGAAGCACCACCAGGAATAGATATTCCCTTGGTTGGTGATTTAATTATTTGCCCAGCCATTGTATTAGCTGAAGCAATTGAGCAAGAGAAGTCATTTCATGACCACTTTGCTCACATGGTTATTCACGGATGCTTGCATTTGCTTGGATTTGACCATATAAAGAGTGACGATGCTTTAGAGATGGAAAGCATCGAAAAGCAATTACTTGCAGAGCTAAACATAGCAGACCCATACCGGGACGATATTTAAATTAACGGAGCAATTAGACGCAATGAGCGACGGTAACTCGCAATCTAGCCAGGGTTCTTCTGGCAAAACGTGGTTGGGCAGAATAGCCCAAATGTTGCAAGGGGAACCCCAGAATAGAGAAGAGCTGGTCGAAGTTATTGCCGATGCGCAAGAACGAGACGTAATCGATCCTGAAACAAAAGAGATGATAGAAGGTGTGCTTGGCGTGTCTGAGCTTAAAGTGCGAGACATAATGGTTCCGCGCTCACAAATGATCACTCTTGAGATCGACAGCCCGCTTGAAGAGCTAATTCCAATGATGGTTGACTCAACTCACTCACGTTTTCCTGTGGTGATTGAAGACAAAGACCATGTAGAAGGTTTTTTACTCGCTAAAGATTTATTGCCACTGATCTTAAATAAAGACGAGCATTTACCATCAATACGCGATTATTTACGCCCAGCAATGGTAGTACCTGAGAGCAAACGTGTTGATACATTGCTAAACGAATTCCGTCAGCAGCGCTACCATATGGCTGTTGTTATTGACGAATACGGCGGCGTATCGGGCTTGGTAACGATTGAAGATATTCTTGAAATAATTGTTGGCGAAATCGAAGATGAGCACGACGAAGAAGAAGAACATCAAGATATTCGTCGACTTGCTAAACATGTTCACGTAGTGCAAGCACTCACACCTGTAGATGACTTTAACGAGCATTTTAAAACAGGCTACAGCACAGACGAAGCCGATACTATTGGCGGAACTGTACTGCACGCATTTGGCCATATGCCAAGCCGTGGTGAAACGATTGACATAGAAGGTTACCAATTTAAAGTAACCAACGCCGATAATCGTCGTATTTTGCAACTGCAAGTCACCGTTCCTAAGGCTGATGATAACGACAGTGAAGAAACTGCTAACTAGACTTACCCTATTAGCAAAAGATAAAAAAGCATGGCTCGCACTCGTTGCGGGCCTTGTTTTAACTTTTGGCTATGCCCCCTTTGAAATTTGGCCCATCGTATTTATTAGCCTTGGTGCCATAATTTTTTGCGTTAACCCCAATAATACCGGTAAAGCACACGCAAAAACCGCTGCTAAATATGGCTTTATATTTGGCCTAGGCTGGTTTGGTGCTGGTATAAGCTGGGTACATGTTTCAATTGCCACCTTTGGCGGTATGCCGCTTATAGCGTCACTCTCGTTAATGGCATTTTTGTGCGCCTACTTAGCGTTATTTCCCGCACTTGCCTTTTGGGCAACTACACGCTTTGCCACTGGTCCTAAAAGCTTTGGCGCATTACTAATTGCCTGCTTTGCAGTTAGTGAGTATTTACGTGGCACCGTACTTACCGGTTTCCCGTGGTTAAGTTTTGGCTACACACAAACCGACGGACCTTTAAGGCTGCTTGCCCCTTATATTGGCGAGTTTGGCTTAACCCTTACCTGTGTCGCTATTGGCTTTGCACTGTATAGACTTACCCAAAAAGATTTTAAAACCTCGGCGGTTACGGCTACAGCTGTTGCGCTTATTTTTACAGGTGCAAACACCACAGGCAATATTCATTACACAGATAAAAACATGTCAGTATTGCTCGTACAAGGCAACATACAGCAACACCTGCGCTTTGAGCCCAGTGAGTTTTGGACCACAATGAGCAAATACCAAGACCTGACACGCCCACATTGGGATGCCGACTTAATAGTATGGCCCGAAGCCGCAGTGCCTGAAATAGAAATGCTTGCCGATTCCTACCTAGCCAATTTAGACAGTGCCGCCTCGTTTAATAAAACCGCCCTTGTAACCGGTATTGTTGACTACCAGCGAGACACCAAAAATATATTCAATACACTTATTGTGGTTGGTAATAAAGAACGCGGCGACGAGCACGGGCATTATCATTACCTTGATAAAAACCGCTATCAAAAACACCAGCTGTTACCTATTGGCGAATTTGTACCGTTTCAAGATTTTTTGCGCCCTATTGCTCCGTTATTCGATTTACCTATGTCGTCGTTTACGCGTGGCGACAAAGTGCAAAACAACTTACGCGCCAATGGCTATAACTTACTCCCCGCTATTTGCTACGAAATAGTATTTGCCGACTTAGTACGCGGAAATTACAAAAGTGATTCCGACCTACTATTTACGGTAAGTAACGATGCCTGGTTTGGCGACTCTATTGGGCCTTTGCAACATATGCAAATAGCCCGTATGCGCGCGCTCGAACTACAACGCCCTCTAGTACGAGTTACCAACAATGGGGTAAGCGCCGTATACGACCCTATAAGCCACACACAACAAACTATGCCTCAGTTTGAAGCTACCATATTAAAAGCCAACATTAAGCTTATAAGAGGCGACAGCGTGTACAGCCAATATGGAAATATGTTTGTGTGGGGATTTGTGCTTTTGATGGGTGTTGGTGGTTTTGGGGTTAGGTTTAGAAGTTAAGCTCGCTATTTAAGATGTAGGGCCTACATATTTAGCTCTACATTTTTAAAGTGTTTAATTAGCTTCTAAAGCCATTTCTTCTAAAGATAACCTTAGTAAGTAGCTACACCATTCCCTTAAATTTAGCAGACTAACTTGGTAGTACTCTCTAGCGTTACTCATTGTATTGCTATCTAATAGTGGTACCGCACTGCCTGAATATGAATTATCGACAAACCTAGTTCCTTGGTGAAGGTATCTTGATCTTAAACCGTAATATGAATTAATTATTTTAACTAATGGGTCATTATTGCTATCTTTTCCCACATAACTTCTCACTCTATCTGAGATTGAATGTACTTGTTGACCACAACTATCACACTTTTTACTCTTCGAAGCTCCAATCAACGACGCAACTTCTAATGAAGACATATAAAGTATCATTGCATCTTCACTTGATGATGGATGAAGTTTAGCTGCATTAGAGAATCTTAAATCGCTCTGAAAGTCAGTATTCCCCTCATCACTTGCCTCCCCTATTCTCGGAGTTGGGGAATATGTATCTAAGGTAAATGAATCTAAAGATCTGCCTGATGAAAAATGAGCATAAGAATTCAAGAGTAATTGAATTTCATAAGAGTAAATATCATTACTCAGTATGTAATCAATAAGGAAACAGGTTTTTTCTGAGATTTGAACTAAGCCATCAGCTATTGGTTTAGCATCAATCCAACTTATATCTCTAGAGTATTTATTAATTTCAATACTTGAAAACGATGAATCATTGTCACTTTGAGTATCTCGAATAATCAAACAGTTTGTACTAACAGTTAAAATTTCAATAATCGTTTTAATTTTTTCTGCTGCTTTAGCTTCTGCATCTTTAGTATCATAACCATTAATATCAACTATCAATTTAATTGAGCTATTACCTGTTGGTTTTAAAACAAAACTTTTACCTGAGTATGCGGCAATAGAACCCCTAATAACTTCAAGAGAAGTACTAAATCTGAATTTAGAAATCAGTTTTTTATAATCTAAACTATTTTTAACTAGCTCTCTAATAACTTTTAGGTCGCTTATAATTTCATCACTTTCGATATAATCAGAGAACATGACCGCGACTAAATTTCCTTTTTGTTTATACCTGACCGAAACCTCGAAAGAACCTTTAGCTTTATAGTTCATACGTCCTAAAATTATTTGTTTAGAACCTAGCTTTTTATACGGAGAGTAATGCCAAGCACACTTACCAAAGTGATCTCTAATACTTGCCCATAAAGATCTCAAAAAATGATTACTTTCATTTTCATTATTTAATCCTTCAAGTAAGACTTCCAAATAGATATACCTATAGTTTAATTAAATTATGTTAATTGGAGTTAGTCCTTCACTGCTTCTTCTACCGTTTCCACATTTACAACTTGATTCAAGTTACCTTTAATAACCACCGTCGCTGATATTTTATCTTGAATAGCTTGTCTGTTTGGATCCCAATATATCTGTAAAAACCCCAATAACCCGGTGGCAAAGCCTGCACCGTAGCCGCCGTAGCGACCAAAACAGTCTAATAAACCTAATGGCTCGCCGCTTAAGGCAACCACACGAATATTACAAACCTTTTTACCCGGTGTTTGGCCGCGCCAAAGCAGCGAGAACAACGTAAAGTAAACAGCAGCCCAACCAAAACCTAAGCCCAAGTCTTGAATAATGCCTTTGCTCCACTGCAAAATACTATTTGTGGTTGTTTGTGCAGGTTTTTCTTCTATTAACTGCGCAGGCTTTATTTCGTTATTTTCACTGAGTACTAAAAGTTGTAAAAGTACGGTAGCAAGTTGTGGGTTTTGTAGGTCGTCCATTTCTGCTAATTTAGGTACTTGCCCTATTAAATTATCAAGCGCGTTTTGTTGGCAAGGTTGCTCACAGCTTTCATCAGCTGTTTGCGCTAAATAAGTATTTACCTGTTGTTTTTCTGTGGGAGTAAGCTGAATTTCATCTTGTATTTTTACGCCCTGAACAGCTAAAGCTTGATCAGCGTTTTCGTCTTCTAGGTAATCAATGCCAATTGAAAGCACAGTAAGTGCGCTTACAAATAAAATACTTGCTGCCGTTATTTTTAAGATTCTTCGCCACACATTCGACATTTTTGGAAGGTATTGCTGTGCCGTACCTTTATAAAAAGCCATTGCAGCAACAAATGCTATTAAAGCCGCGCTAAGCTTGGCCGCTAAAAATATCAGTGCAACATCAATTATAATAGCTAATGCACGCCGAATTGGCGTAGCTAAAGGTAAGCCCAGTAAAGCACTGTCAATTTTAAAGGCGTAGGGGGTAACAACTTCTCGGGTTTCAGAGTTTGATAATTCTAATTGTTCTATCTCTTTGGCTTTCATTTATTTTCTTGTTATTAAAATAGGTAACCCGGTTAACTTACGCGTTTTTTATTTTTTGCTCAAGATTAACTCTGCTTTATTTTTAAGAAAACCGACCCCACAAACACTAAAAGTTACAACCGTTTACAAATATAAAGTTAACATAATTTACAAAAGTAACTATTGAACATATATTGATGCTGAAACTGCTTTTACACTAAAAATTAAATATATGGAGTATATTTTGAAGTTATTAACTAACGTGTTTTTCTTGTTTTCGGTCCTTATTTTGAGTGGCTGTGCCCACCAAATAAGTTTAAATCCAGACACTGAAAAACTTCAGGTTACAGAAAATAAATCAGGATCGGTTGTAGGTTATTATATTTCTGAAGATGATATAAAAAAACAAGTAAAAACACCTGGCGGTGGTGGCGATAATGTTAGTTATAAACCTTATAAAGACACAGAAGCAGCGTTGTATACTGTGCTTTCTAATAAATTTGAAAACGTTTATAAGCTTGAATCATTAACTGACAGTACATTTTTAAAAGATAAAAAAATTGAGTATGTATTCATACCGACAATAACAACGCAATCTAGCTCAGATAGCTTATTCACATGGCCTCCTACAGAATTTACTTTCACACTAAACTGTAAAACTTTAAATAACAATGGCGATATAGCATGGAATAGTGAAGTTAAAGGTTTTGGCAAAGCTGAATTTGATGAGTTTAAAAATGATTTTTCTTTATCTGCAAAACGTGCAACAGAAGAAGCATTTAACAAACTAGTTGTAGAACTTGATCAATCAAATTTATAAATAAGGACAGAAATAAAATGAAGTATAAAAGTTCACTAGGTTTAATCGCGGCTTTATTTTTAAGTGCATGTACCATTCAAGTTCCACCTTATAGTGCAGATATCAGTAACGTTTCTAAACTAAAAGAAGAGTCTAATACACCAGTCTCAGTCGGAAAAATTGAATCTGAAAAAAAATTAAATAAGATATCACTTCGAGGCTCTCCTCTTGTTTCATCTGTAGGCAACAGCTATGGTGAATATATTGAGAGCGCTTTAATACAAGAATTAAAACTGGCTAAACTTTGGTCTGGTGTTGCTAAAAAGCAAGTGACTGGCAAGGTTATTGACCAAGATATTGATGTAACAGGGTTCTCAGAGGGGAATTCATTTATAAAAGTAAATTTTGTTGTTTCAGAGGATGATGCAATTTTATTTGAAAAAGTAATTTCAGCTGAACATGATTTCGACTCTTCATTTATTGGCGCAATTGCAATCCCAAATGGTCAACGAAGCTATGTAGAGCTTGTTCAAAAATTACTTAAGAACTTGTATTCTGACGAAGAGTTTATTACTGCAATTAAGTAAGTACTCTCAGTGTAATTAAAACAAATAAGGAGCTGTATGCTAAAGCTCCTTATTTATATATAAATTTAATTTGTAACTGGATAATCGGTATAGCCTTGCTCTGCACCACCAAACAAAGTGTCGGGGTTGTGGCTGTTAAGAGGCTTGCCTTGCTTTAAGCGTGCTGGTAAGTCTGGGTTTGATACAAACGGGCGACCAAAGCCAATCATGTCGGCCCAGCCTTCGCTAAGTGCGTTGTCTGCGCGCTCTTTGGTGTACTTGCCTGCGTAAATTAATACACCGCTGTAGGCTTTGCGAATAGCGTGTTTAAACTCAACACTCATTAAAGGTGCGTCATCCCAATCGGCTTCGGCTATATGCATGTAACCTACGCTGGCCTTATTTAATGCCTCAGAAACCGCTAAATAAGTTTCCTCAGGGTTTTCGTCTACAGTGCCATTAAGAGTTGTTAACGGGGCTAGTCTTACGCCTACTTTGCTGCTACCAATTTCGTCGCTAACAGCATTTACCACTTCAATTAAAAAGCGTATACGATTTTGCACGCTGCCACCATATTCATCGGTGCGAGCATTTGATTCTGAGTCTAAAAATTGGTTAATAAGGTAACCATTAGCAGCATGAAGCTCTATGCCATCAAATCCTGCATTAACTGCATTTTTAGCAGCTTGGCGAAATTCGCCTATTACATGCGTAATATCTTGTTTGCTCATTTCGCGTGGGAGTTGGGTGTCTACAAACCCCGGTGCGCCGTTTGTATCTACAAATACTTTTACGTCTTTTGCAGCAATGGCCGAGGCTGAAATAGGCTGCACGCCACCTGTGTTGTCACTATGAGTTACACGGCCAACATGCCAAAGCTGAGCAAACATCACGCCACCAGCGCTATGTACTGCGTTGGTTACTTTACTCCAACCTACAACTTGCTCATTTGAATAAATACCCGGAGTCCAAGCGTAACCTTTACCAAGTTCACTAATTTGTGTGCCTTCGCTTACAATTAGCCCAGCACTTGCGCGCTGTGCGTAATATGTTGCCATTAAGTCGTTAGCTATATCGCCAGGCTGTGTTGAACGCGAGCGAGTCATTGGGGGCATAACAATACGGTTTTTTAATGTTTTACCTGCAAGTTCTATTGGTTCAAAAAGTAATGTCATAATGCCTCCTAAGTTTGATTGCGCTCATAATAACGTAACCAAGCACATGCAAAAACAACAAAAGCTGCAAAATAGTTTTGTTGTATCTGCAATAAAGCTACAAAGTAAAACACATTAACTTTAGGTGAACTAAATGTATTTTATTGACTCTTAACAGCACTATTAAGTTGAGGGTTTGATGTGAATAAAGGGAATGCGTGGCCGTGGGTTATCTCGTTATGTATACATGGCGTGTTGCTGTACTTATTACTTTCACATAAATTACTTTCGCAAAAAATAAAGGTTGAAGAACCTCAAACAAAAAAAGACACCGTAATAAACGCTTATGTAATGGTTAACTTATCAACCCAACCTAAGTTAAGCACCGTTAACACCACCACTAACGCACCGATTGCTGAGCCTGCAAAGTTGGAGGTAAAAAAAGTACCTGAATCTATAAGCACTAATAAAACACCTACAACTCAAACACAAGTTACTAAAGCACCCAAACAACGTGACGAAAAACCAAAAACAACAACAGTAACAAAGTCCACTATTACAAATAAACCTCAACCCCCTGCCCACACCATTAATACCAACACGCAAACGTTTAAAAAACTTAACCCGTATGCGCCTATTTATGGCGCACCTATAAATAACTTAACGCATAAAAAAATGGTCACGTTTGGCGAAGCTGATAACTCAGATAGTACTGATGATGCAATAGCTGCCACCCCCACAATTAAATCACCGGTTAAATCACAAAAATCAGAAGTTATTAGCCAAAATACAATAGGCACACGACGATTAGAAAAATTTAACGGTAAATGCTATTTAATTGATACTTCAACCGTATTTGGTAGTAATGGCATGCCTCAAGGTAGCGCGCAGACCTGCCCTGGCGAGCAAACTGATGATGAAATATTATTTAATAAAATAATGGATAAGTGGGCTCGTAAAAATAATTAGTTTTAAATTAGTGAACAAATACATTATTAAAGCGTATTAGTTATAAGTACTCCACTTACTTAATGCCAATTAGGAAACACGTATGACAACAAAGCAACTATCATCACTTTTTGTATTTAATTTATTAGTTGTAAGTACACAAGCGAATGCAAATCAGCGCTGGTACGTTGTTAATGACTCAGTAATGGGCGGTGTATCTAATAGCCAATTCACTCAAACTCAAGAAAATTTGCTTTTTACAGGCAATGTTTCGCTTGATAATAACGGCGGTTTTGCATCAATACGTACAGAGCTAAATACACAAAGCCAAAATACTAAAGCTATAGCACTGCGCGTTAAAGGCGATGGAAAAACCTATCAGCTTAGGCTCAGAACTACCAATTACCTTGATGGCGCAGCGTACACCCACTCATTTAAAACAGTAAAAAATGAATGGGTAGATATAAACTTTGCTCCGAGTGATTTTACTTTAACGTATCGCGGCCGCGTGCTTGAGCAACAACCGATTATTGATTTTGATGACATAAAACAGCTAGGCTTTATGATTGCAGGCAAGCAAGAAGGTAAGTTTAAACTTGAAGTGGGTAAAATTGAGTTTAAAAGCTAACCCACCAGCATGTTGGTGGCGCTAAATAGTATAGTCGTCGCCCCGCCTCTTCATTTCACTAATAACCAGCTCAACCATTTGTTGTTTTATTGCTGCTTGCTCTGACTTTAACTCCCCTAATTGCAGCTCTAACATATCTATTTGATCTTGCTGTTGCGTGTTTTTATATTTTTTAGAGCCTAAGTGCTCTACATCTAAAGTTAAACTCGCATCACTTTTATTTAGCTCACTTGCAGAAGTGTTTATAGTTAAACTACGTTGTACGGGGCTTTGTTTAAGTTTATTAATTTGCTCTTGCAGCGCAATAACTCGCCCAGTGAAGTGCTTGTATACTTTTTCTAGGTTTTTATATTGATTGCCAAACGTTGCGTTATCTTCACTATATTCTTGCGCTTTGGTATCTAGAAACTTTGATAACACATATTTTGGCTCTTCCTCATTTTCTTCCTCGCTCTTTTCTTCACTCGCTTTTTCAACAGGTAGTTTATCTGATTGCGCTAAAGTTTGAGTATTTGAGCTGTGTACTTGGTATGGGATGGGAGTCAGTGAAATCTTCATTATTTTATCCCTAAAATAGCTTTGTCTCTTTTATAGGTATCGACCTCGTATTAAAATCCTTGAGTAAATTTTAATGTTAGCTAAAAGCAAAAAGCCCCACTTTATTAAAGTAGGGCTTATACCAATTTATTAAACTAACTCGTTGCTTACTTAGTGCTTTGGTTATCTTGTGAGAGCGCAATAAGTGCAAGCGCCGCATTTAGGCGAGTATTTAAATTATTATAAATAGTCATTCCAAACACACCAATAATACAAACTATTAAACCCATTTGTAGGTTAACGCTCATCTCTAGTAAAAAAACAGCTGCAACTAGTAAGCATAGCGCTAATGCATAAATAATAGATTGAAAGGTAAAGTTAATATCACCTTTGGCTATTTTAAGTAATTCGTCTTTATTCATAATTTACTTCCTTGTTATTTAATCACTAAGACTCAATTGCCAGTAACTCTACTTCAAAAATAAGTACTGAGGCAGGAGGAATACCCCCTACCCGTTTTTCGCCGTACGCTAATTGGTGCGGTACATATAGCGTGTATTTATCGCCGGGGCTCATAAGTTGTAAGCCCTCAGTCCAACCTTTAATAACTTGGTGCAAACCAAAGCTAATAGGTGTTTTACGCTCTACTGAACTGTCAAACACAGTGCCGTCGATTAGTGTGCCGTGGTAATGCACGTTAACCATACTTTTTGGGGTTGGTGTGTTTTCGTTTTCGCTTTTATGGATTACTTTATACTGCAAGCCAGAAGTCGTTTCTACTACACCTTCTACCTTTGCGTTAGCGGCTAAATAGTCTGCACCTATTTGTGCATTTATGCCTGCTTGTTGTTTTGCTTTTTTACTATTTTGAAATATTAAAAAACAAAAAATGGCGATAACTACCGCCAAAATTATATTAATCATCATTAACCTTTTTCGTTGTCTAGCTCTTCGTCTTTTTCGTCATCATCGCCGTTTACTATGTCGGCAATCTCTTTGAGGCGAGCAAGTGCAATACCGTTTACTGAGTTTTCTGGATACTGGTCATCAATAATATCGCCAGCTTCTATATCCATTAACAAGTTAAGCGCTTGGTCTACGGTTTCAACTGCGTAAATATTGAATTTACCCGCTTCAACCGCATTAAGTATTTCGTCATCAAGCACTAAGTTAACTTGGTTTGATTTAGGAATGATAACGCCTTGCGAACCTGTTAAACCACGCATTTTACACAGTTTAAAAAAGCCTTCTATTTTTTCGTTTACACCACCAATGGCTTGTACATCACCATGTTGGTTTATAGAGCCTGTAAGCGCAATTGATTGGCTAATAGGTAGGCTTGTAATAGACGAAATAAGCGCACACAACTCTGCTAAAGATGCGCTATCGCCATCTATGTAACCATAGCTTTGCTCAATGGCAATATTAGCGCTAAGCGTTAAGCTAAAGTGCTGCGCATATTTATTACCTAAATAACCGGTAAGCAACATTACACCTTTTGAGTGAATTGCTTTACCAAGCTCAGCTTCGCGTTCAACATCTATTACGCCATCGGCGCCAGCATAAACAGTTGCCGTAATACGCGCAGGGGTACCAAATGAGGTATCGCCAATGTGTAATACGGTTAAGCCATTTACTTTACCAATGGCTTGGCCGTCGGTTGCAATAAGTGTGTGACCTTCTTTTATATCACTGAGCATATTTTCGCTAATTTGGCCGGTACGGTATTGCTTGCCTCCAATGGCTTCGTCAATATGGTGCGCGTCAATAACGGCTAATTTGTCTTGTTTAGCGTAGTAACTGGCTTCTGCAATAAGTTCAAGTACATCAGCAAAACGCGCTGATAATTTATTTTGATGCTCAGCTTGGCGGTAACTAAATTTAAGTAAACGCACCATAGCAGCCTGCGTTGCAGTGCACTTTAATGTTTGCTCGCAATACTCGGTTACTTTAGTAATAAACTGGTATTGCAATTTATCGCTACTTGGCAAGTAGTAATCAAAGTCGGCTAATACTCTAAATAGCTCTGCAAATTCTTCATCGTATTCACCTATGGTGTAGTACAACTCGCGCGAACCTAATAAAATAATTTTAACATCAAGCGGTATAAGCTGCGGGCGAAGTGTAAAGCTAGTCCCTACTGTGCTGTCTTGATACGGTAAGTCGTTTTTAATTTGATGTGTTTTTAACGCGAGTTTTAAACCATCCCACACCTGTGGGTTTGCCATGATTTTTTCAGCGTCCATAATTAAATAGCCGCCATTAGCACGATGCAATGCACCAGCCTGAATTGAGCGATAACAGGTAATTAAAGAGCCTTGAGAAGTTGAATACTCAATTTTGCCAAATATATTGCCAAACGTTGGGTTGGGCTCGTACACAACCGGTGCTGCGTCGTCCTCTTTAAACTCAACTAAAATGTTAGGTGCAAAAAAGTCGGTAAGCATGCCTTTGCGATCAAAGTCTTCTTTGCTTTCTTCACTTTCATCTTCGTCATCTAGCCATTCAAGTACCGCGTCTATAATTTCAACGCGTATATCTTTTAAATAGCGCAGTACACCAATATGCGTGGCATATTTATGTTCTAAGTCTTTTAAAAGTGGTTTAGTGGCTTGCTCTGCAGTCGATTTTTTAAGGTTGCGTTGTTTTTCTTTTGATTCGCGTTTCCAACGTGGCAGCTCTATTAACGCTTCTATTAATGCATCTTCTAGCTTTTCAATTTTTTCAAAAAACTCTTCACGTAACGTTTCTTCAAGTTCGCCAAATTCGCTGTCGCTTAATTGTTTACCATCTACAAGTGGTGCAAACCCTACTGAATTTTTTTCTTCAACTAATGCAACGCTTTGCTCAAACGCCGCAATTTCTACTGCGGTAATAGCACTGTCGTAGGCATCGTTAAATTCACGATCGATTGATTTTTTCTTACGCTGATACGCTGGGTTATCAAATGCCGCAGGAAAGGTGTCGAGTACTTCATCTAAAAATGAATCTATATCGTCACTAAGTTGCTTGCTTTGGCCTGGTTGCATAAACAGCGCAATAGGTTCTCTGTGGTCATCGTAATTGTTTACGTATAACCATTCGTTTGGCGTTGAGCGGTCTTTTGCGTGTTGTTTAAGTTTATCTTTAACAAGCGTAAAGCGCCCGTGAGCGGCCTCGCCCATTACATAAACGTTGTAACCCGGCAGTTCCATCCCTAATGAAAAATCTAAAGCACTTTGGGCGCGTTGTTGGCCTATAAACGTAAGTTGCTCTGGGTATGGATTGTTCATACACGTGTTTACGTGATTAGTAGAAATACTCGGTGCGAGCTTTGAAACAGATAGTGGCAGCAATTTTTTCGTCATTCTAACTTCTTTTTTTACCAGCATATTCGCTGGCCTTTGGGCGTATTAAGTGGCCCGCAGCCACTTAATACTTATATTTAAGGGTGCAGTGCCTTACGACTAAAATAGATTCCATCACATTCAATACACGGTGTAATTTGTGTAGCGTGATAAACATCGTAACTATGGGTGCAATTCTTACATACTAATGTGCCCATGGCTATCCATTCGCCTGCGTGATACACACCATTGTGCTTAAAATCTTGGCTAAGAGATTGCCACTCAAGTTGAGTTTTATCTTCTATGTGCGAAAGTTCAAACCAAAGAGACTCTTTAAGCTCTTGCCATGCAAGCGAATTATAGTGTGATTCGTTCTCTACTATATGTTCAATATCATTCTTTAAATAACTTTTGTAGAGCTCATATCTTTCTTGACTTAAATCTTTAAGCGCCTGCTCAGATTCAACAAACCCAGAAACCACATCTTTTAAACCATGCTCTTTCACATCTTTTATCCAATGGGTAAAACTGCTAAGCCATGTTTTGTAATCAGTCATTTTTTACTCCTTCAAAATTGCTGTTAAATCAGTCTGTAACTTATGTCTTTAGCTAACCACACTATAAAAAGGCAGGTTAACCTGCACTGAAAGTTACAATTTAATAAAAGCATGTTTTTGACGCTGTGAATAGTGTTTTATTTGGGGTATCCTAACGGCAATTTTTTATTAGTTTGCAAGAAGTCTGGAACCATAGATGCAAGAGCAATATAACCCGCAAGATATAGAGTCAAAAGTACAAAGCTACTGGGAAGAAAACCAGGTATTTAAAGTCACTGAAGATGAGAGCAAAGAAAAGTATTACTGCCTTTCTATGTTCCCTTATCCAAGTGGTCGACTGCATATGGGTCATGTGCGTAACTACACCATTGGTGATGTTGTTTCTCGTTTCCAGCGCCTGCAAGGCAAAAACGTAATGCAACCTATGGGTTGGGATGCGTTTGGTTTACCTGCAGAAAACGCTGCTATTAAAAACAAAACAGCACCAGCTAAGTGGACATACGAAAATATTGATTACATGCGTACCCAACTTAAGCAATTAGGTTTTGGTTATGACTGGGATCGCGAAATTGCGACGTGTCATCCAGAATACTACAAGTGGGAGCAGTGGTTTTTCACTAAGCTTTACGAAAAAGGCCTAGTGTATAAAAAAATGTCGACAGTTAACTGGGATCCAGTGGATCAAACTGTACTCGCTAACGAGCAAGTTATTGACGGTCGCGGTTGGCGTTCAGGCGCTGTGGTTGAGCAAAAAGAAATTCCACAGTGGTTTATTAAAATTACCGACTACGCACAAGAGCTACTTGACGATTTAGACAAGTTAGAAGATTGGCCAGAGCAAGTTAAAACAATGCAGCGCAACTGGATTGGCCGCTCTGAAGGGTGTGATATTGAATTTAAACGCACCGATAACGACGAAACATTTAGCGTATACACAACTCGTCCAGATACCTTTATGGGTGTTACGTATGTTGCTGTTGCTGGTGGTCACCCTATTGCGCAAGAAGCCGCTAAAAATAGCGACG
Source organism: Pseudoalteromonas sp. c7(2019) (assembly GCF_011378625.1). Classification (NCBI taxonomy): domain Bacteria; kingdom Pseudomonadati; phylum Pseudomonadota; class Gammaproteobacteria; order Alteromonadales; family Pseudoalteromonadaceae; genus Pseudoalteromonas; species Pseudoalteromonas sp. c7(2019). The sequence continues at coordinate 314,001 of NZ_WTKS01000002.1, read as the reverse complement.
CTATTGCAATGTTTGTTGAAGAATGCAAAAACACCAAAGTTGCCGAAGCAGACATGGCAACAATGGAGAAAAAAGGCATCGCAACAGGCTTTTACGCCACTCACCCATTAACGGGCGAGCAAGTACCAATTTGGGTTGCTAACTTTGTATTAATGCATTATGGCTCAGGCGCTGTAATGGCAGTACCTGCACACGATCAACGCGACTTTGAGTTTGCAACAGCGTACGGCCTAGATATAAAACAAGTCATTGCGCCTGCTGAAGGTTCAGATCTTGAAGTAAACCTAAAAGAATCAGCATTTACCGATAAAGGCGTACTTGTAAATTCGGGTGAATTTAACGGCCTTGATTTTGAAGCTGGTTTTAAAGCGATTGCCGATAAATTAGAAGCACTCGGTGTTGGTGAGCGTAAAGTAAACTTCCGCCTGCGTGACTGGGGTGTGAGCCGTCAGCGCTATTGGGGTTCTCCAATTCCAATGCTTAGCGATGAAGACGGTAAAGAACTTGCCGCAACAGAAGATATGCTACCAGTTCGCTTACCAGAAGATGTGGTAATGAACGGTGTAACTTCACCACTTAAAGCAGACCCAGAGTGGGCTAAAACAACAGTAAATGGCGCACCTGCGTTTCACGAAACTGATACGTTTGACACCTTTATGGAATCGTCTTGGTACTACGCACGCTACTGTAGCCCACGCTACGACGAAGGCATGCTAGATCCAGCGGCTGCTAACTACTGGTTACCAGTAAACCAATACATTGGTGGTATTGAGCATGCAATTTTACATTTATTGTACTCGCGCTTTTTCCATAAATTATTACGTGACTTTGGTTTAGTTAATTCAGACGAGCCGTTTGACCGCTTACTTTGTCAAGGTATGGTACTTGCTGAAACATTTTATCGTAAAGATGAAAAAGGCGGCGACATTTGGATTTCGCCAACTGATGTTAATACCGAAACCGACGAAAAAGGCCGCGTTACTAAAGCATGGCATAAGGAAGACGGCGAGCCGGTATTCTCATCAGGCATGAGCAAAATGTCTAAGTCTAAAAACAATGGTATAGACCCACAACATGTAATTGCCCAGTATGGTGCAGATACAGTGCGTTTATTCATGATGTTTACTGCACCACCAGAGCAAACGCTTGAATGGTCAGACTCAGGCGTTGAAGGCGCACATCGTTTCTTAAAACGTGTATGGAAATACGCGGTAGACGTTAAAACAGTAGGTTACCAAGCACTTGATAAATCAGCGCTAACTAACCCGCAAAAAGTACTACGTCGCGACTTACACAAAGCAATTGCTAAAGTGACTGATGATGTTGAACGCCGTCAAACCTTTAACACCGCTATTGCAGCCATTATGGAGCTTTCTAATAAGTTATTAAAAGCACCACTGAGTGACAAACAAGATGTAGCGATTGCTAACGAAGCACTTGAAGCATTAGTTATTATGCTTGCACCTATTACTCCGCATTTATCGCATGAGCTTTGGAAAGAGCTTGGTAAAAAAGGTGAGATTTTAGATGCTGCATGGCCAAAAGTTGACGAGTCTGCACTTGTTGAAGATGAAAAACTAATCATCGTACAAGTAAACGGCAAGCTTCGCGCTAAGTTAACAGTGGCAGCTGATGCAACTCAAGAGCAAGTAGAAGCCCTTGCATTTGCAGAATCTAACGTAACTAAATTTACTGATGGCTCAACCATTCGTAAAATCATTTACGTACCAGGCAAGCTACTTAACGTGGTAGCTAACTAATATGGCTGCATTTAACGCCATTAAAAATGGACTAGCCTTAGTGCTAGTCTGTTTTTTGTTATCAAGCTGTGGCTTTCATTTAAAAAAAGCCTCTAGCCTGCCTGATAACTTAAAACAGCTAACACTTGTAGGCGATGACGAAAAATCGACTTTATTCACTGAGCTTAAAAAAGAGCTTAAAGCGAGTAACGTAGAGTTAGTATCGTCAGCTAAAGATAAAGCCCAATTGTATTTACGCAAAGAAAGCATTGAACGCCAAACACTTTCGCTGTTCCAAAACGGCCAAGTTGCTGAATATGAGCTCGCTTATGGCGTATCGTATGTAGTTAAACGCCCAGGTGAAAAAGCGATAGAAAAACGTTTTGAGCTTTATCGTAATTACCAAGATGATCCGGATCATGCATTAGCAAAAGCAAAAGAGCTTGAGCTACTTATTAGCGAAATTCGTGAGCAAGCCAGTCGTCGTATTGTTAGAGAGCTGTCGCAACTATAATGCGCTGCTACGCTAATCAACTACCGAGTGAATTAAATAAAGGGCTAAAGCCCTTTTATTTAGTATTTGGAGAAGAGCCTTTTCAAGAAGCGCAGTGCGTACAACAAATTCGCGACAGTGCTAAGCAACAAGGTTTTGATGAAGTAATTAAGTTTACTTTAATGCAAGGATTCGATTGGCAAGAAATTATAGCCCAGTACCAAAGTATGTCGCTGTTTAGCGCCCGCACTATTATTGAGCTTGATTTAAACCAACAAAAGCCAGGCGTTATTGGCAGCAACACCTTTAAAAAAGTAGTTGAGCTGGTTAATCCCGATACTATTTTAATTGTTAAAGGCGCTAAAGCCAGCCAAGAAGTACAACGTGGAGCATGGTTTAAAGCTCTTGATAAGCAAGGTGTATTTGTACCTTGCTACCCGCTTACGGGCTCTCATGTAAAACGATGGCTTGATGAGCAATGCCAACGTTTATCACTTAATATGCAAAGCGACGCCAAAGTAAGCTTAATAAATGCCACCGAAGGCAACTTGTTAGCCTGTTTTCAGGAACTTGAGAAGCTCTCGCTACTGCACGGCAATGCATTAATTACTCAGCAATTAGTAATGCAAGGTCTGTTAAACCAAGCCAAGTTTGATATTTTTGATTTAAGCGATGCGCTATTAAATGGCCACGCCAAACAAGCTATAAAAGTATTAAACAAACTTGCCAGCGATAACACCGAAGTGGTAAGTATTTTGTGGGCTATAACCAAAGAGCTTAATACACTTATAAGTGTGCAACTTGGTTTACTGAATGGCGAACCTATCGCTAATTTATTTAAACAAAAAGCAATTTGGAAAAACCAACAAGGTCCAGTTCAAAATGCTATTAACCGTTTAAACATGCACACACTAGAACAAATAAATAGTGATGTTGCGTTGTTTGATGCCAGTTACAAGCAAGGTAATTTAATTGCACCTTACCAAGCGCTTGCTCATATTTGTATTAAATTTTGCCAGCCGCTCAACATTCCTATGCCGTACCACGCGGTTAATTAATAAATAGCTAATGGGTGTAAAATGATCGCAATTTTTGGTGGCACTTTCGACCCAGTCCATTTAGGCCATCTAAATATGGCGCAGCAATGCGTAAATGCGTTTAATTTAAATACGCTTTATTTTATGCCCTGTGCATTACCTGCACATAAAGCAGCTCCGGGTATTAGTGCAGAGCACCGAATTAATATGCTCAACGCAGCTATTGCTCCTTATCCTCATTTTGAACTCGATTTAAGAGAACTTAATCGAACCGGTCCATCGTATTCGTTGCTGAGCTTACAAGAACTTCGTAAAGAGCACCCCACTACACCTATTTTATTTTTAATTGGTATGGACTCATTTAACAACCTAGATAAGTGGTTTGAGTGGAAGGCAATAACGCAGCTTTGCCATATTGTGGTGTACCAGCGCCCTGCTCAACATTGCACTGTAACAGGTGAGCTCAAAAGCTATATGCAACGCGCAAATGCCGGCGAAGTAGCGGCACTTAAACACTCACTTGCAGGTAAACTTTATTTTTTACCGGGCGAAATGCTCGATGCGGCCTCAAGCACCATTCGCGAACAACTGAAAAAAAGTAATAAAAAGAATGAACTATTGCCCGATGCAGTGAGTCATTACATAGAAGTGCATCAGCTCTATCAAATTGATGCTTAAAAACTCCTAGCGTGTTAAAATGCGCGCCATTAAATTTTTAAATTGAGACAAAACCTTGGATTCAAAACAACTACTCGCCTTTGCTATGGACAAAATTGACGATATGAAAGCGCGTGACATCGTTCATATTGACGTTACTGGAACATCAGATATCACAGATTACATGGTAATTTGTTCTGGTACTTCTAAACGCCACGTACAGTCAATTGCCGATCACTTAGCAAAAGAAGCGCGTCATGCAGATTCAGAGCCATTAGGTTATGAAGGTGAAGGCGACGGCGAATGGGCACTGGTTGATTTAGGTGATGTGGTTGTACACGTGATGCAAAACGAAGCACGTAGCTATTACGATCTAGAAAAACTGTGGGGCTAAACGCTCACTCATTTTAGACAATGCTTGGAAGTAATACGTGAAAATACAAATGATTGCTGTTGGTACTAAAATGCCAGCATGGGTAGAAACGGGATTTGCAGAATATCAGCGACGTTTCCCTAAAGATATGGCCCTAGAGTTAATTGAAATTCAAGCCGGAAAACGTGGTAAAAATGCAGATATAAAACGTATTTTACACATTGAAGGTGAAAAAACATTAGCGGCTATTCCAAAAGGCAATCGTATTGTAACGTTAGAGGTAACAGGGAAAGCGCTGGATACTCACCAACTTGCTAAAAATATGGAAAAATGGCAACTCGATGGCCGCGATGTAAGTTTACTTATTGGCGGACCTGAAGGACTTGCTCCAGAGTGCATTGCAGCTTCTGAGCAAAAATGGTCGTTATCTAATTTAACATTGCCGCACCCTTTGGTGCGTATAATTGTTGCAGAGAGCCTTTACCGAGGCTGGAGCTTAAATAACAACCATCCTTATCATCGCGAGTAACCCCTTGCCATGCTAAAACATAGACCCACTATTCGTGACCACTCCGCAGAAGCAAACTTATTTGCTAGGCGAGCATTCGTGGGTTTTGTTTTTGTATTAGGATTAGTCGCTGTATTACTTTCTAATCTTTATACTATTCAGGTAGAAGATCACCAAGACTACCAAACCCGCTCCAACGATAACCGCATTAAAGTTATTCCTATTGCACCCAACCGTGGTTTAATTTACGACCGTAACGGTGTGCTACTTGCTGAAAACAAACCTGTTTACAACCTTGAAGTCATCCCCGAAGAGGTAGATGACCTTGACGAATCGCTTGATCAAATAAGTAAAATAATTGCGATTACAGAGCAAGATAAACAAGACTTTTTAAAAGATATAAAACACACCCGTCGTTTTAAATCACAAGTATTAAAAGCCCGCTTAGACGAAACTGAAGTGGCGAAATTTTCGGTTAATCAACATAAATTCCCTGGTTTTAGTATTGAGGCACGTCTGGCTCGCTACTACCCATTTGGTGACACGCTAACGCATGCGCTTGGATATGTTGCCAAGCTTAATAGAAAAGAGCTAAACCAATTAGAACAAGAAGATCGTGCAACCAATTACCGTGCTACATATGATATTGGCAAGCTCGGATTAGAAAAATACTATGAAGAGACATTGCACGGTAAAGTGGGCTCACAACGGGTAGAAGTTAATAACCGTGGCCGTGTAATTCGCACTCTAAGCATGACCCAGCCACAACCTGGTAGCGATTTAGTGCTTACCTTAGACATTGGCTTGCAACAAATTGCACAGCATGGGCTTAAAGATATGCGTGGCGCTGTTGTAGTTATGGATGCAAAAGATGGTGGCGTGCTGGCACTTTATTCAAACCCAAGTTACGACCCAAATTTATTTGTACACGGCATTAGCAGCAAAAACTATAAAGCGTTACTTAACCAAGACCGTCCGTTAATAAACCGTACTACGCAAGGTCGTTATGCGCCTGCCTCTACGGTAAAGCCCTTAATGGCTGTATTAGCACTTGAAGAAAATATAGTAAATGAATCAACATCAATGTGGGATCCTGGTTTTTTTCAAATTCCAAATGTTGAACACAAATGGCGAGATTGGAAACGTTGGGGCCATGGTCATGTGGATGTATACAAGGCGATTGAAGAGTCGTGCGATACCTATTTTTACGATGCGGCTTATCGATTAGGCATTACTAAAATCAGTGATTTTATGGCCCGTTTTGGCTACGGCGATTTGTCAGGTATTGATATTCATGAAGAAACTACTGCTATTCTACCTTCAAAAGAATGGAAAGAAGGACGCTTTAAAGAGTCTTGGTGGCGTGGTGATACTATTTCGGTAGGTATTGGTCAAGGTTACTGGACTGCTACACCAATTCAAATTGCAAATGCGACTAACATATTAGTTAATCGTGGTATTAATCATCCACCTCATTTGGTGCAAGTAATAAAAAAAGATAGCGACATAACGCAAATTAACAACGAAGAAAAACCCCCTGTTATTTTAAAAGATCCACGCCATTGGCAGGTATCGTTAGATGCAATGCATAATACAGTTCAAAAAATATCAGGCACAGCGCACAAAGCATTTAAAGGCACTAACTACGACTCGGCTGGTAAAACGGGTACTGCACAGGTAGTTAGTATTGCCCAAGGTGAACGCTACGATGCAGAATCGCTTAAAGAGCGCCAGCGTGACAACACAATTTACGTAGGGTTTGCACCTTACAACGATCCTAAAATTGTGGTTTCTGTTGTATTAGAAAACAACCACGGTGGTATTCAAATTGCTCGCCAACTTATGGATTACTACTTTGCAGCCAATCCAGTTAATCTTGCAAGGAACGATACACCATGACCGCTTTGCACGATAAACGCTCTATTTGGATGCGTATGCATCTAGACCTACCACTGCTTATTGCATTACTCATAATGATGGCTGGTAGCATAATGGTTGTTTACAGCGCAAGCGGCCAAGACTCTTCAATGATGATTAGGCACATGACTCGTATGGGCGGTGCGGTTGTTGCTATGGTTGTTTTGGCCCAGTTTTCGCCTGCCACATTAAAGCGTTTAGTGATCCCACTTTATTGCGTTGGTTTATTAATGCTAGTGGGTGTACTTTTATTTGGCGTAAGCTCAAAAGGCGCACAGCGATGGCTCGATTTAGGGGTGACACGGTTTCAACCTGCAGAATTAATGAAGTTGGCAGTCCCGATGATGGTAGCTTGGTATATAGGGCGTAACCACTTACCTCCTCGGCCAATGCACTTAATTATTGGCTTTATGATCGTAATGCTCCCTACATTATTAATTAAAGAACAACCCGATTTAGGTACCGCTATACTTATTGCAAGTTCAGGTATATTTGTTTTGTTTTTGTCTGGATTAAGTTGGCGTTTAATCGGCTTTTTAAGCTCTATTGTAGCGCTTGCCGCATGGCCATTTTGGCACTACGGTATGCACGATTATCAAAAGCAGCGTGTACTCACCTTTTTAGACCCTGAGAGCGATCCGCTCGGTTCGGGTTATCATATTATTCAATCTAAAATTGCTATTGGCTCAGGCGGTATAGAAGGTAAAGGCTGGCTGCTTGGTACGCAATCGCAATTAGAATTTTTGCCAGAGCGCCACACCGACTTTATATTTTCGGTTTTAAGCGAAGAATTTGGTTTATTTGGCGTATGTGTTTTACTTAGTCTCTATTTATTTATTATTGGCCGTGGTTTATACATTGCTGTTAATGCACAAGATGCATTTGGTAAATTGCTCGCAGGCGCACTCACCCTCACCTTTTTTGTATACGTATTTGTAAACATAGGCATGGTATCGGGTTTATTACCTGTTGTAGGCGTACCTTTACCACTGATTAGTTATGGTGGTACATCGATGGTGACGTTAATGGCAGGATTTGGCATTATTATGTCAATCGCAACAGATAAAAGGATGCTTTTAAAATAATGCGACACACTAACCAGCTTATATTTACCACGTTATTAATTTTGCTTTTAAGTGCATGTAGTAGCGGCTCAAGTAGCCGTTATAGCATGCGCCATGATGCAGCACCACTTAGAGCCCCGACTACACTTGAGATGCAAGACGCGATAGTTACCGAAGTAACTAAAAGCGCCAGCGCTAGTCGCCCATATACAGTGCTTGGTAAAAGTTATTCACCCATGCTTGATGAAACAGGCTTTAGTGAAGAAGGCATTGCCTCTTGGTATGGTCGTAAATTTCATGGTTATCACACTTCAAATGGTGAAACGTATGATATGTTTGCCATGACCGCAGCGCATAAAACGCTGCCACTACCTAGCTTTGTTAAAGTAACCAATACAGCAAATGGTAAATCGGTAATCGTTCGCGTGAACGATCGGGGCCCGTTTCATGACGATAGAGTAATTGACCTTTCGTACGCAGCCGCTTATAAGCTTGGCTATTACACCCATGGTACAGCAAAGGTTAAGCTAGAAGCCGTTACGCTTGCGGGCGCAACTGCGCGTCAAACCTATATTCAGGTAGCTGCAGGTAGTACACTTGCTAATATTGAAGCGCTTGCCAGCACATTGCGAGAGCAATACAAATTACCAACAAATATCGTTCAAAAAGACGACATTTACAGACTGCATTTAGGGCCAATAAAAGATACCCCTCATGCAGACGAAGTATTAAAAAAATTAAAACAAAATCAATTTCAAAACGCGTTCTTGCTTTACACTCAGTAAGACTAATACCCAAACTACCCCAGGATGCTCGCATCTTGGGCTGGTTTGGGTATAAAATGGCGTAACGCGAATCTTTAACTTTAACCATTAATGAGTATGATGAAATCTATTAAACATAAAATCCTCAAAGGTGTATGCGGCCTAGTTTGTACAGCCGCCGTATTTTCAGCCAGCGCCCAAATTATTCCGGCACCACCTCAAGTTAATGCAAAAGGTTATTTTTTGGTCGACTTTACAACAGGTAAAGTTATTGCTGAAGGTGAAGCCGATACACAGCTAGCACCTGCAAGTTTAACTAAAATGATGACCAGTTATGTAATTGGTACTGAAATTAAAGCAGGTAATATTGCCACTACCGATATGGTAACGGTAAGCGAAAAAGCATGGGCTAAAAACTTCCCAGAATCTTCAAAGATGTTTATTGAAGTAGGTAAGCAAATTAGTGTTGATCAGCTTAACCACGGTATTATTATCCAATCAGGTAATGATGCATGTGTTGCAATGGCTGAGCATATTGCTGGAAGCGAAAGCGCATTTGCTGATTTAATGAATGCCCATGCTGCTAAATTAGGTATGAGCAACAGCCACTTTATCAACAGCCACGGCCTTGATACTGACGAGCACTTCACAACGCCTCGCGATATGGCGACACTTGGTGCTGCACTTATTCGTGATGTGCCAGATGAATATGCACTTTATAAGCAAAAATCGTTTACTTATAACGGCATTAAGCAATATAACCGTAACTCATTATTGTGGGACGAAAGCTTAGATGTTGACGGTATTAAAACTGGTCATACATCAGAAGCTGGCTACAGCCTAGTTACCTCAGCAACTAAAAACGATATGCGTTTAATTGCTGTTGTTATGGGTACTACCAGCGAACGAGCTCGTAAAGTAGAAAGTAAAAAACTACTTAACTATGGTTTTCGTTTTTATGAAACAATTACTCCGTACAAAGCAGGCGATAGCTTTGCAGAACAACGTATTTGGATGGGTAACAAAGAAAATGTATCTTTAGGTATTTTAGAAGATACACCGATTACTATCCCACGTGGTCAGCATAAAAACCTTAAAGCTAACTTTGAGCTAGATAACACACTTGAAGCACCACTTGCTAAAGGTACTAAAGTAGGTACGTTATTCTTACAACTAGAGGGCGAAGATATTGCTCAATACCCACTAGTAACACTTGAAGAAGTGGAAGAAGGCAGCTTCTTTAGCAAAATTTATGATTACTTACGTTTACAGATCATGCAGTAATTTATAGCTCCCCTATTAACTAGGGTAACTAATTTAAACGTCTCCACTGTGAGGCGTTTTTTTTTGCTTGAAAAATGTTAGAATGCGCCCCATATAAGCAAGACTGCTAATTGCCTATCTGTATTAAGCTTCGAGCTTGCATAGAGTCCACACTTTTGTATGAGGAGTCACCGTCGTGGTTCAACCTGTTAAAGATACTAAATTTGATGAGTACCTAGAGTACCCTTGCCCATTTACATTCAGAATAATGGGTTTAGCTAATGTAAACTTAACTGATCAAATTTTAGCTAAGTTACAACCAATAGCACCTGGCGATTACGCCCCTAAAGTAAAACCAAGCAGCAAAGGTAATTACGAGTCAGTAAGCCTTGTAGCAACGGTTACTAGTGGCAAACACATTGAAGAAATTTACAACGTGATCAGCAATATTGATGACGTACGCCACATGCTTTAAGCCATAGTTGGGATTTGTTGTGAACGAAAACACTTTGATCGTACGCCAACTGGGTCGTCAGCGTTATATGCCAATTTGGCAAAAAATGCAGGACTTTACCGACACCCGTGATGAAAATACGCCAGATGAAATTTGGCTTGTAGAGCACGAGAGTGTATTCACCCAAGGTCAGGCTGGTAAGGACGAACACTTACTGGCTCCTGGCGACATTGAGGTGATTAAAGTTGACCGTGGTGGACAAGTAACTTATCACGGCCCTGGCCAGCAAATGATGTATGTATTATTTAATCTACGTCGTTTAAAGATTGGTGTACGTGAACTGGTTACATGGCTTGAAGAGTGCATTATTGAATCACTCGCCGAGTATGGTATTGAAGCTTATGCTAAAGCTGATGCACCCGGTGTTTACGTTAACGACAGCAAAATTGCATCCCTTGGGTTAAGGGTTCGTCGTGGTTGCTCGTTTCATGGCTTAGCATTAAATGTTAACATGGACCTAAGTCCATTTTTACGCATTAACCCATGTGGTTATGCGGGCATGAATATGGTGCAAACTAAAGAATTAGATGGTCCTCAAAACCTAGAAAGTGCAGGTGAAGGATTGGTGAAACACATGATCAAGAAGCTTAATGCAACACAGGTTAAGCATACTGAAGGGTTTGAAAACTAATGAATAAACCAGTCAAAATGGAACCAGGTGTAAAACTACGCGACGCAGAAAAAATGGCGTTGATCCCAGTAAAAGTTTTACCTACAGAAAAAACTGAAATGTTGCGTAAGCCAGAATGGTTAAAAATTCGCTTACCTAAATCAACCGATCGCATTGACGGCATTAAAAAAGCGCTACGTAAGCATGGCTTACACTCGGTATGTGAAGAGGCTTCGTGCCCTAACCTATCTGAATGTTTTAACCACGGTACAGCTACCTTTATGATTTTAGGTGCTATTTGTACTCGTCGTTGCCCATTTTGTGATGTTGCCCATGGTCGCCCATTAAAACCTGATGCCACTGAACCTGAAAAGCTAGCACTTACTATTAAAGATATGAAGCTAAGCTACGTTGTAATCACTTCAGTTGATCGTGATGATTTACGTGATGGTGGTGCACAGCATTTTGCCGATTGTATTCGCGAGATTCGTAAACATAATCCAACTATCACTATCGAAATTTTAGTACCTGATTTTCGTGGTCGTATGGACCGCGCATTAGAGATATTAATCGAGACGCCACCAGATGTGTTTAACCACAATCTTGAAACTGCGCCACGTTTATACAAACTAGCTCGCCCAGGTGCTGACTACAAATGGTCATTAGAATTACTTCGTCGCTTTAAAGAAGCTCACCCAGAAGTTAAAACTAAATCAGGCTTAATGGTAGGTTTAGGTGAAGAAATTAGCGAAATTGAAGAAGTACTTCGCGATTTACGTGCACACAACGTTGACATGCTAACTGTAGGCCAATATCTACAACCTTCTAAGCATCACTTACCGGTTAAACGCTACGTGCCACCAGTAGAGTTTGACGGCTTAAAAGCGTATGCAGACGAAATTGGCTTTACTCACGCGGCTTCAGGTCCGTTTGTACGCTCAAGCTACCATGCTGATCAACAAGCAGCGGGCAAAGAAGTAAAATAACCACTTTTATCAAAGAATAAAAAAGCCGTTAATAATGCATAATTATTAACGGCTTTTTCATGCTAATTGATAAAATAGCTTACTGCGCTAACTTACCTCTTGTGATAGAAAAATCAGCAAACCTAACACGTTCTTCATCAACTCGAAGGCTGTCGGTTTCAACAATTGAGCGGTATATTCCCCACTTAGGACGAGAAAAATCATCATCATTAAAGCCGCGCCACATATCTATGTTTTGCTCGCTTATATTAAATATCTCTGCGTTGTCGCTTAAGCGCGTTAATGTCATATCAAGCTTACCACTTTCACTAAATGTAGCTTGTACGAATACCTCGACCCATTCATCTGTAATTAAAGACCAGTCGGTTTCAATTAAGTTTTTATCAAGACCCGTGCTGTTACCGTTTTCGTCAAAGCCTGCGCTATATCGAACCTGTAGTTGATTGCCTGTACTGTTTTTTTGCGCACCCGAGAGCGTAATAATAGGCTGATCGTCATTACCATTGGTGTTGTCGTTACTTTCGTTACGGGCTTTTATTTGAAAAAAATGGCTAAACTTACTCGTAAGCTCAAGCTCGCTACTTACTTTAAATTTCCAGCTGTATTGAAATGTCTCCCCCTCAAACGCCAGTGTTTCTTGTGGTGATTTATCGTAGGTTTTTATTTCGTTGCGTTGTCTGTCACTTGCACCTTTGTCTTTATCTTGGTCATCATCTCGGTGGGCTAAAAATACAAAATGGTTACCAATTATCGTATCGGTATCTTCGATAATATGGACAACACTTTCATGATTGCCAGCGTATAAGTCTGGAGATTCAATTGACCCTTCGCCGAATGCATTTTCAATAAGTGTGTATGCGTCAAGTCCCGAATCTACGCCATCTGATTGCAATAAAACGTGCGAGATGCTCTCAAAGCCATCAGCTTGAGTTATTGGTGCACCAACAATTGTTATGATAATTTGTGCGCCAGTACCATCTAAAGAGTTTACTGTTATTGTGTCTTGCAGTGTTTCATCTTCCCTTAAAGATGTTATTGAAGCATTTAAATCATCAAGTGTGTATGACCAATCTCCACCAGCATTTAAGCTAATAAAACCATAGCTTGTAGCGCTATTTTCTTGTGCTATAAAAGCAGCCTCACCGGATTGTTGATCCGTAATGGTTAATGAGCCTGTTATTGCATCATTACTATCACTAATAACTTCGCCTCGGCTATTACCACCAATTATTGCAGGTGTTTGTAAAGTAATCGCTTCATTATTTTGCACCGTAGAATCAGAGCCAGAGCTGCCACAACCAACAACTAAACAAGATAGAAGTGCGGGTGTAATTACATTACACAGTTTAAGATTATATTTAGGCATTGTTAGCTTTTTAGTTAATAGTAAGTTAATAAAACATAAACTTACCAATTAACTATGCAAATAACCACAACTCAATTACCAATTAACATGACCAATTTGATGGCAATCCATTTAAAATTATAAAAGCTATGTTTTTTCAGTGTGATACAAACAATTATTCCTATAGAACGTTTATTTATATATGTTTTAAAATAAAATTAGGTTAAAGCTGAGTTACTTGAGATAATTAGTACTGACATAATTATTTAGGTTCATTATGAAACTATTAGTTCGTAACTTGTCTCGTGCTACCACTGAGCATGAGCTTCGTACTTTATTTGCAGAGCACGGTAAAGTGACTACCTGCAACTTGGTACTTGATAAAGAAACTGGCCAATCTAAAGGCTTTGCCTTTTTAGAAATGCCAAACGACATAGAAAGTAAGAGCGCCATTAAAGCACTTAACCAATCTACTGTTGATAAAAGTAAGATCCGCGTAAAGCTTGCAGACGCATAAAGCTAACTGCAACTTATACTAAAAAACCAGCTAATGCTGGTTTTTTGCTTTTAGTGCCAAGTATTGTATTTAAGCTTTATATTTAGCTAAAAAAACTAAGCGGTTATTAAGCCGCTTTTTTTATACTTATAGTGCCCAATATTATAAAAGAAGCAGACAGCACAAAAAATGTCTCCTGCTCAGCTAATATTGCAGCAGCAAAAAATGCAATGCCACTAGCTATAAATAAATACCCACTTTTTTTACATTGGCTCATTATGTGCTCCTTTAGGTTGTTCGTTATTTATACACATTATAAAATCAATCTGCAATTGAATGAAAAGTTCTCTATAAAAATTCGACATCGCTGCGGTGCTTCCTTTATATTGAAAGCCTAATTAAATAACAATATGAAGACTATGGCATCTACTCTTTTAAAAAGCGCTAGCCTAAGCCTGCTAGTTGCACTCTTTGGCTGCTCAGAGCCTGCAAGCCAACAAACCCCATTAGAAAATACAGCCGGTGTAAGCCTTAGCAATATTAAACAGCATATTAAAACGCTAGCCTCTGATGACTTTCAAGGCCGAGGCCCACTTACTCATGGCGAAGTGAAAACAGTAGGCTACTTAAGCGAGCAATATAAAGCGCTGGGTTTAACCGGTGCTTATAAAGGTAAATACTTACAGCCTGTAAAAATGGCAATGGTGACAGCTAATCAGGACATGCAGTTAAAGGTAGGTGATTTGAGCTTTGAATCAGGCAAAGACTTTACCGCACGTACCGAGCAACTTCAGCCATTAATTGATGTAAGAAGCTCTGACGTTGTATTTGCGGGCTACGGTATTAATGCGCCAGAATATAGCTGGAATGACTATAAAAATATTGATGTAACTGGTAAAACAGTGGTTGTGCTAGTTAACGATCCAGGCTTTGCTACTCAAAACGATGCCCTTTTTACTGGCAATGCAATGACCTACTACGGTCGCTGGACTTATAAATATGAAGAAGCCGCTCGCCAAGGTGCAAAGGCTGTATTTATTGTTCATGAAACAGCACCTGCGGCATACCCTTGGGGCGTAGTTGAAAGTTCAAACACCGGCACTAAATACACGTTAATGGATAACAATTTAAACGCGTCTAAATTACCGGTTATGGGCTGGCTAACACTTGATGCGACTGAGAAAATGTTTAACGCCGCAAAGCTTAACTATCAAGATTTAAAACAAGCAGCATTAAATAATGACTTTAAAGCGACGCCACTTAACTTAAAAGCAAACCTAGCCTTTAAAAACGAAGTATCTCATGCAAAATCGCATAACGTAGTTGCACAAATTACAGGTAGCGAATCACCTGACGAATACGTTGTTATTAGCGCTCACTGGGACCACTTTGGTACTAAACAAACGGATACTGGCCCTAAGATTTATAACGGCGCAGTAGATAACGCTTCAGGCACTGCAGCCACGCTTGAAATAGCACGCATCATGAGCAAAATGAACAAGCAAAAACCATTTAAACGCTCAATTATTTTTGCTAACTTTACAGCAGAAGAAACGGGGTTAATTGGCTCTGAAGAATTTGCATCGGGTGCGGTTGTACCTACAAAAAAAATGGTCGGTCTATTAAATATTGATGGCATGAACGTGCTTGATGGCACTGACTACATTTTACAATACGGTAAAGATTTATCGACAATGGAAAACTATTTAGCAAAGGCTGCAAAATCACAAGGCCGTGTTGTTAAAATGGATCCTCGTCCGCAAAATGGCTTATTTTTTAGATCTGATCATTTCTCACTTTCTAAGCAAGGCGTGCCTAGTTTATTATTTATGAGCCTGGGCGATACCGATCCTGAGTACATTGCGCATAAGTACCATAAAGAAGCAGACGACTACTCTGCTGATTGGTCGTTAGGTGGTGTTAAGCAAGATATAGATCTTATTGTTGATATAGCCACTCAACTTGCAAACAATGGCGATTGGCCAAAGTGGACGAGCGAGTCTGACTTTAAAGCCAAACGCGCGCAAGATAAACAATAAATAACTATTAATAGTTATGTAATATAAAAATCCTCCTACTTGGAGGATTTTTGTTTTAAACGAGCCCGCATTAATAGCGTTTCGGCCTTTGCTCCTAAATAAACATAAATAGCTAGTGCAATTAAAAGCCCCACTACTGCAAGCATCATTGCTATTGCAGGCATTAAATACTCCGATTGCCCCAACGCCGCTTTAAACATAGTTAACAACGCCTCAATTGATATAGCAATTAACACGGTAGATATAAACCGTGTAATAGTGCGCCGCGTAGATGAGTGCCTAAAAATATCCTTATGCATAAGGATTTCTTCTTCGAGTATTGTTTTACCTAAATCGAATACTGCTAATGCTAGGGTGATGTAAATAATGATACTAAAGGGTTCAAGTGGGTCTGATGAGGTATCTACATGGGTTAATAGCGCGTATATATCATTAAAAACGATATTCAGTAAAAATAATACTAAGCAAAATAAGCACGCAACAATAATACCGTAACCCGCTTTAAAGTAAGGCGACATATTAGCGCGCGCAGTATCACCCATTACAAACTCAATAAGCTGCGTTAAGCTCACATCAACGACCAAGTAATGTTGATTATTAATTGGTTTTTTTAGTTCTTTAATCGCCGATATACATAAATGGTTAGTCGCTATAGAAATGTAGGGATCAGTAAAGCACACCCTATCACTTGTTTTAGCGTTCAAAAAATAGGGGCGCTCGCTTAAATCTTGTTGATTACCACTTTCACCTAGTTTTTTTCTATATGCCCGTTTAAAGCAGACATTATTACCCTGCTGCAAACCTTCTGCATTTAAACAATATTGTAATTCTAAAAATGGGTACTGCTTAATCAGGTAGCGGGTATCACGCTCCTTAGTTAACCCATCCTCAATACTCATCAAAATAGATTTAAGTAAGCTGTGTATTACATGCTCATATTCGTGGTAGCGCTCAACACTACTGATATAACTCATTCGCGCCATTTTAAATACTCATTAACCTAAGTTATAAATAGATTTGCAAGTTTAAAACCAATAATAAAACAACTTAATAATCAGTAACTTAATTAAATTAAAACTCGAGTTTTGCACTATTTTGGTGACTAAACAGTAATATATTAAGTTAAATGCACAAAAAAGCAGCTAAGTATTAATTACTTAGCTGCTTTGTGAGTATGACTGGTAAGGCTTTACGACTAACTTAAATATAGAGCCTGTTACTGAACCTTCGAAAACTCTTCTTTAGATAATTCGCCATTTCCATCTGCATCTAATTGATCAAAAAGCTGTACTAGTTGCGAGTTTACTTGGGCTTCTGTTTTACTAATTACGCCGTCGCCATCAGTATCAAAAGAATCAAAATCTACCGCAGCAAACGCCGCTGAAGAAGAAGCAAGGGCTACAAGTGGTAGGGCGTGTTGATCTTTGGTGGGTGAATTTGCAGCAGTATGTTTGGTTTTTAGGCAAGGCAGAGCCTATGTAGTGTGGTTATTCCCCATAAATAGGCGATAACGCAGCATAAATACCAAACATGCGCTGCCCTTTGGGTTCTTTCTAGGGACGATTAACTCTTTGTTGCTCGGTTTTTACTTAGCCCACTAGGTTACAAACCTCGCGCCGCGATTTAATCGCCCCTAGATTGAACAAATTTCAATCCACAAAGATCAATACGCCCTAAAGTTTTGTGTAATGTTTTCATAATCGTTTCCTTAGGCTTTGAGCCTGATTAGGGGTGAGAAGTCCTTTTCAAAGATCCTTTAGGAGTAAAGTGTTTATAAATTAATATTCAAAAAAATCATTTTCTGTCGGACCACCGCTACTTTGAACATTTAGCTCGTCAAATTGCTCTATTACTTGCACCGATTCTTCAGCTTGACTAATTGAAGCGTTGTCGTCTGCATCGAGTGTTTCAAAGTCTGTGTTTGCAAATACTACTGACGAAGAAACAATAGCCATAAGTACAAATGTTGATTGTAGCTTTTTCATAATTTAATCCTTCAAAAGTATGCGGTGTCCTAAATAAATTTGCTCTATAGTGCTCTCTAGTCACTTCCTGGTTATTCTTTTTAGTAGGCTCCCTTGCCTACTTAGGTTGTCTTTGGCAACTCAGAATTTAGATAACATTACAGAACATTAACTGCTTAAGGCTTTAATTTTAGGCCTTAGAAAACTCATCTTCAGATAACTCACCATCTTGGTTTGTATCGAGTTCTTCAAATTTGCTTAAAAGCTCAGCATCCACTGATGCTTCGGCTTGGCTGATTGCGCCATTACCATCTACGTCTAGCGTATCAAAATCTGTTGCTGCAAAAGCCGCTGATGAAGAAGCTAGCGCCATTAGTACTAGTGTTGATTGAAATGTTTTCATAATAGTATTCCTTCATTGGGTTGTTGCGATTAAGGCCTTTGGCTTTCATCACGTTTTGCTTAATACACTCTAGGTATTACAACTTTGGTGCCACTTTTTATTTATTATTTAAAAACAATGAGTTAAACAATATAAAGCGAGAGAAGCTTAATTTGAGGAGGTGTTATTGTTGCTATTTAGCAACAGCCATTTACCTAAAAATAATAAACCGATATAAATCAATTAGTTAGGTTTAGTTAAAAAGACACACTTTTGCTAAAAAGCCAAAAAGGGGGGTGTTTGGGTTAGTCTTCAAAATAAACTGAATATGAACATGGAAGTAACATAGGATTTGTTCGCGACTATTAAATAATTAATTCATTTATAATTAGTCAGTTACATTATTTTTGAGATTTATTATAAAAATTTTGGAAGGATATTTTGAAATTAACTGTTTTGTTGCCAAATGACGAATTACTCAGAAAGAATGTGATATATGAGCTAAGTTATAGCATTGAGTTCATAACTTAATGCACCGTAAAATATAGGTTCGCTTGAGTTAAGCAAACCTACATCGTGTGCCAGCTATCTGCAAATGTGCCGCTATTAGGGCGTGTTGATCTTTGGTGGGTGAATTTGCAGCAGTATGTTTGGTTTTTAGGCAAGGCAGAGCCTATGTAGTGTGGTTATTCCCCATAAATAGGCGATAACGCAGCATAAATACCAAACATGCACTGCCCTTTGGGTTCTTTCTAGGGACGATCAACTCTTTGTTGCTCGGTTTTTACTTAGCCCACTAGGTTACAAACCTCGCGCCGCGATTTAATCGCCCCTAGATTGAACAAATTTCAATCCACAAAGTTCAACACGCCCTAGTGGGAGGTAAAGTAAATAGATTTAAACTACTTCCACCCTTGTAGCCACTTTTGGTTATCTTTTAAATCTCGCCAACTAATTGGATATTGATTTTTTGACATAACAGCCTCGGTAATACACTCAATTACATTACCATCTTCATCAAATTCCACCTCAACAATAATGAAGTGTTTTTCTTTATTTATAGAAGGTGTTGCGGTCCATTTACTATTCAATAATTTTTTAGGGTTTAATTTATTCATTTAATGTAACCACTCCTACTCATAACTTATATGAGGCAACTATACGACCCCAACACCTACTTAGTTCAGACTACTGCGCAACTAGCTTGCCTTTGTACATTTGCATTTGGCAATGAAAGTCATACTCACCGGCTTCAAGCGCAGGTAGTTTAACTGTATTGCCATCACCCATTGCCATCGTTTTACTTATATCAAGCTGTGGAAATACCACGGTTTCGGCGCACGGCGCGCTGTCTTTTCTATCAAAGGTAAGTACAACCTCTTTGTTGGCTGCCACTTTAATGTTTCCTGGCTTATAAACACCGTTATCAACAACTATCGTTACTTTGTTGTCATCACTTTGTGTTTGCTCTGGTTTGTATAGCCAAAACCAATAAATAATTGCGGCTATTAACAGTGCACCACCTATATTAATCATCAACATAATGTACTCCTTAGCTTAAATTACGATTTATTTGGTTTGAAAAAACGTAAGCGATTAGCGTTACTTACCACTGTAAGCGATGAAAGTGCCATAGCTGCACCTGCAACAACAGGGTTAAGTAGTATTCCAAAAAATGGATACAACACGCCGGCTGCAATCGGAATACCCGCCACGTTATAAATAAAGGCACCAAATAGGTTCTGTTTAATATTTAAAATAGTTGCACTACTCACTGCAATTGCATCAGCAAGGCCATGTAACGAACCACGCATTAAGGTAATGTCTGCACTTTCTATTGCAACATCGGTACCTGTGCCAATTGCAAACCCTACATCGGCTTGCGCAAGTGCGGGGGCATCGTTAATACCGTCACCTGTCATACCCACTATTTCACCGTTTGCTTGACGTTTTGTTACTTCGTTTACTTTATCATCGGGCATTACTTCTGCAATAAAGTCATCAATACCAACTTGCTTAGCAACGGCTTGTGCAGTGGCTTTGTTGTCACCTGTTAGCATAACTAGGTGAATACCTTTATCTTGCAGGCGTTTAATAGCTTCAACTGAATCCTCTTTAATAGGATCTGCTACTGCAATAATAGCTTGGAGCTTATTATTACTTGCAAAATACATGGGCGTTTTAGCATCACTGGCAAGTGTTTGAGCTTGCTCGGTTGCATCATCAACGGCTACATCGTATTTATCCATTAGCGCTTTATTACCAAACAACAATGTTTGCCCGTCAACACTGCCGGTTACACCTTTACCTGTAATTGCGTTAAAGTCGGCTACTTTACTTAAAGCTAAGCCCTGCTTTTTAGCGTGTGCCGTAATTGCTTCTGCCAGTGGATGCTCTGAGCTACTTTCAAGGCTTGCAACACGTTGCATTACTGTATTTTCATCACTGTTATTAAACGTAACTACATCGGTAACTTGCGGTGTACCTTGAGTAATAGTGCCTGTTTTATCTAAAATCATGGTGGTGATTTTAGATGTTGTTTGCAGCGACTCACCATTTCGAATTAATATTCCTGACTCTGCAGCTTTACCAATACCCACCATAACCGACATAGGGGTTGCGAGTCCTAGCGCACAAGGACACGCAATAATAAGTACAGTGGTTATTGCAACAACGGCATAAGCAATTGATGGCTCAGGTCCAAAGTTTAACCATGCAAGGCCCGCAAGTACTGCAATAATCATGACTGTTGGTACAAATATTCCTGATATAACATCAGCTAAGCGCCCTATTGATGGCTTAGAGTTTTGTGCACGCTTTACCATATTGATAATATTGGCAAGTGTGGTTTCGCTACCAATGTGCGTGGCTTTAAATAATAAAGTACCACTTTTATTAATACTTCCGGCAACGACTTTGTCGCCCGTTTTTTTGCTTACAGCCATTGGCTCACCAGTAAGCATTGACTCATCAACCGTACTGCTGCCTTCAATAACATCGCCATCCACAGGGATTTTTTCACCCGGGCGTACGCGTACTTCATCATTTTTTACAACATCACTAATGTCGATGTCTTGCTCTTGCCCATCGCGAATTACGCGTGCAGTTTTTGGTTGCAGGCCAATTAAGCGTTTAATTGCTTGTGAGGTGCGCCCACGTGCTTTTACTTCAAAAGCGAGCCCTAAACTAATTAAACCGATGATCATCGATGATGCTTCAAAATATACGTGTCTTGCAACTTCCGGTAATAAGTTTGGTGCTATTACCACAAACATTGAATACAACCACGCAGTACCTGTACCAAGCGCTATTAATGTATCCATATTGGCAGCATGGTTTTTGAATGCCTGCCATGCACCGTTGTAAAATTGTTTACCTGATATAGCCATAACCACAAGCGTGACTATACCCACTAAAAACCATGCCATTCGTTGTGTGTCGGTGGTCACACTCATGTCAAAAATAAGCCCGTATATCATTAACGGCGCACCGACCCCTAACGCTAATATCATATTACGCATTAGCTTTTTGTAATGTGCCTCGTCCGACTTTGCTTTTTCATCAAGTGCATCTTGATCAGACTCGTTACTCATTGGCTTAGCTGAATAACCAATGTTTTCGACTGCTTTAATAAGCGTGCTTTCGCAGGCTTTACCTTCTACACGTACTGTACGCTCAGCAAAGTTCATTTCCACGTTTTGCGCACCTTGAACACTATTGAGGGCTTTTTCAATTTTGGCCACACAACTGCCGCAATTAGCGCCTTCAATAATAAAGTTTTGCGCGGTGTCTTTTGTATTAGTCGTCATTACGCTGCTCCTTATTTGCAGAATCGTTTATTGGATCAACAAAAGATTCTATTAAACTACACACGTCACTGGCATTTGCACCATCGGCTGATGTATCCCATTGCGCCAGAGCTGCATGCATTCTGTTTCGTAATTTTAATGTTTCTTGAAATAGTGCTTCGGTTTCTTCTAGGCGTTTAGTAATGAGTTTACGCGTTAACGGACAAGGACAATTCCCCTGCTCTGACTCGCCTATAATGTGTTGAATATCTTTGAGTGAAAAACCAAGTTGACGAGAGCTAATAATAAACTTTAAACGCTGCTGGTCTTGCTTTGTATACTCTTGATAGCCATTTTCTTCACTGCGTATTGGGTTAAGCAACCCAACACGTGTGTAATGACGAACAGTATCGGCAGTCACGCCCATTAACTTGGCGAGTTGTTTAACATACATAATTTAGCTCCGTCGTGTTTCAGTAGCTTCATAATAAACCTAGGTGCAACACATAGGTCAATGACTATTTTAAAACTAATAAAATAATACCAATTCGCTTAATTAAGTAACCTATTTAAGACAAGAAAATCGTGTTGATAACAAGGCAAAGGTTTCGTTATTTAGTTGTTATCACTAATTGCCTCTGCATCCATGCAGTCGTATATCAAAATGTTTAACGCAGTTAACGCCGAATTTAATCCCTCAAATTGATTAAGTATTGTTGCTCATTAGTATAGTGACACAAACATAATTAACTTAAGCTGATATCGGGCGTGTATTATCTGTAGGGGATGTAATTCAGGAGAGAAGCGCCTAAGTAAGGCGCGTATTAATCTAAGGGCGTGTTGATCATTGGTGGTTTAATTTACAGCAGACTGTTTGGTCTTTAGGCAAGGCAGAGCCTATGTAGTGTGGTTATTCCCCATAAATAGGCGATAACGCAGCATAAATACCAAACATGCGCTCCCTAGTTTGATTCGCTACGGCTTTGCTCTAATTCGTCGCTTAGTTGCTGCGCTAAAGTTTGTATTTTAGGCATAGCATCTTTCATTAAGCTTTGTGACATTTGCATAGACTCTTGCATTACAACAGGCATTTTTTCAAGTATTTTTTGCCCTGTATCTGTTTTATAAAACGCTAGCATATCGGCAATTTCTTGCTCACTAAAATGTTTGTCGTACACGCTAATCATCATCGGCTGCATTTTGGCCCAGCTCATTTCGGTTTTTAATACCGTCGTCATGTCGCTGTAGTATTTATCAAAAATTGCCTGTTCAGAAGGCTTAACGCCCATTTGGTCTGACATGCCTTTCATCATACCTTCAACCTGGCCGTACATAGAGTCAACCATTGAATCTAAATTCATTACACTAATAAGTTCATCTATTTTTTGCTGCTTAGTATTTTGTTCAGCATACAAACTACTAGAAAAAATCAGTAATGATAAAAGTAGTACCTTACCCATAATAATATCCTTTCATATAAATAATCGTTTTATAGTTACATTATTAATTAGTCTTGTAAAGGGTACAAGCAGTCACTAAAAAGGCCGAATAAAATGAATTTATTCGGCCTTTTATAAATATATTTTTATGTTAATCGTCTTCTACATTATCTAGGCCTTTAGTGCCTTCTTTGGCTTTTAGCTTATGATGAATAGCTGACTTTATTAGCATGTAACCACTAATCGGTGCCGTAATTAGTAAAAATATAGTAATGAGTATTTCTTTAACACTTAGGCCATGTCCTGAATTTGCAAAATAAACCATAGCTGCAATTAGCATACTTGCCATGCCCAACGTTGTTGCTTTAGTTGGCCCATGCAAACGCATAAAAAAGTCAGGTAGTTTAACTAAGCCTATTGAGCCAATTAAAATAAACGTACCACCAAATAACAATAATATTGATACAACCCATTCGCTGATCATGTTTTCACCTTATTCAATTATATCGCCACGTAGTAAATACTTACACACTGCAACTGTACTTATGAAACCTAGCATGGCAATAAGCAGTGCAGCTTCAAAATAAAGCCCTGTATCCATACTAATGCTATATAAAATAATCAGTGCAATGACGTTAATGTACATTGTATCGAGCGCTAAAACACGATCAGGCACTGATGGACCAATGATCAATCGCCATAAATTAAGCAATAATGATAAGCCAATCATCGAAAAAACAATGAGTAATACGGTGTCTAACATTGAAATATCTCCTTTAGTGGAGCTTCGTAGCGTTGTTTTATTTGTTTGATAAGTGCTTCTTCATCTTTAAGGTCAAGCACATGTATTAATAAGTAGCGTTGTGTTGGCTCTTCACCCTCAGGTAACGATTCAGCAATTGGGTAAACCTCTGCACTCACTGTACCGGGTGTAAGCGATACACTACTGGCCAATATGGTAATTGGCATATCATGAGTTAAATCTATCGGTACTTTTATAAATGCCGGACGCAAATTTTTAGATGGCCCAAGTATAAGTAAAGCCACTTGTAAATTTGCTACGACAATATCGTACAGCACAATAAGCAACTGCTTAAGAGCCAAGCCCGGCTTTAAAATTAGTGGCTGAGGCTCGCGAAGCGAAAAACTTAATATCGGGATAAGTATTGCAAAAATAGTCGCTAATACTAAGTGCCCTACCGACACGCTATTATTTAACAATAGCCAAACCATAAACAAAAATAAGCTACGAAATGGCGTTGGTAACCAACGAAAACGGGCTTGTAATCTCATCACATGCCTCCTTTAAGTACAGCATTAATACCGCCGCTTATATCATGTAACTGAGTAGCAGCACCTAGCATGTATTCACTTATTGGTCCGCCAAAAATAACGAGCAATGGCGAACACGCAAGTAAACCTATAATTACAATTACCTGCAACGGGTGTGCATTTGCACAATCTGCGTTTTCGCTATTTTTACTTTTATGCTCCCAAAACAAGGTCGTGCCAGCACGCGAAAGCGCTACCAACAACGCGAAGCTTGTTACTAAATATACAGGCCAAAATAGTAAAGCTTGCTCACTATTTAATGTGGCTTTAAGTATCCAAATTTTACCTACAAAGCCTGATAGTGGCGGCATACCAACTACAGTTAAAGCCGCAACAATAAAGCACACACCTAATAAAAATGGTTGTTTAACAGAGCGACCCGCTACTAGCCTATCACCAACTTTACCGCGCTGCGTAGAAACAAGGTCTGCTAGTAAAAACAGTGCGGCACTAACAACTGTTGAATGCACTAAATAATATAAAAGTGCAGCAGTGGCATTTACATTTTGCAATGCAATTAGCGCAACCAACGTACCTACCGATACTAATACTAAGTTAGAGGTGAGTTTACGTAAGTCTTGCGCTGCCATAACGCCAATGGCACCCACTATAATGGTGGCAATTGCTAAGCCCCAAAGCCAAGGCTGCGCCATATGTTCAAGCGCTCCTGCTTGTTCGCCAAATATCACCGTGTAAACACGAAGCATGGCGTAAACGCCTACTTTGGTCATAATCGCAAACAATGCTGCAACTACAGGTTTAGCGCTTGAATACGTATTTGGAAGCCATAAATGCAGAGGTAATAGTGCGGCCTTTAAAGCAAATACAATTAATAGTAATAAACCACCTGCTTTTGCTAGGTATACATCATCGCCCGAAAGCTGTGATACTTTTTGCGCCATATCTGCAATATTAAGCGTACCAAGTACACCGTACAAAATACCCAAACCGATTAAAAATACGCTTGAGCCAACTAAATTTAATATTACATATTGCAGTGCCGCACGAGTGTTTTGTTTATCACCTGCGTGCATTAACAGTGCATATGATGCAATCAGTAACACTTCAAAAAAAACAAATAGGTTAAATAAATCGCCAGTTAAAAACGCGCCATTTACACCCAATATTAAAAAGTGGACAAGTGGATGATAAAAGCTGCCCTTTTCATCATCGCCAGCACTACCATATAAAATAGCGCCCAAACCTAAAAGTGAAGTTAACGTAACCAATAAGGTAGATAACATGTCAGCGACTAAGACTATCCCAAATGGTGCAGACCAACTACCAATAGCGTAAACATTAATACCTGTATTATTAATATGTACAAGTAAAAGCACACTAATGGCAAAAGTAGCTATTGCCATTACAATTGAAACTAAGCGGCGAATTTTGACGCTTTTACCACATGGCGGCAGCAATAAAATAACTGCCGTCAGCATAGGTAATAAAATAGGTAGCGAAGCTAAATGTTGGATCATTTTTGCTCCTTATTATCTGCAGAGGTGTTAGGCACATAACCATCAACATGGTCACTACCTAAATCGGCGCGCCCACGTATTGCCAAAATAACCACAAATGCGGTCATCGCAAAACCAATCACTATTGCAGTTAGTACTAATGCTTGAGGTAGAGGATCGGCGTATTCTGTGCCAGTACCAAGTACTACCGCTTTATTAATAGTAAGGCGACCTGCTGAAAACAAAAATAAGTTAACAGCGTATGAAATCATAGTAAGCCCAAGTACTACAGGGAATGTACGAGCTCTCAGCAGTAAAAACACACCGCAACTGACCAATACTCCAACGCAAGATGCGTACAATAATTCCATTAAATATTTACCTCTTTTTTCTGGGTATCTGCTGTCATATTACCTAAGCTTGCTAAAATCATTAACGTAGCGCCTACAACAGTTAAGTAAACACCTAAGTCAAATGCAATCGCGCTGGCAAGCTCTGTTTTACCGACAAACGGAATATCAAAGTAGTCAAACCAAGTTGTTAAAAATGGCTTATCGAAGAACCAACTACCCACACCTGTAAACAAAGAAATACCAATGCCTGAGGCTATAATTTTGCGATAATTAACATCAAAGCGTTCGTTTATCCATGCTGTACCATGCGCCATGTATTGCAAAATAAACGCGATTGACGTTACTAACCCAGCAATAAAGCCACCACCAGGTAAGTTATGCCCACGTAAGAAAATATATGCAGAAACTAATAACGCAAGCGGTAATAAACTTTGTGAAATACTCGCCAGTAATATTGGATGGCGCTCTCGTGCCCATGGGCGCCCTTCGCTGTCGCTCGCTGGCATAAATAATGGGATTCGAGAAAGTACTTTAAATATACCTAATGCGGCAATGCCTAATACGGTAATTTCACCAAGCGTATCAAAGCCCCTAAAGTCGACTAAAATAACGTTAACTACGTTAGTACCACCGCCACCAATTTTAGCGTTAGCAATAAAGAAGTCTGAGATTGAATCTAATGGACGTGTAAGTAATGCATAACAAATACTTGCTATAACTACACCTAACGTAGAGGCTATTGCTAAGTCTCGAAGTACGCGTAATGAACTTGATTCTTTTGGCGTATGCTGAGGCAAGAAAAACAATGCCAGCATAAGTAAAATAATAGTAACAACCTCAACAGTTAGCTGCGTAAGCGCTAAATCTGGAGCAGAAAAGCGTGTAAATACAACCGACACCATTAATCCTACAATTGAGAGCATTAATAGCGATACCATTCGAGAGCGATGCCAAATAACGGTGGCAAGAGCACCAATAATCAATAAGCCTGCACCAATTGCATTGTGCACATCAACAGGCGTAAGTGGCATGCTACCGGCAAGTTGTTGCATTTCAAATAATGGCCAACCCGCACACAGCAATACTACCGCTAGCATAATTACAAGGTAGCGCTGTAGCGATCCATTTTCGATACTGCTTACCTTTGACTGACACCAAGCAATAACGCTTAATATCACACGTTCAAACGTTTTTTTAGCGTTTAGAGGTGGTAACGATGCTTGAAATTGAAATAGATATTTACGATTAATATAAATAAATAAGCCGCCAGCAATCGCCATCGCACTCATTAGTAGAGGCAAGTTAAACCCATGCCAGATAGCCAATTCGTACACTGGCATTTCTTTTCCAAGTACAGCTAAAGACGCCGCAGATAAAATGCCATCAATTGTAAAGTGCGGGAACATACCCACTAACAAACAAATCACAACGAGTATTTCTATTGGTACACGCATATAGCGCGGTGGCTCATGCGGCGTACGAGGTAAATCAATTGGTTCACCATTAAAAAACACGTCATGAATAAAGCGTGCTGAGTACGCAACAGCTAATGCACCTGCAACAGTTGCCAGTACTGGAATTAACCACGACATAGAACCAAGCACTTGCTGATGCAGCGTTTCTGCAAAAAACATTTCTTTAGACAAGAAGCCATTTAGTAAAGGAACTCCTGCCATTGCAGCCGCCGCGACCATCGCAAGCGTTGCAGTGTATGGTAAGTATCGCCACATACCATTTAATTTACGCATATCGCGCGTGCCCGTTTCGTGATCAATAATACCAACGGCCATAAATAACGACGCTTTAAACGTTGCATGGTTAATTATATGAAAAATAGCAGCAACAGTCGCAAGCTCAGTATCTAGTCCGAGTAATAGCGTTATTAAACCCAAATGGCTTATTGTTGAATAGGCTAACAAGCCTTTTAAGTCGTGTTTGAATAGTGCTATATAAGCGCCAAACAACAGCGTAGCTAAACCCGTTAACCCAACGAGCAAGAACCAAGTATCGGTGCCTGCCAAAGCAGGATGAAAACGTGCTAACAAAAATATACCGGCTTTTACCATCGTCGCAGAATGTAAATACGCGCTTACTGGCGTAGGCGCTGCCATTGCATGAGGAAGCCAAAAGTGAAATGGAAATTGTGCCGATTTAGTAAACGCACCCAGTAACACCAATACCAATGCTACTTCGTATAAATCATGAGATTGAATTATTGCTTTACTCGCTAGAATAACATCTAGGTCGTAACTACCAACAATATCACCTAATAGCATCAATCCAGCAAGTAACGCTAAGCCGCCCGCGCCTGTTACAGCAAGCGCCATACGTGCGCCTTTTCGCGCTTCTGATTTATGCCACCAAAAACTAATTAATAAAAATGAGCTGATGCTCGTTAATTCCCAAAACAACCACAGTTGAATGACGTTGTTAGACATAACAATACCAAGCATTGCAGTCATAAATAGCATTAAGTAACTATATAACTTAGCCATTGAGTCATTAGCGCTTAGGTAGTAACGCGTGTAGAGGATAACGAGCAAGCCTATGCCTAAAATCATAAACATAAACAATAAACTGAGGCCGTCTAACCGCAGAGACAAATCGAGTCCTATTGACGGGATCCAAGCTAAAGAATAACGAATGGTTTCGCCCGCTAAAACGGCAGGTGCATGGTATAGAGTAATCCCCAAAGCCGTCAAAGGCGCAAGAGCCGTTAAACTAGTGCTTAAATTGCGGGATAACTTACCTGTGCATGCAGAAATAACACTGCCAATTAAGGATAACAAGGGTATCCAGAGCAAAGTCATAATGTAGGGCCTTTTATTATCATAAGTTTATCAGGGCATCTCTTTTTAATACTAAGTGATGCTTTTACTGCCTGTTTTTAAACGACATTAATGACTATAGTTATACTGAAAAACACTGATTTTGTCTATAAAAAGCGGTTCTGTATGGATGTTTTTTAAACAAGAACTAACAATTTATTAAGCCTAAAAAAACAATTAATTAATACTGATAATTGTCAATTTAATATGGCCTTATTTGCAAATGTAAGCGCGCCAGGGTGACGATGAAAGTTACCATTGGTCATATCTAAATGTTTCAACCAAAGTTGTCTATACTGCGCTGAGAGCCCTAACTGCTGATATTGCATAATAGACCAATTTTCACTAGGTTTATAAGCAATACCCCCTACCTGGCAACTCTTTGCTTTATGCCAACCTGTTGGCGGCGACTCACCATGAGAAATAAATAAATTAGGTGCAACAAAACCCGTTTTTGCACACAACCATGCTTGCTTAGTTTTAGGCAAAGCGTATTCATCTTCAAAACCGTTAAAATGCATCAGCTCATGCAAAAATATACTGTATTTTGCTTTTGAGTTTATTAGCATTGTTCCCTTCGTGACATTAGCCGTTCCATCTTTAGGCATCATCACTATAAAATCAAAATTGTTAGGAAGCTGGCTATTAAGTTTAGATGATTGCCAGTCACACTTTGCTATTTGACTAGTACTACTTTTACACTCAAGCATACCCGCAACGTAAACGGGTTTTGAAAAGCAAAAAATATTTTCACGGGGCTCTGGTTGTTTATTATAAGCATTAATAAACTCTGTAAGTTTATATAAGCCACTGCGATGATCGCTCATAGTCAGCACGTTAAACATACATTGCTTATTAGGTTTGCTTATATTTCTTAAAGATGAAAAACCGAGATCGTGGATAAACGCGGTAGATATTTTACTCTGTGGTATTTTTAACTGAAGTTTTAGATGATTTAGTACATCTCCTGCTGGTAATTTGTTTTTACTAGCGAGTAACTCTAAATCGCTCCAACGTGATTGCTCAAGTAACTTTGTTGCTAATATTTTACGCTCTGGGATTGTTAAGTCATTTATAGCTGAGAGCCAAAATTGTTTTGCAGTATCACTCTGACTGCTTTTAATAAGCTTAAGAGAATACATATATTGTGCTGAGGAAATTTTACTGCGAGCAAGTATAGCTAAAGAGGTCTTTGGTAACTGCTCTAGGTGAGCAGAAAAATAAGCTGGTGAATTCCAATAACTTTGTAGAACATTGGCTTTTGTATTTAAAACATGCCAAAAGCCAATAGCGCCAAGGTGATTACTCGAGCCTGTAATTAACAAACAACATAGTAATACACCTATTAATTTAAAACGCTTAACTTGCGTCAACACCTTCCATCAACTCAAGTTCTAAACGCGCATATTTGTACTCAATAAACTCATGTACATTGGTTGCTAGCGCAAGCCTAAAATAGTCTGATGCTAAGTACAGCTCACCCGCTGCTTGATGCATTTTAGCTAGGTAAAAATAAGCTTCACATAAACGTTGCGCATATTCTTGCTCAGTTCTAACACCATCACTAATGCCTGATAAAAATGCATGTTCACTCATATCACCCGTATAAAGAGAAATTAACTGATACGCCCATTGCGAATCATCAAGCGCAGTCGCATTTTGTTTAAGTGCATCAAGTGCGATTACTTTATCCTCTTGTGCCTGGGCTAAATAAACCCATAAAACACGGTACGGATCTTTAGGAGAACGGGCTAAAAACTCGTTAAAGTCATTTTTAGCAAGGCCAGCTCTATCGCCGTAATACAGTGCAATTCCTCGATTTAAATAGGCGTATTCATGCTCTTCATCAAGCTCAAGAGCTGAATCGAAAAACTCATAGGCTTTTTCGTACTGCTGCATAAGCGTATGTTGAATACCTAAAAAATTATATACTTCAGCTAAATCAGGCTTAAGTTTTACTGCGCGGTTAAAATCAATACGCGAAAGAGTGGTCATACCTAGACTATCGAAAAGTACACCACGGTCGTAATAAAGCTTAGCTTGTTGCTCTTCGCTTAAGTCAGCCCTATTCAATAACTCCGAGTAGCGTGCAATAGCAATTTCACTTCTAAAGTCAGAGGCTAAAGGTGCAGTAAATGGCACATTAACAATCGGGGTTGGTTCTGATTCTGTTGTAGTTTGGCAAGCGCTTAAAGACAAAATAGCAAAAGATGCCAAAGCTAAATGTTTGAGTATCATTAAAATCCTTAATACCAAGATATATCGCGATTAATATAAGACAGACCTTGTCCAATAAGGTTTCATTAAAGCATAAAAAAAGGGGCTAAACAGCCCCTTTTTTATCATCTAGCTAATATAACTAGATTAATAAGTTAACAATTACGCGTCAGTTGGCGCGTCAGCTGCTGATTCCATTGCTTCTTTAATACTTAGACGTACACGGCCTTGGCGATCTACTTCTAGTACTTTAACTTTAACTTCTTGACCTTCAGAAAGGTGATCAGCCACGTTATTAACGCGCTCAGTACTAATTTGAGAAATATGTACTAGACCATCTTTACCAGGAAGAATGTTTACAAACGCACCGAAATCAACAATACGTACAACTTTACCTTCGTAGATAGTACCTACTTCAAGTTCAGCTGTTAATTGCTCAATACGGCTAATTGCATTAGCTGCACTTTCGCCATCAGTAGCGGCAATTTTAATTGTACCGTCGTCACCGATTTCAATCGTTGTACCTGTTTCTTCAGTAAGCTGACGAATAGTTGCGCCACCTTTACCGATAACTTCAGCGATTTTCTTCTGTGGGATTTTCATTGTGTATATGCGAGGAGCAAACATTGATAGCTCTTCAGAAGGAGCAGAAATTGCTTCATCCATCACTTCTAAGATATGTAAACGTGCAGCTTTTGCTTGTTTAAGCGCAATTTGCATGATTTCTTGAGTGATACCTTCGATTTTGATATCCATTTGAAGTGCAGTGATACCTGCAGCTGTACCAGCAACTTTAAAGTCCATGTCACCTAAGTGATCTTCATCACCTAAGATGTCAGAAAGAACAACGAATTTATCGTCTTCTTTAACTAGACCCATCGCAATACCGGCAACAGACGCTTTAATTGGTACACCGGCATTCATAAGTGCAAGTGAAGTACCACATACAGAAGCCATTGAAGATGAACCGTTTGATTCAGTGATTTCAGATACTACACGGATTGAATATGGGAATTCAGTCAATGTTGGCATTACAGCAGCAATACCACGCTTAGCAAGGTTACCATGGCCGATTTCACGACGCTTAGGAGAACCAACAAAACCAGTTTCACCTACACAGAATGGAGGGAAGTTGTAGTTAAGCATAAAGTGGTTTTTATGAGTACCAGTTAAATCGTCGATTAACTGTGAATCACGTTCTGTACCAAGTGTAGCTGTTACTAACGCTTGAGTTTCGCCACGAGTAAAGATAGCAGAACCGTGAGTACGCGGTAATACGCCAGTCATTACATCTAGTGCACGAATCATATCTGGTTCACGACCATCGATACGTTTTTCGCCAGAAGCGATACGGCCACGAACGATTTTCTTCTCAAGTGAACCGAATATTTTACCAATTTCTTGCTTATCTAAAGACTCGCCTTCAGCAAGTTCAGCCGTTAACACTGCAACAACTTCATCTTTAGCTACGCCAAGTGCTTCTTTACGCGCTACTTTATCAGTGATTAAGTAAGCTGCGCCTACTTTATCAGCAGCAATTGCTGCAACTTTATCTTCTAGTGCAACGTTTTTAGCTGGTGCAGTCCAATCCCAAGTAGGCTTGCCTGCTTCTGCTTTAAATTCTTCGATTGCAGTGATGATCGCTTGAGATTGCTCATGACCATATACAACAGCGCCAAGCATTACGTCTTCTGCAAGTACGTTAGCTTCTGATTCAACCATAAGTACCGCTTTATCAGTACCGGCTACCACTAAATCAAGTTGGCTTTCTTCAAGCTCTTTTAATGTAGGGTTAAGTACATATTCGCCGTTGATGTAACCAACGCGAGATGCACCAATTGGACCACTGAACGGGATACCAGAGATAGCAAGTGCTGCTGAAGTACCAATCATCGCAACCATATCAGGTTGGATTTCAGGGTTAACAGAAACAACAGTAGCAATAACTTGTACTTCGTTTACAAAACCGCTTGGGAAAAGTGGACGAATTGGACGGTCAATAAGACGTGCAATAAGTGTTTCGCCATCGTTAGGACGACCTTCACGCTTTAAGAAACCACCTGGGATACGACCAGCAGCGTACATACGCTCTTGGTAGTTAACTGTTAGTGGGAAAAAGTCTTGGCCAGGTTGTGCTTCACGCTTAC
Source organism: Pseudoalteromonas sp. c7(2019) (assembly GCF_011378625.1). Classification (NCBI taxonomy): domain Bacteria; kingdom Pseudomonadati; phylum Pseudomonadota; class Gammaproteobacteria; order Alteromonadales; family Pseudoalteromonadaceae; genus Pseudoalteromonas; species Pseudoalteromonas sp. c7(2019). The sequence goes on along the minus strand of NZ_WTKS01000002.1, from coordinate 280,289 downwards.
CAACAACAGTTACTAAAACTGAAGTGTCGCCAATGCTTGCAAGTACAGCGCCGTCTGCTTGACGAGCGATTGCACCAGTTTCTAGAGTCACTGTATGTTGACCTAGTTTGAATTCTTTAATAATTGCTTGCACTTAAAATATTCCTTAAATGTATTCTAATAAGTTGTCATCAAAGTACCAATTACAGTACATAATTGTATTCAGTTGGAAATCAATTAAGTACTACAATTGGCAATGATGTGAATAAGTGTAGATAAACCTTTTTACCTACGCGCATAGTATATACCAAAGCTGCTTCAAAATGCGAGTCTAGGGTGTGTTGTTCTTTGTGGATTGAAATTTGTTCAATCTAGGGTCGATTTAATCACGGCGCGAGATTTGTAACCTAGTGGGCTAAGTAAAAATCGAGCAACAAAGAGTTAATCGCCCCTAGGATGAACCCGCAGGGCAGCGCATGTTTGGCATTTATGCTGCGTTATCGCCTATTTATGGGGAATAACCACACTACATAGGCGCTGCCTTGCCTAAAGACCAAACATACAGCTGCAAAATTAATCACGAAAGGTCAACACACACTAGCTACTAGATTTAAACTGGGCTAATTAGCGGGTAAATACAACAGCTATTGGTAGGCTATGAAATGGGGGTTTTATATTATAATTCAATAGGTTTAAGAATTTTCTTAATTTGGAAACACAAATTTCAGGCACAAAAAAAGGAGCTAAAAAGCTCCTTTTTCTATAATCTAGTTCTTAGCGACGTAGGCCAAGTTCTTTGATTAACGCAGTATAACTAGTGATGTCTTTACCTTTAAGGTAATCAAGTAGTTTACGGCGAGTGCTTACTTTACGAAGCAGACCACGACGTGAGTGGAAGTCATGCTTGTGATCAGCAAAGTGACCTTGAAGCTTGTTGATGTCAAAAGTAAGTAATGCTACTTGTACTTCTGATGAACCTGTATCGCCTTCTGCACGTGCAAATTTAGCAATGATATCGATTTTTTCTTGATTGCTTAGTGACATAGTAACTCCAAAAATTAAATTTAAAAGGTGTCTTAGCCGATCACTAATTCAGCCAAAACGATTAAGCGGGCGTATTCTACCAACTGTAGGAATAACTACAAGCTAATTATCCCCAACTACAACTAATAAGCCACCGTTAGGCACATTAGTTGCTTATTCAGGCTTCACGTAATCGTCTTGCTGACTAGCAAGACCACGTTTAACCTTTAAATGACCGTTTGAGTTACGCTCACCAGTACCAATAAATATATTATCCGCAACAACTTTAATTGCACCATCAGGTAAAGCGATTGATAATTCTACAGCTTGCCCGTGACTAAAAATTCCCCCTTGTTCTTTTGTAATTTCAACAACGGGTAAATCAGTTAAAGCAGTATCAATTGGTAGCAATAGCGAGTCTAAATAAGTTGAAGGCGCAAGCTCTTCTTCTTTCGCTTTAGCAAGCAACGCTTCAATCTCATCAAGCGAGACCATTTTATCTGCCGGATACTGACCAACAGCGGTTCTGTGGAGCATAATAACGTGTGCGCCACAGCCTAGGTTTTCGCCTAAATCATCAACGATTGTACGAATGTAGGTCCCTTTAGATACATGGGCCGTCATTTGTAATACGTTGCTTTGTTCATCAAATTCGTCAAACGATAAGCTAAACACGTTTATTTTTCTGCATTTACGAGGAACTTCAATACCTTCGCGCGCGTACTTATATAACGGTCTACCTTGGTACTTAAGAGCTGAGTACATTGACGGATATTGTTCAGACTCACCAACAAAAGCAGCTATTTCTTTTGTTAGCTGTTCACGCGTAACGTTCACATCTTTAGTGCTAACAATTTCGCCATCAGAATCTGATGTTGTTGTACGCTCACCCAGTTGTGCACGAACGATATAGGTTTTATCTGTATCGAGTAAAAACTGCGTAAACTTAGTCGCTTCACCAAAACAAATTGGCAGCATACCTGTGGCAAGTGGATCTAAAGCACCTGTGTGCCCAGCTTTTTGCGCAAAATAAACACTTTTTGCTTGCTGTAATGCTTTATTTGATGAAATGCCTTCAGGTTTGTTTAACAACAAAATACCGTCAACTGCACGGCCTTTACTGCGCTTTGCCATCTGTATCAGTGCCTTCTTCGCTATCTGTATCGTCTACGTGATCAGTACCTTCTTCGCTATCTGAAACATCAGCAGCATCAACACTTTCTACGTCTTCATCTACATGCTTTGCGTTATCTTCGCGGATAATAGAATCCACTAAATTAGAAATACGCATACCTTCCATTAATGAGTTATCAACTACAAACTTTAACTCAGGCATTATACGTGCACGGATACGCTTACCAAGTAACGAGCGAATATAGCCCGTTGCTTCATTAAGTACTTTTGCGCTTTGCTTTGCTGCGTCTTCATCTTGTGTGTTAAACACAGTAATGAAAATTTTGGCATAAGATAAATCGCGCGATACTTCTACCGCTGACACTGTCACCATACCTAAGCGTGGATCTTTAATTTCGCGTTGTAAAATTACAGCAATCTCTTTTTGGATTTGCTGTGCAACACGATCAGTGCGAGAAAATTCTCTCATTATACTTGTCCTAAAATAATAACTTATTGAAATTAAATAATAAGTTAACTAAATAATGGATATGCAAATGGGGGCTAAGCCCCCATTTAAAATCTTAGCGTAGGGTGTGTAGAACGTCCGGCGTTAACCTGAGCGTTCAATACTCCCTAGTAACAATTATAGAGTACGTTGTACTTCAACTGTTTCGAATACTTCGATTTGGTCACCAACACGTACGTCATTGTAGTTCTTAACGCCGATACCACATTCCATGCCGTTACGAACATCAGCAACATCGTCTTTAAAGCGACGAAGTGACTCAAGTTCACCTTCATAGATAACAACGTTTTCACGTAGTACACGGATTGGAGCGCTACGTTTAATAACACCTTCAGTAACCATACAACCAGCGATTGCGCCAATTTTTGGAGACTTGAATACGTCACGAACTTGAGCAAGACCAATGATTTCTTGTTTAAACTCTGGCGCTAGCATACCTGACATTGCTTGTTTAACTTCGTCAATCAAGCTGTAGATTACGCTGTAGTAACGTAGGTCTAAGTTTTCAGTCTCGATAACTTTACGAGCTGAAGCATCAGCACGAACGTTAAAGCCAACTACAATTGCGTTAGACGCTGCAGCTAGTGTTGCATCAGTTTCGGTAATACCACCAACACCTGAACCAACAATCTTCACTTTCACTTCATCAGTAGAAAGTTTAGTTAGTGAATCAGAGATTGCTTCGATAGAACCTTGAACGTCTGCTTTAAGTACCACGTTAACTTCAGAAACATCGCCTTCAGTCATGTTAGTAAACATGTTTTCAAGCTTAGCTTTTTGCTGACGTGCTAGTTTAACATCGCGGAACTTACCTTGACGGTATAAAGCAACTTCACGCGCTTTACGCTCATCTTTAACTACAGTCGCTTCGTCGCCTGCAGCTGGAATACCAGAAAGACCTAAAATCTCAACTGGAATAGATGGACCAGCTGACTTAATGTCTTTACCGTTTTCATCGCGCATTGCACGAACACGGCCATACTCAAGACCACATAATACAATGTCACCTTGGTTAAGCGTACCAGATTGAACAAGTACTGATGCTACTGGACCACGGCCTTTATCAAGACGAGATTCAATAACAACACCAGCCGCCATACCTTCAGTAGGTGCAGAAAGCTCTAAAAGTTCAGATTGGTTCAATACTGCTTCAAGAAGGTCGTCAATACCTAAGCCAGTTTTAGCTGAGATATGAACGTACTGCGTATCGCCGCCCCATTCTTCTGGAATAACGTCTAGTACAGCAAGTTCGTTTTTAACACGATCTGGATCTGCGCCTTCTTTATCCATTTTGTTTACTGCGATGATTAAAGGAACGCCAGCTGCACGAGCATGCTGTACCGCTTCTTTAGTTTGTGGCATAACGCCATCATCTGCTGCAACTACTAGGATTACGATATCAGTCGCTTTAGCACCACGAGCACGCATTGAAGTAAATGCAGCATGTCCTGGTGTATCTAAGAAGGTGATCATGTGACCGTTTACATCAACATGGTATGCACCAATATGCTGTGTAATACCACCGGCTTCGCCAGAAGCAACCTTCGCAGAACGAATGTAATCAAGAGTTGATGTTTTACCATGGTCAACGTGACCCATTACAGTTACTACTGGAGCACGTGGCTCTGACTTACCATCTTCGTGGCGGTCATTAAGTACTGTTTGCTCTAATTCGTTTTCTTTAACAATGATAACCTTGTGACCCATTTCTTCTGCAACTAATTGTGCAGCTTCTTGGTCAATCACTTGGTTAATAGTAACCATGTCACCCATTTTCATCATTGTTTTAACAACTTCAGCGCCTTTAACGGCCATGCGTGATGCAAGCTCAGCTACTGTAATTGTTTCGCTAATACGCACTTCATTTTTAACATCAACAGTTGGTTTTTGGAAACCATGTTGTAATGATGCAGGTGCTTTTAACTTAGACTTGTTACGGCCTCTTGACGCTGCAAATTTATCTTTTGCTGGCGCTTTTTTCTTTTTCTTAGCACGGCGTGTACCTTGCTCATCACGAGCATCGGCAACATCTTCTGCTTCACGTGCATAAGTAGAAGTCGTAAGATGGTGATCCGCTGTTTCTTCGCGTTTCTTACGTTCTTCTTCTTCTTTCTTCCAGCGTGCCGAGTTTTCTTCAGCTAGCTTTCTTGCTTCTTCTGCTTGACGTTTCGCTTCTTCTTCAGCTTTCTTCAATGCGGCCTCTTCTGCTTCTTTTTGCAGACGCTCAGCTTCTATGCGATCTTTCTCAGACTTAGCACTTTGCTCTGGGGTCATCTGCTTTTGTTTCGCTTTACGCTCTGCATCAGCTTTGCGTTTAGCTTCTTCTTTGGCTTTACGGTCGGCTTCTTCTTTCGCTTTGCGTTCTGCCTCTTGTTTCGCTTTTAATTCTGCGGCTTCTTGGTCAGCTTTTTGCTGCTCTTCAAGACGCACTTTTTCTTCAGCAGCTAAGCGAGCTTGCTCTTGTTCTTGTTCCATTGCGCTTTTCTTCACGTAAGTACGTGTTTTGCGAACTTCAACTTGAACATCTTTTGCTTTACCAGTAGAGCCCGTAACACTTAAAGTGCTTTTGCTCTTACGTTGTAAAGTCATACGCGCTGGGCCATCTGAACCTGTACCGCCATGATGCTTGCTTAAATGATCAAGTAACGTTGCTTTTTCAGCTTCTGTTACGTTATCAGTTGCTTGCTTAGTGATACCTGCTTGTGAAAACTGCTGTAGCAATTTATCAACAGTCGTACCTATATCGCCGGCTAGTTTTTCAACATTTACTTCTGCCATAGTGTGTAATACCTCCGTTAATAAATTACTCGTCTGCAAACCAACAAATGTTTCGTGCAGCCATAATCAGTTCACCCGCTTTTTCAGATGAAAGTTCTGTGATATCAACTAATTCGTCAATACCTTGTTCTGCCAAGTCTTCAAGTGTAACAACACCCTTGCTTGCCATAACAAATGCTAAGTGACGCTCTAAGCCTTCAAGCGCAAGTAAGTCTTCAGCTGGCTCTGCGCCATCTAAGCTTTCTTCCGTTTTAAGTGCTTTAGTTGTCAATGCATCTTTTGCGCGTGAGCGCAGTAAATCTACAGTCTCTTCATCAAGACCATCAATTTCTAAAAATTCAGACGCTGGTACATACGCCACTTCTTCAAGTGTCGAGAAACCTTCGTTGATAAGTAATGATGCAAACTCATCATCAATTTCTAAATTTTCAGTGAATAAGTTAAGTAACTTATCAGATTCAGCTTCATTTTTAGTACGCATGTCTTCAACAGTCATTACGTTTAGTTCCCAGCCAGTTAACTGACTTGCTAAACGAACGTTTTGACCATTACGACCAATTGCTTGCGCTAGGTTATCTGCTTCTACAGCGATATCCATTGAGTGAGTGTCTTCATCCATTACGATTGAAGCAACTTCTGCTGGCGCCATTGCATTGATAACAAATTGTGCCGGGTTGTCATCGTAAAGTACGATATCAACACGCTCACCGCCAAGTTCTGACGATACAGCCTGAACTCGTGCGCCACGCATACCAACACATGCACCAATTGGGTCAATGCGTTTGTCGTTAGATTTAACAGCAATTTTAGCGCGTGAACCTGGATCACGTGCTGCTGCACGTAATTCAATCATCTCTTCGCCAATTTCTGGCACCTCAATGCGGAATAATTCCATTAGCATTTCAGGTTTAGAGCGCGTTACAAATAATTGTGCACCGCGTGCTTCAGGCTTAACTTCATATAAAAGACCACGGATACGGTCACCCGGGCGGAAGTTTTCACGTGGTAACATGTCATCACGGTAAATTACCGCTTCTGCGTTGTTACCTAAATCAAGTACGATTGCATCGCGAGTTGCTTTTTTAACAACACCCGTTACCAGCTCGCCTTCTTGATCTTTGTATGCTTCAACAACTAAAGCGCGCTCAGCTTCACGTACTTTTTGTACGATAACTTGCTTAGCCATTTGTGTTGTAATACGGTCAAATTTGATTGAGTCGATTTGCTCTTCAACATAATCACCCATTTGCAAATCAGGTTCTTCAACCTGTGCTGCTTCTAGAGTGATTTCGCTGTATGGGTTCTCTAAAGAACCATCTTCTAATACAGCGGCAATCTGCCAACGACGGAACGTATCGTAATCACCGGTTTTACGGTCAATTGCTACGCGTACTTCAATTTCGCCATCGTGTTTTTTCTTTGTAGCTGTCGCTAAAGCGAACTCTAGAGCTTCAAAAATCTTTTCTTTTGGAACCGCTTTCTCATTGGAAACGGCTTCAGCAACCAATAATATCTCTTTTGCCATGGGTAATGCCTCGCTTGCCCTATTCCTTCGCACTCGAATTTAAAACTTCGCGATTAAATTCGCACGTTCGATGTTACTAAGCATGATCAGATGCTCTGCACCATCGCTAGATAGTGTGATCATATCGCTGCTAACTGCTACTAAGTCGCCTTTAAAATTACGACGACCATCCTGTGGAAGTTTAGTACGCACGCGTACTTCCTCTCCTTGCGCCTGCTCGTAGTGATCTTGTTTGAATAATAGACGATCAACACCAGGAGACGATACTTCCAAATCATATTCATTTGTAATTGGGTCTTCGACGTCTAAAATCGCACTAATTTGGCGACTTGCATCCGCACAGTTATCAACTGAGATCCCATCCTCATGAGCAATATATACTCTTAAGGTAGAATGGCGACCCGCTTGCACAAATTCAAGACCATGCAATTCAAAGCCTAACATTTCTACCGCAGGCGTTAACATGGTTACTAAATCTTGTTCAAGTTTTGTCACGAAAATCCTCCATACAAACAAAAAAAGGGCTTATAGCCCTAAAATACTGAGTTTAAGTTTTAATTTGATGACAATTGCCACAAATCGCAAGGTGCAGATACAACAACGCCCCGAACCAAGCGGGGCGTCACACCAATAAAGCATAAAACTGTGTGGCCTAGGGCCAAGCTTGGTTGCGAGTCAGTAAACTGACCTAATTAAACTACATAGTCTAAAACGCAAAACGCGCATTACTTAGAATGCGCGATATAAATTAGTAAGGTAATACCTACTAGTAGAATTGGTTGCGGGAGCCGGATTTGAACCGACGACCTTCGGGTTATGAGCCCGACGAGCTACCAGACTGCTCCATCCCGCGCCAATAGATATCAAACTTTAAATTTAATATCGCTGTTAGCTGTTTTACAACATGCTAAACAATGGCCGCTATTATAAGGATGTACGGGATGATTAGCAACTATAATACGCAATTAGTTTATAAAATTTCCAATTCGTCAAGATGCTAATTTAATGTATATATAAGTAACATAAGTAATCAATCAATTTTATAAAATGCTGTCTCTAAATTATTAAATATTACAGCTTATTATTTTTGAGTGAAAATCAAACAAACTAAATTTGAGCTACCTTAGTACCTTCTAGATGCTTACAATTTACCAGAAAATAAATTGATATAACTAAAACCCATACTTTAACACTAAAAAAACGTGCAGAATTTTATCTGCCCGCTATAATCAATTTTATGCCACTTAATAATAATAGTTATTACTCACTGCAGCGAGATAAAAATGAATCAACAACAATCAGCATTGTTAAATAACTTAACAATTATTAAGCCAAATTTTCATGCTTTCACGGCTCGATTTCACAGTAAATTGGCTGAATCTAGCATTGAAATGAATTACCCAACAGCCTTACAATTTAACGAAAAGAGTTTTACCCTTTTTTGTGTGTTAGAACGAATTGTTAAACATTTAGATAAGCCAGCATCGGTAGCTCCTTTTTTAGCACATCATTTAATGTACCTAAAAAAAAGCAGTGTTTCACAAAATGACATTGCACTATTATCTGATGCGTTTTACGAAACCCTTAAAGAGCACCTTGGTAAACACTTTACTCCTGAGAGCCAGCTCGCTTGGAAAAAAGCCCTTAAATATTTTGAAAACTTTGCCAGCAATATTCTATTTAATGTATCTAATGTGGTTTCGTTACAACAAAAAATGCAGCAAAAGCAAAGTAATAAAATTTAAATATACAATTTTTAGGGGTGGCAATTTAACTTACTTAACCTCCCCATTAATTAAACTCATTTGCACACCATGATCCAGCACGCCTTTATTGCCTTGATAATCGGTTAAGCCTTTTTGCTCTATTCACTCGTAGTTAAATAGTAAAACGATCCTTTAATTAAATACGTCCGTATAAAAAAATTTGGCTTTACTATGACCCATCACAAAACACTCAGACTAATACTAGGCGATCAGCTAAACCCATCTCATTCATGGTACAAGCAAAAAGACGACGACACGCTTTACCTCATCGCAGAACTAAAACAAGAAACTGACTACGTTAAACATCACATTCAAAAACTGTGTGCCTTTTTTAATGCTATGGAAAACTTTGCAACTGCATTAAACACGGCAGGTTTTAATGTTTTGCATTTAACACTTGATGATACCGATGACGACAAGGACTTGATTGAATTACTCAAGCGAGTTGCCGATAAATACCAATGCGACTCTATTGAATATCAATACCCTGACGAGTTTAGGCTAAAATCTCAATTAGCTAAGTTTAAAAGTGATAGCTCATTAAATGTAATTGCTACAGATACTGAACACTTTTTATTACCGTTCACCGATATAAAAACACGCTTTACAAAAAACAAGCATGTAACAATGGAGCATTTTTATCGTGCTATGCGTAAGCAATTTAATATATTAATTGATGATGCAAAGCCAACTGGTGGCAAATGGAATTTTGATAGTAATAATCGTAATAAATTTTCCAAAAAAGACTTAGCCGACATCCCAGAGCCTAAGTTATTCAATACTGATGTTAGCAGCATTATCTCTCGTTTAAATAAACACAACGTCGCTTATTTGGGTGAAATAAATCAACATTCACTGGAGTGGCCAACAACTCGTAAACAAGCGATTGAATCTCTTGAATACTTTTGTGAGCACTTACTTAGTCGCTTTGGTCACTTTCAAGATGCGATGACAGATCAAAGTAAAAACAATACCAGCCTGTACCATAGCCGTTTATCGTTTGCCCTAAACGCAAAAATACTCCACCCGTTACATGTAATCAAACGTGTAATAAGCGAATACGAACAAAGACCCAATGAAATATCCCTCTCGCAAGTAGAGGGCTTTACTAGGCAAATATTAGGCTGGAGAGAGTATGTACGTGCCATTTATTGGATTAACATGCCCGACTACGCAGTTAAAAATCAGCTACAAGCCAAAAATAAACTGCCATCTTATTTTTGGAACAGCTCTACAAAAATGAATTGTCTAAGCCACTCACTCAAACAAAGCCTTGAAACCGCTTATGCTCATCATATTCAGCGCCTAATGGTTATTGGGAACTTTTGCATGCTTACAGGTATTAACCCTGATGACGTAGACAACTGGTACTTAGGCGTTTATATAGATGCCATAGAATGGGTAGAAATGCCCAACACTCGAGGCATGAGCCAGTTTGCCGATGATGGAATAATTGCAACAAAGCCTTATGCTGCAAGCGGTAACTACATTAATAAAATGAGCGATTACTGCAAAAGCTGTCAGTACGATGTTAAACAAAAAGTAGGAGATAAGGCCTGCCCGCTAAATAGCTTGTATTGGCATTTCATGAATAGACACAGAGACAGGCTAGAGAAGAATCCACGTATTGGTATGGTATATAAAAACTGGGATAAACAAGATAAAACACTTCAAGAACAAACGCTGCAACAAGCAACCTACTACCTTAATAATTTAGAAGCGCTTTAAGTAAAAAAACCGCCTCAAATGAGGCGGCTAAATAATCAGGGGAATATGTACTTTAGAAGACTATTTACCTTCTATTAGATTACTATTACCAATTTCTATTTTACGTGGTTTAAGTGCTTCAGGAATTTCACGCTGTAACTCTATGCTCAATAAGCCGTTAGCTAAATCGGCACCAAGTACTTTTACATGGTCTCCAAGCTGAAATTTACGTTCAAAGTTACGCTCTGCTATACCTTGATGAATAAACTTACGTTCATTATTTTCATCTTTATTAGCTTTAATACCTGCAACTTTTAATGTGTTGTTTTCTGACTCAATGGTCAATTCACTATCACTAAAACCGGCAACGGCCATAGTGATTCTGTATTTGTCTTTATCGAGTGCTTCTATATTGTAAGGAGGAAAACTCGGCTGCTTGTCTGTATTAGCTGCCGCATCCATAAGTGATGCTAAATGTTCGAAGCCGATAAATGAACGATAAAGTGGTGATAAGTCTACTGTACGCATAATAATATCCTCATATTTAAGCGATATTTTGCATGTGCTTTTCTATTGAACAAGCTCAAGCAAAGTTTAATTAATAATATAGATTTCAATTGTTTAAGTTTAATTTAGGACCCATCAGGCGTCCTACTTAACTATATATGGACGGTAAAATTGTTTTCAAGTAAATTTATTAAAAATAAATAAAAAAGGCACTGAAGAGTGCCTTTTTTGAAACCATGTAAAATGAATACTATTTAATAAATGTGCCCCGGATTGGATAGTCGTTTTCTCTTGAAAACTTAATCCCACCTAGCAGTTGCTCTAAATCAGGACGAACAAACGGGCTGTTTGATATATCGACCATTTGAAGCTGATTTTTTTCATTAAGCACATAAATCCCTGGTTCAGCAAATGGATGATCAGTTTCTGCACCACTGCGAGGCTCGCTAATATGTAGCCCTAAATCAGTCATTTGTTCGATTGTTAAACCATAGTAAATTGGGAAGTTAATATCTATTTTTTCAAGATGTTTATTAAGCTGCTCATGGCTATCACCACTTACTGCAACCACTTCAACTCCAGCCTCTTTAAAGTCTTTATGAACTTTAGCAAGCTCGTTGAGTTGCGCAGTACATTTAGGGCAGTGCTGGCCTCGATAAACAACAATCATTTTCCACGGAGAGTCACTTATTCTGTCAACTAAATCTACCTTTTTCTCATCAACATCACTCACTACTAGTGATGGCATAATATCCGCAGGTTTTAAACTAGTGTTACTCATTGCGATCTCCTTTTACTATTTCAGATTAAAAATTAATTTTGCTCTTACACATAGAGTTTAGGGTAACTTTTATTAATTCAACCTAAAATTGCAATTAAAATCTATTAAAGCTTTAAGACCATCCCTTTATTTTTCTATAAATGGTAGATGCACTTACCCCTAAATAAGCAGCAGCAAGAGGAATGTTGTCTTCGCAGCTTTTGATTGCGTTTTCAATAGCCCTTTTTTCAACTTGCCATAATGGTTCTATATCGTGAACCGACATAGGAGATAATTGAACACTCTGATCGTTTGTATTGTGAATTGACTTAGTTGAGCTTGAGTGTTTTACAGCGCCTAGACCAAATGAATTTGGTAGCATATCTCTTTCTATTACATCGCCATCATTAATAACGACTGTATTTTCAATTACATTTTGCAGTTCGCGTATATTTCCTGGCCAATCGTAATTACAAAAAAGCGCCTTAACTTCATCAGAAAAGCCAATAAAATGTTTAGCGTTGCTATCGCTTTTTTGTTTTAAAATATACTCAGCGAGCAGTAATATATCGTTTCCGCGCTCCCTTAAAGGCGGGAGCTTTACGGGGATAACATTTAAACGATAATATAAATCTTCTCTAAAGCGCCCTTCTGCTACCTCTATTATTGGATTTCTGTTGGTTGCACATACCAAGCGAACATCGCTGTGTAATACCTCGCTGCTACCAACCTTGCTAAATATGCCGGTTTGTAAAAAGCGCAATAACTTAGCTTGTAAGTTAAGCTCCATTTCACATAGTTCATCTAGAAATAACGTACCGCCGTTGGCCACTTCAACAGCGCCCTTACGATCGCTTAACGCCCCACTAAATGCCCCTTTAACATGCCCAAAAAATTCAGACTCAAATAATTCAGCAGGGATCGCAGCACAGTTTATAGCAATAAACGGCCCTTTATTTCGGGGACTTGCATCATGAAGAGTTTGTGCACAAACTTCTTTACCGGTTCCACTTTCACCTGTAATAAATACGCATGCTTTGCTTCTAGCTGCACTATCTAGCAATCTAAAAACGGTTTTCATTGCGAGAGATTCACCAACAAAATCTTGGCTTTTATCACTGCTTTGAACCAAAGGTTGTACTTTAGCTTGCTCTTTGGGTGTTAACGCGCTTTCTACTGAGCTAATAAGTCGCTGACTTGTGAAGGGTTTTTCTAAAAAGTCGAAGCCACCTAAACGCATAGCTTCCACTGCAATATCAATAGAACTATTTGAGGTGATCATGACTACATTAGCAGGATTTTTTTGTTTATTTACAAATTGTAAAACTTCAAGCCCACTTATATCAGGCAAGCATACATCTTGTACTATCACCGCAGGCATTTTTTCTTTAATACCGACCAAAGCAGAATATCCATCTGCGAAATGCTTACATTCAAAACCTACTTGCTCTAGCTGACTTGCGTACAAAGCACCACTTGCGATGCTATCTTCAACAATATAAACAAGGCCTTTACCCATTATATCTGACACGGCTTTCTCCTAGATAGCTATACTCTTACTCATTATTTGATATGCATCTCGGGTTTTATCCAAGTTATGTTTAATAACAAGCGCTGCGTGCAAGTTTTCTTCTGTGGTTGGTGGTGGTGAATCGTGTAACTGTGTTGCCAATGCAGCTAAAGGAGCGGCTCCATATAAAGCAGCCGAGTTTTTCAAAACATGCATTATTTCTCTAATTTTTATAATATCTGCATTACTAATTGCCGTATCTAATTGGTTAGCCATAGTAACTAATTCATCGATAAATAAGTTTACTAATCGAGCTAAAACGCTTATTCCAACATCCTTTTCAAGTTGAATTAAAACATTTAACTCCGTAATACTTTTATCGATAAACTGCTCTGATATAGGCATAGATAACCTTTGTGTAAGTTAAAGCTTCGTACACTAAGAAAATGTAAGAATTGTAGTTTAAGAGTAATTTGTTTTTTGCATTTTGCAAATCAAAATGAATATAAACAATTACAGAGCCCAGGTATCAATACTTTTTGTTAATGTTTGCGGCTTATCGAGCAAGTACCCCTGAGCAATATCACAACCAAGTTGTTCTAATATTTGTAATTGCTCATTCTCTTCAATGCCTTCTGCTACAGTTTGTAAGCCCAATCGTTGAGCCATCGCAATAATTGCGCTACATAACGTAAAGTCTTCGTTATTAGTTGCAATACCACTTACAAAACTGCGATCAATTTTTAAACCATCGATATCAAATTGACGAAGTAGACCTAAAGACGCGTACCCAGTGCCAAAATCATCAATCCATACCTTTACGCCTTCTTTATGGAAGTTTTCAAACGCCTTAGCTATTTTATCAGGACTATGAATTAGCGCTGTTTCCGTTAATTCAACTTTAATGGCTTGTGGTGGTATTTGGTGCTTTTCTAGCAAAGCCATTACTTTTGAAAACACATCACCATCTAAAATTTGTACCGGTGAAATATTTAAAGAAACAGCAATATCTGTCATACCAAAATGTCGCATCTGTTTTAGATCAGACAAACATTGCTCAAAAATCCAGTCACCTAATTCTAAAATCATTCCCGATTGCTCTACATGCGGGATAAACTCATCAGGGCCTACAATACCAAAGCGCGGTGATTGGCACCTTACTAGCGACTCAAAGCCGACCAACTTTCCCGTTCCTAATGATACAAGCGGTTGATAAACCATTTTAAAATAATTATTTTGCATTGAATCAGACATGATTCTTTCTAACTCATGCCATCTTGCGAGATTGACTGGGCTTTCCGATTCTAGGTATTTAAACGCACTCATGATTTTGCTCCGTTTTTCACTCTTAGTGACTTATTATAATGAGTAGCAATTTACAGGCCATTTTAAATGTGGAAAAATAGAAATAAAAACCAATGGATTCAGGCGGTTAAATTGGAAGGTTAAAAGATTTTAGTTCTCCCACTTTATTCGCATTTTGCAATTCAGTTTGCTATGCACCTAAATTGGCAAATGAGCGCTTAATCGAGCCTATAAAGCACAGATAAGCCAGTTAATAGCTGCTACTAAAGCTAGTGTTAGCAATTGTAGGTGAGAAAAGAGAAAGCTTTGATAAAACCCTGTTTAGGTTAAGCACAATCTAAATTTAAAAGCATATAGCTAATTTTATAGGGAGGGATAGAAAGTTAAAACGGTGGTAGGAACATAAAAAAACGCAGGCAACTATAAATAGTTACCTGCGCAAAAGTCTCTAGTTTGAAAGAGTGTCGTTATTTTCGTTTTTAGGAGCAGTTACATGTTGTGCATAGTTAGTATTTTGCGAGTCAAATGTATTACTCATCAACTGTGCGTTTTCAACATCAGCTTGTGTAAAAGTAATTGGCTGTATATCTGCCAACGGTTCAATCGAATCGCTACCTCGTAAAACTGTAATACCTATTATTAAAGTGGCAACAAGCAAAATAGACAAAACCATAATTTCAGGTGTTAGTACCCAATTGTTACCTTTAGGCTGTTGTTTAGCTTTTGTGTTTGTTTGCATTTTGCACCCCTTAAAATTTAACTAAATTCGTCTTGATTTGATATTTAATATGTTGCGAAAGCCGTGCCAACTAAACAAAAACAAACGAAAGATAAAATAAACAACAAAATCAAAGTATTAAAAAAATTAAAAATGTAATTTAGAATCCAAAAATAATTCGTAACGTTGTATTTTTATTTTGAATTGCAATTTGCGAATCAAATTGAAAAACTATAATAAAAACACTCATTAAATACTAAAAAATAAATTTAACTTACTCCTAAAATACTAGGTTAATTTCTTCGTTTATCAAGTTTTATGCAACACAAACCCACTTTTTATATTAGGGTCTGTTGATCTTTGCGGATTAAAATTTGTTCAAACTAGAGGCGGTTTAATCGCGGCGCGAGGTTTGTAACCTAGCGGGCTAAGTAAAAACCGAGCAACAAAGAGTAAATAGCCCCTAGGAAGAACCCTTTGGGCAGCGCCTGTTTGGCATTAATGCTACGTTATCGCCCATTTATGGGGAATAACCACACTGCATAGGCTCTGCCTGGCCTAAATACCAAACAGACTGCTGCAAATTTAACCCTGAAAGTTCAACAGACCCTAACCTTCATTGCTCAGCTCAGCTTTTCCCACACTTGCGCTAAACGAGTAAGCTTTAGATGCTTAGATTCAATAGCCTGCTTTGGTGCATATTTATCAAGCAATAAATAAAGTGTTTCACTTACAATTGGTTTAGCTAAATAATCATTCATCCCCACTTCAATAAATCGCTCTTTATCACCATGAATTGCATTTGCTGTGAGCGCTATTATAGGGGTGACTATACCTAACTTTCTGATTGCTTTAGTTGCAGAGATCCCATCTAGTATTGGCATCTGGATATCCATAAAAATAATATCAAGTTTATTGTTTTTAGCCTTGGTTATTGCCTCCTGCCCATCGCTAGCAACATATACCCGACAACCTTTTTGCTCTAAAAACTGTCTTATTACTATTTGATTATTAGTATTATCTTCAGCAACCAATACATTGGTCCCATTCAACTGAGTTAACCCTGAAGAGCTTTCTAAGGCTTCTTTTTGTTCACGATTAGTAAATATAATATCTAAATGAAATAACTGCTCTTCCAATAAACTAATTGCTCGCGGTACATGCGATACTTTAAAAGGGCCATTTAACCTAAGCTCTCTGTCGTTAAGATTTTGCGGTAATAAGCTTTCACCTAGTAAGTCTAAGATAAGTAAACACGGTGAATTAAGGGAGTTATATGTATTTATACACTCGCGTGTTTGGGCTAGCATTGGAGGATCAGTTAATACAATTGCATCAGGAAAACTATCATACTCAGGGATATCTGGGCATATTTCATAGTGCTCAAAAGCGATAGAAAACCGAGTGAGTGTGTGCTCCAACGCGGTTTTTAAAATTTGGTTATGTCCTACAATCCATACTCTTGGCTTTTTACTTCGTGCTGCAAACCCCTCTCGCAATATTGAGTCGGTTGTGTCTATTTGTAACGGGTAATTAACGATAAACTCACTCCCTTTATTGAGCTCAGAGTTAACCGAAATATCTCCCCCTACTACATCACAAATTTGCTTACATATAGCAAGGCCTAAGCCACTACCACCATGTTTTCGGGTAATTGAATTATCTGATTGAATAAAAGGCATAAACATACTTTCTATTTTATTTTTTGCGATTCCCATTCCAGTGTCTTTTACTGATAAATGAAGATTTAAATTATTGGCTCCAATGTAAGTACATCTAACGGTCACCGTTATTACGCCTTGCTGAGTAAACTTAATCGCATTGGCTAATAAATTAATGGCTATTTGCCTTATACGTGCATGATCACCAATTACTTGAGCGGGGACATCAGGATAAAAATCAAAAACAACCTCAAGCCCTTTTTGCAAAGCGCTTTGGGAAATTATATCTATTGCTTCTTCAATACACGTATCAATACTAAATGGCTGATTATCGAGTGTTATAGCTTGTGCTTCAAAACGCGAATACGTTAATACATCGTCCAATACACTCAGTAATGCATCAGAGCTTGTTTTAATCATTTGTGTGTAACGCATTTGCTCAGAAGTTAAACCGGTATGATGCAAAATATCTGCAGAGCCAATAACGGCATTTAATGGCGTGCGAATTTCATGGCTAATATTTGCCATAAATCGGCTTTTAGACTCAGCTAATGTTTCTGCCTGATGTTTAGCTTCAAGCAATATTTGCTCGCTTTCAATACGTTCTTGTATATCAACAAGTGTTGCGGCAATAGATAACAAATCGCTTTCGTAGCCACCCACAATGGGAGTAAGTGTCATTTCAACCCAATTA
This sequence comes from Pseudoalteromonas sp. c7(2019), assembly GCF_011378625.1. NCBI lineage: Bacteria > Pseudomonadati > Pseudomonadota > Gammaproteobacteria > Alteromonadales > Pseudoalteromonadaceae > Pseudoalteromonas > Pseudoalteromonas sp. c7(2019). The sequence goes on along the minus strand of NZ_WTKS01000002.1, from coordinate 262,714 downwards.
TTTATCCCTTGTGCATTAATCAAACGTATATCAAAGCGACGTATATCACGCTTACCATGTTTATAATCAAGCAAAGTGCTACTAATTTTTTCTACATCTTCTTTTGCTATAAACTTAATTATAGGTAAGCCAAGGCTCTCATCTACATTGCTGTGTAAGACGCGTTGCCATGCTTGATTTATAAATAATAGGTTGCCAAATGTATCAAGGCGTAAAACAATATCAGGAATATTATCTACGACAGAGTGATAGTTATATTCTATCTCTGCCATTGCTTGTTCAGCTTTAACTCGCTGCGTGATATTAGTTTCTATAGCGATAAAGTGCTTTACTTGACCTTCATCATCTCGCACTGGGTTTGCATCAATAGCAACCCAATAAATATTACCGTTTTTATCGTAATTTGTAGTTTCAACTTGAAAAGGAAGTCCATTTTTTACGGCATGAGACATAACCTTACGGCTTTTTTCACATGTTTTTGGCCCTTGCAGTAATTGACCAGGGCTAGTGCCTATAACCTCATCACAGGTGTAACCTGTAAGTACTTCAAAACTATTGTTAACCCACTCAATTACGCCAAATTTATCTGTAATTATTACTAAGTTATTTGTATGGCTCGCAACAAGCGATAAGCGTTTTACATATTTTTGTTGTTGTGTGAGCAATAATTGAGAATCTTTATGACGTTGAATGTCATAGAACGAGCCTATAAAGCCGCTTTTTTCATCATAAACTAACCTTAACTCAAACCAGTTCATGAGCCCGATGCTGCTTTTAATTTGTATTTCTACACTGGGAGCCTGCTTCCCTTCTAGTAAACAACAGCTGTATGCGACAAAATGCATAATATCATCGCAATTCATTAACTTAGTAATATTGGAGCCAATTAATGAATCGGTTGAGTAACCTAACTTCTTCTCCCAAGCTTCATTAATATAAGTAAAATTCAAATGTTTATCACACTCAAAAATACACTCATCTAAAATAGCTAATAGCTTTGCTTGACGTCGATTACTATTGGAAAGTTTTTCAACTAGTGCATATTGGATTTGAACTTGTAGCTCATCATTATTATTCATGATCTCTCCAATACTTTATAAAAGTATTACTCTGACAAACTCGTGCATAAAGAAGGGAAACCTTTTCACAGTAGAATGCTTGTTCAAAAGGAGTGCGTCTCGGTGTGCAGTCACTTAAAATAGTGGCATTAGAACCAAGTACAACAGCAGTGCGCACAGTTGAATCAATACAGATAGAAGACACAGTACCCGCTAAAATTATATTAGTGGCCCCATGTTTTTTGATGTTTTCGGCTAAACCTATATGTGTAAAAGCATTTAAACTTCTTTTCCCAAATACCACCTCTATAATATTACTAAAAAGGTCTAGCTGCTTAATGGTTTGAGCACCGTACGAACCCGCTTTAAATGCCCCCACCGCAATGACTTTTAATATACCAATCGGATTTTTAAGCTCGCTATAGTTTTGCGTAAAGTGAATGGGTGTATTAATAACTAAAGCAAATTGCTCTGCGCAGAAGGCCAATAAATAGGGTGTATTTTCCCCCACGCCAGTAATTCTTGATGACTCTTCAACCTCGTCATACAAAATGCCTTTTGGCAAAAAGTAATTGTTTTGAAAACCAATTAAAATAGGTGCTGTCTTAGAGAAATCATCCATAACTCTCTCCTTATTAATCAATTTAAGAGGCTAACTGCCAAGGTTTAATAAATTTCTCAAGTACCGCTTTTGTCACTGGCTTCTGTAAATAGTGAGTAATTCCTTTATCAAACAACTCAGCTATTTGCTCATCGCCTGTTAACCCCGTTAAAATAACTTTAGGAGTATTGTTATTAGGTGTATTTTGCCTAACTAATTGCTGCGCCACATCGCTACCAAACATTCCTGGCATACGCTCATCTAAAAGTAGCAAGTCAAATGGTTCATTTTGAGCAAGTGTTAATGCACTGGCACCATTTTCTGCACACGTTACTAAGCAGCCCAGCATTTCAAGCATTACTTTTGTAGCAATTTGGCTCGGTAAGCTGTCGTCTGCTACTAATACCGATAAACGTGTTTGTGTGTGAAATGTTGTTAAAATAGTAATTAAGTCGGTATCAAAAAATGGCCAGCCTAATATTTTTTTAGATAGTTTATGAGCTTGGCTCAGCTCGTAAATGTCGTTAATAGAGCACAGCTTTATGTGTGTATTTAAGCTGTCACTATTTAATTTATCAATTAATGCGTTACCACTAAGATGGCGTAAATCCTCTAGCTGTGCAGACTCTCTAAGCGTGCTATTAAATAATTTAAAATTTAAACCAAAACGATCGTGAGTATTAGCTGACATTTTTAAACAGCTTTTGAGTAACGCTTCGCAATCAGTTAAAACGTCTACATTTTGTCTAACATCAAGCGCTAAACTAACAGACTCTTTAGTTGCTAAGAGCCCGTGAAAATCCAACGTGTTTACTTGTTCAGAATCATCAATCTGATAGTGAATACTAACTCCCTGAATATTTGCTTCGAGGTTAAGTAAAAAGCACTGCTTTACTGCTGCTAGCGCCGGAGTAAGAAACGCCTCGCATTGTGCAATCATTTGCTCTGGCGGCATTTGCAAACAAACGTAGTTACATTGCAACTTGTTGATTAAGGTAATAGAGAATTTTTGACTTTGGGTTTCACAATATTTACCTATTACCCCTTGGATAATTTCTAAAACGTGACTATTAATATTCATAAAGCATTCTCGTTAACCCAATGTATAGCTCTACATCATCAAGTTATGTGCCATAAATTAATTCTTGTAAACACACTTGCATTCATAGACTTAAGTATTAGACAAACAGGGCTCTGGTTTTTCATTCGCATTTTGCAAATCATATTGCTATGCATAATATGATTTATGCTTTTATTAGAATGGTGCAATCGATTTTTTTCTCTTTAAATAATTTTCCATTCATTTAAACTGATATTAATCAAATTGAGGAGAAAGCTATGTTAACCGTAATTTTTGGCCGTGAAGGCTGTCCATTTTGTGTTCGTGCGAAAGATGTTGCTGAGCAATTATCAAATGAACGTGATGACTTTAAATTTCGTTACATCGACATAATTAAAGAAGGCATTAGTAAAGCCGACCTTGAAAAGTCAGCGGGTAAGCCTTGCCCTACTGTTCCACAAATTTTTGTAGACCAAAATCACATTGGTGGATTTACAGAATTTGAAGCTTATGCAAAAGAAAACCTAGGCTTGTATAAATAAGCTTTGTATTAAATATGTTAACCAGTTTAATAAACCCTACATTGAGCTGGTTAAATTTCGACCAACATCAAACACATACAAATTAGTTTCAATTTATACAAGCATTTGCCTCGCGAATCCTATATAATGCGCGCCTCTTTAAATTCGTTGAGGCGTATTAATGTCAGAACCAGTCACGTTTGAATCTCTAAATCTTTCTCCTGCAATTTTGAAGGCAGTTGAAGAGTTGGGTTACAAGACACCATCTGAAATCCAAGCTCAATGTATACCGTTATTGCTAGAAAGAAAGGACGTACTGGGACTAGCTCAAACGGGTACAGGTAAAACCGCAGCATTTGCACTGCCATTACTAAATAATATTGACCCGTCTGTGAAACAGCCACAGATCCTTGTACTCACACCAACACGTGAGCTTGCGATCCAAGTTGCTGAGGCATTCGAACAATATGCTAAACATGTTCGTGGTATTGAAGTATTGGCACTATATGGTGGCCAAAGCTACAGTATCCAATTAAGCGCACTTCGTCGTGGCGCTCAGGTTATTGTTGCAACTCCAGGTCGTTTAATCGATCACATTAACCGTGGCACTATCAAGTTTGATGCTCTACAAGCACTTGTACTTGATGAAGCCGATGAAATGTTACGTATGGGCTTTATCGATGATGTAGAAAGCATCATGGAAAAAACACCGCGCGAAAAGCAAACATGTCTTTTCTCTGCGACTATGCCTAAGCAAATTCAAAACATCAGCAGCAAGTATATGAACAATCCTGAACAGGTTCATATTTCTGCGCGTAACTCTACAGTATCATCTGTTGAGCAAGTGTTTTGGAATGCAAGCGTACATAAAAATAAAGCTATTGTTCGCTTCTTAGAAGCTGAACAGTATGAAGGTGCTATTGTTTTCGTACGTACGCGTAACGATACAGTACAACTTGCTGAGTTATTAGAGCGCGAAGGTTTCTCTGCTGCTCCACTTAATGGTGATATGAACCAGCAAGCACGTGAACGCACTGTAGAACGCTTAAAAAGCGGCATGCTAAATGTTGTTATTGCAACAGACGTTGCTGCTCGTGGTCTAGATGTTGACCGCTTAAGCTTAGTTATCAACTACGATATACCACAAGATTCTGAAGCCTACGTTCACCGTATCGGCCGTACAGGTCGTGCTGGTCGTACTGGTAAAGCAATTTTATTCGTAAAACATAACGAACGTTATTTACTTAAAAATATCATTCGTCATACGAAGTCTGAAATTGCACAAGTTGAATTACCAACTGCAAAAATCGTTGAAGAAAAACGTATTGAAGCGTTACAAGCAAAATTAACTATTGCGCTTGAAAACAAAGATATTACATTCTTTAACGAGATAGCTACTAACATGGCTGAAAAACTTGAACTTCCTCTTGAAAGCTTAGCGGGTGCGTTACTGTGTTTAGCACAGCAACAGTCTCCAATTAAAGTTGAAGAAGTTAAGATTCAACCTCGTGAACGTAACGAGCGTAACGATCGCAACCCACGTAGTAACGACCGCAATGATCGCGGTGGTGACCGTGGACGTCGTAACGAACGTGGCGGCGAACGTGGTGGTGAACGCGCTGAGCGTAAACCTCGCGAACGTAACAGCCGTGATGCAGGCCCTATGGATACTTACCGTATCGAAGTAGGTCGTGAACATGGTGTTCAGGTTAAGAACATTGTTGGCGCTATCGCTAACGAAGCTGACATCTCAAGCAAGTTTATTGGTGATATTCGTTTACACGACAATCACAGTACGGTTCAATTACCGCAAAACATGCCTAAAGATGTACTTGATCATTTCCAAAAAGTGTTTATTTGTAAACGTCCTATGGGCTTAACAATTACACAAGATCAAGGCCCTGCTGAGCCACGTGCAGAACGCTCTGAGCGTCCAGCTGGTGACAAAAAGCGCACCTTTAGTAAAGATAAAGACGATAGCCAACGCGGTGATAAGCGTACTGGCCCTCGTAAAGAACGTCGCCCAGTAAGCTTCACAGCTAAATAAGCAACGACTCTTTAATAAAAAAACCTTGCCACGAAAGTGACAAGGTTTTTTTGTGTCTGGAGTTTGAAGGTAATAGATTCAAGGTGAAAGGCTTGAGCAACTCGCGTTATATTTTTAACTACATATTAAACTTGAGAAATTAACCGTAAAATATAATTTAACCTTTATTAAAAGTGACTCTTTGAAAAAAATTCAAATTTTATACGTTTGTAATTATTAGCTCCTATCTAGGCTGACTTCTCAATACTTCTGTTATAAAGCAATCATTTCGGAAATCCTCAGCAGTATATTTATCTCTATTAACATTAGAAATTGAACTATATTTAATCCATAAATTTAAAATATCGACTAAGGCACTTTGTCTTTTTTGAGAGAAATAAAAGCTACATTCAGATTCCCCATCGTCAAGAAAGCTAGTTTGTAATGCGTAAATATCTATAATTAATTTTATAATTAAAGTAATAGGCTCTTTTCCAATTGAAAAGTGGCGAATACCTGTAACATGGCACACTTGTAAAAGAGTCGCTTCCATAATTCCTAAAAGATATATTATTTTTAAGGTATATATATTTATAGAATTCTCTTGCTCTATTTTTTGCTCTTCCGAAAAGTCGGGAAACAATAAGTTTATAAACTTCAGCTTATTTCGTTTAGTGTTTGCTATTTTCCCGAATTCAAAAACCTTAGCCTCGAATAGTTTCATAAATTCATATATATACTCTATTTTTTCAATATCTATCTCGAAGTATGGATCTTCTTTTTTTGTTGGTTTTGGATAAAAGCGTGTAAAAATTAATGTGGCATCTTCAGGTCGAATGCATTTAAAGTTACCATTGAATATAACTGCAGAGAATTTTTCTTTAAATAGAGTTAACTCTTTATGATAGAGATCTATTTTATGCTCAAATTCTTGCCTTTCTATTGTTCTTTTCTGGTAATTCAAATTAGATTGGAACTGTAATGCACGAAAGTTAGCAGTTGCTAAAGTAGCAAGCGGTAATGCTGAACCTAAAATCCATAAAGGAACATTCATATATTCTAAGAAAACAGATAGGGTTTCTTTATTTGGCCATTCAATTGATAGGCCATCGTTTATAAAAATAAAACTCATCAGTAAAGAAGATAAGCTAACCGGTATAATTATGGCTATCCAAAAATATGAATATGTGAACACACTACTAATTTTTTTATTGTTATTCATATACTTTAAGTCCCTCAATGCACACTCAAGCTAAGAGAGTTATTATTTAATCCAATTAAATAAATATGCTTAATTTAAAGTTCTAAAAAGCCCTACCAGTTCATGATGGGGCTTTTACTTTTGTTATAGTGATTATTCTTTGTTACGGCGCTACTGCCGGATACACGTAGCTGGCATCAAGCCCTAGTGGAATACCAAGTGCCCAGTAACCTAATAAAAAGATACTCCAGCCAATCATAAAGGCGATTGAGTACGGTAGCATAATAGCAATTAAAGTACCTATACCTGTGCCTTTCACATACTTTTGACAGTACACCACCACTAATGGGAAATAAGGCATTAACGGTGTAATAATATTAGAACTTGAGTCACCTACACGATAAGCGGCTTGAGTTAAGTCTGGCGAAATGCCAAGTTGCATTAACATCGGTACAAAAATAGGGCCAAGTAACGCCCATTTTGCTGAACTTGAACCTACAAACAAGTTAACAAAGCCAGTTAAAAAGATAATGCCCACAACCGTTACTGCACTTGGCAATTCCATTGCCTTTAATAACTGCGCACCTTCGATTGCGAGTAATGCACCTAAATTTGATTTACTAAATGCAGCAATAAATAGCGAACAAAAAAACGCCATAACGATATAATATGCCATGCCGCTCATCGCTTTACTCATAGCATCAATCATATCTTTTGAAGTTTTAAAGGTACCTACCGTAAAACCATATACTGTGCCAGGTAGCCAAAAAAGTAAAAATATTAGTGGTACAATTGATTGCATTAAAGGGGAGCTAAAATTAGTAAGGGATCCGTCACTACTGCGCATTGCAGAATCGTCTGGAGCAGAGACAAATGCTAGTAACGCAAGTCCTGCAATCATCACGGTACTAGCTATATAAAAGGCACGTTTTTCATCACTACGTGCATCTTCAAATACAGGTAAATCCTCTTTAGCACCATCAACCGTTGTTTTTTGTAAACGTGGTTCAATAATTTTATCGGTAATGTACCAGCCTAATGCCACAATAAATAAGCTAGATGCTGAAGCAAATGCCCAGTTATTTAACGGGTTAATTGTTATTGCAGGATTAATTATTTGCGCCGCACTTTGGGTAAAGCTTTGTAGTAATGGATCAATCCCTGATGGAATAAAGTTAGCCCCAAAACCACCACTGACTCCTGCAAATGCAGCTGCAATACCCGCAAGCGGATGGCGCCCTGCAGCATAAAATATAACACCGGCAAGTGGAATAACTAATACATAACCTGCGTCAGTAGCGGTATGGCTCACAATGGCTACTAAAATGATTGAAGGCGTTAATAGCTTTTTAGGAGTAACTTTAAGCATTAACTTAAGACCGGTATTAATGAAGCCCGAATGCTCTGCAACACCGACACCTAACATAGCTACTAAAACGACACCTAAGGGAGCAAAGCCAGTAAAGGTTTTTACCATAGAGGATAAAAAGGTAGCGAGCGAATCACTTGCCAGCATATTATTAATAATAATCGCTTCACCGGTACGTGGGTCTATTGCATCAAAGCTTATGCCTGAAAACCACCACGACAAAAACCAAATTAATAACATTGCAAACAGAAATATTACGGCTGGATCTGGAAGCTTATTGCCTACTCGCTCAACAAAGTTTAAAAAACGCGCTACAACCCCTGAAGGTAAAGCGTCTTGATTATTATTCATTCTTATTGTTCCTAAAATTTATTTTAGTAACAATATCGCATAAAAACAAAACAGTAAATTAACATAAAAATCAGCTTTAAAAGTTTTGGGCACAAAAAAACACGATAGTGATAAACAAATCGTGTTTTTTGTATCACTTACTTTTAAGCGAGGGCTTTAACTTCTTCCCACAAGCGTGCAACTAATGTCTTATCTTCTTCGTTAAGCTCACCATTACGATACGCTTTAACTAAGCTCTGCTCTACAGTTTCGTTTAGCTCATCTATACTGATTGTCAGCTTTTCTACTTCGGCATAACCAACTGCAAGATCAAAATGACCTCGTAAATAGCCGCCTGCAAATAACTCATCGTCAGTTGCTTTTATTACTAAATCATCGAAGTACTGCTGGGCTGCATCGATATAGTTCACTAAACTCATTTATTAATCTCCTGGTTTTGCAAAGCACCTGTATTTTCAAGGTTTTGGTGCCCTACTGCATACATAATATGGTCGTTAAATCCGGTGGTTACTTTAATATAACCCGATAATTCATCATCTAATTCGCCATCGCCGGTGTCACAAATAAGGGGGCGGCTATTAAGCGCTTGTAGTTTTGTTTTTGTTGCTACTACAATAATGTTTTCTTTGCCAATTGCACGTATAAGCGCAGGGCTCAATTGCTGATTACCACGGCCAAATATATGCCCTTGCCCGCCAATGAGCGTAATGACTAACTTAGTACTTTGCTCATGTGTAAGCTCAAGCAATTGCTTAGCCGTTAAATCTTGGGCAACTAAGGTTTGATCTTTTATTAAATCAACGCCAAGTAACGTATTTTCAAGCCCCATTTCTTCCATTATGGCTTCAACCGTTGAGCCGCTACCCATAATATAAAATGTGTCTTCATCCATTTGCGATACAACATGCGCTGCAATGTCGGCAAGTACGAGTTCGTCGGTTTCTTTACCGCCATTTTTAACCGCTTGCATATAGCGTACTTCGCTAGGTGTTTGCATTTCGCCGTAGCGTTTGGCTTTTACTGTGCCTTGCCTGAAAGCATCTTCATCTATATCCATTACATCTGCATCGGCTAAGGTAACTAACTCACCCTTAACCAGCATTTCGACTACGCGCCCTGCAGCCTTTGGCGTGATAGCGTAAACACCAGAATGAATTTTACAACCTGCGGGAATACCAAGTACGGGAATGGTATCCTCTATTGCATGGCAAATGTTACGTGCTGTACCGTCGCCTCCAGCAAATAAGACTAAATCAACACCAGAGTTTTTAAGTATTTTTGCGGCTTGTTCTGTGTCATCAGGGGTTGTTATTGCTGCAGTGTTATATATAACCTCTACATTAAAGCCCAAAGCCTTTGCTGTTTGCTCACCCATATCACCGTTAACAGTGTAAATAGTTAAGCGTTCTTTATAAGGTAATAGCACCTCAAGCGCTGCTTTTGTTCGGCTATTTGCTTTTGGCTCTGCACCTAATTCAATTGCTTTAGCGGCTGTGTGCGCGCCATCACTGCCTTTTAAGGCAACTGTGCCGCCTAAACCTGCTACAGGGTTTACAATTAAGCCTAATTTAAACGCCATTACAAAGCTCCTTTGGGTGTTGCCAATTAAATTGCTGCGCTGTTAATGGCCACTGTGTATTGTAAAAATCACACAGTGCTTTTAAAAGTGATTCTGTACGGGAGTTAAAGCCATTTTCGATTAGCGATAATACCTGTGCATGTACTCGCTGCTGAAAATCAAACCGACACGTTTGCTCGCCGTTTAAGTTATCCACCGACACATTAAAATTAAACCCTGCTGCGGTGCTTAATAACCACTCGATGGCTTGGGGCTTTACTTCTACCTTTTCAAACTCAGCTTGTTTTTGTTTGTCGCGCCCGTCTGGGCAGTACCAGTAGCCGTAATCTTCTAATAACCGACGTGCATCACCGGCCACCAGCCAGTGTGCTATTTCATGTAATGCACTGGCATAAAAACCATGCGCAAATACAACTTGGTGATATGGCACCTGCTCTGTTGCTGGTAAATAGACAGGCTCACAATCGCCTTTTATCAGTCGTGTATTGTGACTTTGATAAAAAGTGCGCTCAAAAATTGAAATTAGATCAGCTATTTGATGCATAAAAATTGATTAATTCGTCTCGGTTACAGCGCCATATTAGCGCACTAAAAACGAGACGAATTGTACGGGCTTTTACAACTAAAGTAAAAATAAGGCGTGATAGTAAAATATAAGCGGATTAATCTTTCACTTTATTGATATTTTTAATAATACCTAAACAGTAAAGAGTATTACCAAGTTCTTTACGCTGTGTTTTTTCACCTGAGGTTTTATTGGCTAAGCTAGTTAACATATCGTACCGTTTACGTAGAATTAGTATATATCTGGCATGTCTACGGCATTCAAAGCAATGAGTACAGTGTGAATCGACCCAAAATCTTAATGTTTCAAACCAATATTGCTGCTCTTGAGCAAAAAAAATAAATGCCTTAGAGCAAGTCCCGCACTTTTCTTCAATATCAACATAAAGTGCCCGAGGATAAATGGCATAGTTTTGCTTTTTTATATCAGCCAATATTACCGTATTAGGGAAGTATTTAAGGCTCGAGTAACGCCAGTGCGCATTCTCTATCGCCTCTATTGTCACTGGGGTATTGGTAGTTATTGGTGTATTGCCATACCTTGGGTGATTTAGATACATGAGCTGCCTAGTTTAAACTTATGATTTTAAGGCATAAAACATGCCATATAAAAAAACAATAATTATACAGGCGTTCCTGCTTCATCACACTCTACAATATCGGTCTCGATTAATGCCTGAGTGATCCATGCTTGCAATACTGGGCAGCGCATAACAAAGTCACAATATTGCTGTGCCTCTGGCGATAACGTAATTTGATAGGTTTTTAAGCGCAGTACAACAGGCACATACATGGCATCAGCAATACTAAAGTCACCAAAAAACCACTCATTTGGAAACACATCTTGTTGCTGGGCAAATATCTCGTCTATACGGGCTATGTCTTTTAGTGCTTCGCTCGATAGGTCTACTTTACGGGTAGCTCTTATATTCATTGGCATTTCACTGCGCAGCGCCATAAAGCCTGAATGCATTTCAGCGCTTAGCGCACGCGCTTTAGCTCTTTGGGTAATATATTTTGGCCATGCAGCGCCCGATAAGTAAGCATCGTTAATATATTCACAAATTGCTAGTGAATCCCATACCTGTAAATCGCCATCAATTAACGCTGGAACTTTTTGCACAGCAAAGGTCTTTTTTAGTTCATTGTAAAAATCAGGGGTGTCGAGTACCAGCTGGGTTTCACTAAACTCAACATCAAATTTACTCATTAAATACCATGCGCGTAATGACCAGCTGGAGTAGTTTTTATTACCGATGAATAATTGCATATTGTAAATACCAAAGTGAATAGACGCTCCTACCTTACTAGGTGATTAAACAACCAACAACATTTTGTTTAAAGTCTCTTTGCTAACGGTTACTTAAAGCTATTAATTACTCACTCAACTGCTTGTTTAAATGCTTGTTTAAATGCTTTTTTAATAGTTGTGTATTACGCGTGTTAGCTTTAAAAAAGGCATCAAAAATATCACCAAAAAATGGCACTAAACCGCCCACAAAGTCTATGAGCATATTGATAATCATCTTAGTCTTTATACGTTTACTCACACCTAAACGCTGCGCTTCTATCAGCACATAGCTTGATAAAATTAGCCCTGCGGCATCACCTATAACGGGAATTAAACCAATCACAGCCTCTAGGCCTATATTAAATTTAGTAAAAGGAATACCAATGCTGCTATCCGTTAACTTACTGAAACGTTCTAAGCGGGCTATTGCAGCTTGGGCTTTTATTTGTGAGTGTTCATTAATATTATCGTTCATGATTACTACCCTCCTTCTTGCAGTATATAGGGCTTACTTGAACAACTCCTGAAAGGCTCCTAACTAAATTACAGACATAAAAAAACGCGGTAATCCGCGTTTTTTTATAATTATAAATACTTACACAGAGCCATTAATTGGCCCGTGTTCGTGATTTACATGCGGATTTTGTCCGCGTTGACGCAGTAAGTGGTCCATTAAGGTAATGGCCATCATTGCCTCAGCAATCGGGATTGCACGAATACCTACACACGGGTCGTGACGACCTTTAGTGATCATCTCAACCGCTTCGTTACTTGTATTAATGCTGTTACCTGGAATAGTAATGCTCGACGTTGGTTTTAGCGCAATAGAAGCAATAATATCTTGCCCTGTCGAAATACCCGCAAGTACACCACCTGCATGATTTGATGTAAAACCTTCAGGGGTTAGCTCGTCGCGATGCTCAGAGCCTTTTTGCTCAACCACATCAAAGCCATCACCAATTTCAACGCCTTTAACCGCGTTAATACTCATTAATGAGTGTGCAAGTTCGGCGTCAAGGCGGTCAAATACTGGCTCACCAAGACCAACAGGTACATTGCTTGCCACTACTTTTACTTTAGCGCCAACTGAGTCACCTTGCTTTTTAAGGTCACGCATATATTCGTCAAGCGCTTCAAGCTTACTTGCATCAGGGAAGAAAAATAAGTTATTTTCCACTTCATCCCAATCAAACGTTTCCGCCTTAATAGGGCCAAGCTGACTTAAACATGCTTTAACTTCAATACCATGAAATTGCTTTAAGTATTTTTTAGCAATAGCACCTGCCGCTACGCGAATCGCGGTTTCGCGTGCAGATGAACGACCGCCACCGCGATAATCGCGCAAGCCGTACTTATGCCAATACGTGTAATCGCCATGACCTGGGCGAAATACATCTTTAATTTTGCCGTAATCTTGCGAGCGTTGATCGGTATTTTCAATCAATAAACCAATGCTGGTACCTGTGGTTTTACCTTCAAAAACGCCTGCTAATATTTTTATTTGATCGCTTTCACGGCGCTGCGTTGTATAACGGCTTTGGCCTGGTTTTCGGCGATCTAAATCAATTTGTAAGTCGGCCTCTGTGATTTCAAGACCTGCGGGAGTACCATCAACAACGCCGCCTAATGCAACGCCGTGGCTCTCACCAAAGGTGGACACTTTAAATAACTGTCCAATGCTATTACCTGCCATTAACTTTCCTCATTCCTAATGACTACCAATAGCCAAGCACACGGCTTGGCTATTCATTTTTTACTTATTTTGCAAAATACTCATCTAGCTGCTTTTTGCTAATTACAAATACACCTAAGCCGCCTTGTTCAAATTCAATCCATTCAAACGGCGCGCCCGGATACAGTGCATCCATATGTACCATAGAGTTACCAACTTCTACAAATAACAAACCGTTATCAGTTAGGTGTTCACTCGCTTCACTTAAAATAGTACGGGTTACATCTAAACCATCGTGGCCTGATGCAAGCCCAAGCTCTGGTTCATGATGAAATTCACGTGGCAGGTCAGCCATATCTTCTGCATCAACATACGGTGGGTTTGCAACTATTAGGTCGTATTTTTGACCTGGTACACCGCTAAATACATCAGACTGAATGGGTAACACACGATCACTTAACATGTAATCGTTAATGTTAATGTCTGTCACTTCAAGCGCTTCATACGATATATCTACCGCATCAACTTGTGCTTCCTCAAAAGCTTGAGCAAGTGCAATTGCGATACAACCCGACCCCGTACATAAATCTAATATGCGGTTAACCGATTGTGGCTCTTCAAGCCAGGGTGTAAAGCGGTTGCTGATAAGCTCAGCAAACGGTGAGCGAGGTATAAGTACACGTTCATCCACATAAAATGGCATACCCGCAAACCATGCAATATTTGTTAAGTAAGGTACTGGTGTGCAGTCGTTAATACGTTCTGCAATAAGACCCGCAAGTCGGTTTTTTTCTGTGCTTGTTAAACGCGCGTGCATTAATTCTTTTGGCGCATCAACAGGCAAGCTAAGCGCAGGCAGTAATAAGCTTACAGCTTCATCCCATGCGTTATCTGTGCCGTGTCCAAAAAATATACTACTACTTGCAAATTGGCTTGTAGTCCAACGTAACCAGTCATGTAAAGTTGACAGTTCTGCAACGGCTTCTTCGAGTGTTGCTTCTTCTATTTGTAAATCGCTCATATATTTTTACCTGTATTAGCTTACTGACTGTTTTGAGTCTTTAAGACGATTGCATTGCCTATCTGCGCTGGGCAAATTACAATTGCCCCTCATTTAAGTATTGTACCGCCTTTTGCGCTGCGTTTTTACGTTTTTTTGTTTAGGTAATAGTTATGAAAAAAGACACTCCATCACATTCGTCCCTAAGCAATGACGACATAAGCTTATTTCGTCAAACAATCACAGGCGCCAAAGTATTTAAACAAGATACTCATCGTTTTGATACAAAGCCTAAGGTGTCACAAGCTAAGCAATTTGCCCAGCAAAAAAAGCAGGCTCAATCTGAATTTTTCTTCTCAGACGTTTATATTCCCGATATAGACACCCACGGCACGGTTAAATATGTAAAACCAGGCCAAGATACCTTCCTAGCTAAACAGCTTCGCCGTGGTGACTTTGCACCCGATTTGACGCTAGATTTACATGGTTTAAATAAAGAACTTGCTAAAGATGAACTCGCTGGACTCATTCACGAATGTAAAAAGCAGCATTACTATTGTGCATGTGTAGTGCACGGTATTGGCGGCGGCGTACTAAAGCACAAAGTGCCTCAGTACTTAGTACAGCACCCTGACGTAATAGCGATGCACCAAGCCCCTCTCGAATATGGTGGTAGAGGCGCTGTACTCATACTAATTAATTTACCGCAAAGTGATGAATTTAGACGCTAACTTTAGCTATTACTAGGATGTAACTTCGTGCATATTTTTTCGATTATTTTTCCACTCATTTTTATTGTTGCGTTTGGTTATAGCTGTTGCCGATTAAAATTTTTCGAAAAGCAGCATATTGCAGGCTTAAGTAAATTTACTTTTTATATTAGTTTGCCTGCTTTTTTATTGTTAAATATGTCGCAAATTAACTTACAGCAAAGCATTAGCCTTTTTGCATTTTTGAGTTTTTACATACCCGTTCTGAGCGTGTTTGGGGTGGGTATTTTAATTGATCGCTTTTATTTAAATAAAAAGTATTTAAAAAATTACCAACAACACGGCGTCTTTGGACTTGCTTCTAGCTATTCAAATATGGTGTTAGTGGGTATTCCTATTGTTATTGCATCGCTTGGCAAAGAGATGATAGCCATTGCGTTTATGATCATTACTTTTCATAGCACATTGTTATTTGCACTTACTTTTTTAATAGGCGCTAAAGGCAGTAGCGATAAATTTTCGTGGTCGCATTTTGGGAAAAGTATGGTGTTAAATCCAATAGTACTGAGTATTGGGTGCGGGCTTATATTAAACATATTAGGAGTAACACTGTTCACCGACTTAGCAAATAGTTTGGAGCTATTAGCTAAACCAGCAATTGCCTGTGCGCTATTTGTACTTGGTGCAAATTTAGCTTTTTATAAAATAGCTACAAATTGGCGACCGGCGTTAATAGCATCAATTTTAAAAATATTTTTATTGCCTGCGTTAGTTTTATTGGTAGGCACTTATGTATTTAAGCTAGACACGCAAATACTCAATGTATTAGTACTTTTAAGTGCGTCCCCTGTTGGCGTAAATGCTTATCTTATTGCGACTCAAATAAAGCAGCATGAAGCTACTCTTGCTGGGGCTGTCGTACTTTCTACTATCTTAAGTGTTATTAGCTTTACGTTTTGGCTAGCTTTATTACTTTAGCTTACAAACCGCCGGCTACATCAACAAAGCTACCCGTTGTAAAAGAAGCGTGCTCTGAAGCTAAAAAGTAAATTGCTGCAGCAACTTCATCGGGTGTACCGCCTCTGCCAAGGGGTAATTTACTTTTAAGACGATCGACTCGATTTTTTTCACCGCCATCGCTATGCATATCAGTGTAAATAAGCCCAGGTCTAACCGAGTTAACTCGAATACCTTTACTTGCCACCTCTTTTGCCAAGCCAATAGTAAATGTGTCCATTGCACCTTTAGATGCTGCATAATCAATGTACTCATTAGGAGAGCCCGTTTTAGCGGCCCCCGATGAAACATTAACAATACTACCGCTATTTCCCATTCGCTTTATTGCTTCACGACTACATAAAAAAGCACTGGTAATATTTGTAGTCAAAACTTCGTTTATGCGCTCAGCACTCATTTCTAACAAAGGCATTTGTGGTTTTAAAATACCGGCGTTATTTATTAGTACATCAAGTTGACCAAAGACTTTATCTATATGCATAAATAAAGCTAAAACGTCAGCCTCTAGTGACACGTCACCTTGAATTACTTCAGCCTCAACGCCTAATTGCTTTACTTTTTCTGCCACCAATATTGCACTAGCTAAATCTGCTTTATAATTAATGCAAACATTATAACCGTGCTTTGCAAAATATAATGCGGTAGCTGCGCCAATACCTCGACTAGAGCCAGTGATGAGTACAACGGGGGAGCAAGTCATTAAAGCTGTTATTCTTTTAAAGCTGCAACGACTGAAATTTCAACAAGCAGTGCATCACGTGCCATTTTAGCTTCTACGCAGGCACGTGCTGGTGCATAACCCTCGGTTACCCACGCATCCCATACTGCATTCATATCAGCAAAGTATTCCATGCTCTTTACATAAATAGTCGCGCTAAGCATATGTTCTTTTGAACTTCCCGCTTCATCAAGCAATGCCTCTACTTTATCAAGCATAGTTTGAGTTTGTTCTTTGATATCTTTTTGTGCGTCGGCGCATACCTGCCCACATAAATACACAGTGCCGTTATGTTTTACAATGCGGCTCATGCGCGCACCTGTTTGTAAACGTTCTATTGTCATTTTACTTTACTCAATTATTTATATTTAAACGTTTTCTGGGGCATTTATACTTAAATAACTACTACGCTGGGTTTGCTCATCGTAACTAATAACAGCAACAGCACCCGTATTAAAAATGGGCATATTGCCAGGGCTTAACTGGTCCACTAAATAACTTACAATAGGCATATGTGATACAACAAGCCATGTATTGCATTGGGGGTGAGTAGCAATAAGTGTTTCGATGTAGTCAGCAGCAATTTGAGGTTTGCCTTCGGGAATTATATCAGACGTGGTTTCGCTAAATTTAAATACGTTATTTTTAGCCACACCTGCAGCTGTTTGCTGTGCTCGAATGTAAGGACTAACTAACAGTGCATCAGGGTAATGTGCTTTACTGAGCCAAAGGCCCATTTTTTCAGCTTCATCGTGCCCTGCTTGGGTTAAATTTCTACCTGCATCATCAGCCTGCATGGGTGTTGCTTCGCCGTGGCGCATTATTAGGATTGTTTTCATAAAAAATCAACCGATTAAAGAATATAAAACAGTAGCCAGTTTGCCCGTTTGTCAGCTATATTAACAATATAAATCTATTTATTTCTAAAATAGTTCTTTCATGAGATTCAGGTAAATCTTTAAGCTGTACTTCGCTTTCCTGAAGCCATCATCTGTTGTTAACAAGTAAACGTTTAGTTTCAGGAGCATCATTTGAATATCAGCCGCAATGATAACAGAGCATACCGCGCCTTTACACTGGACAATGGTCTAAAAGTACTATTAGTGCAAGATAAAGATTCTACAAAAGCGGCAGCATCAATGGCAGTTAACGCCGGACATTTTGACGACCCTCTTGATAGGCAAGGCCTAGCACACTTTTTAGAGCACATGCTTTTTTTAGGCACTGACCAATATCCAGATTCAGGCAGTTTTAATAATTTTGTTTCGCAAGCTGGCGGCAACACCAATGCGTGGACCGGCACTGAGCATACCTGTTACTTTTTTGATATTAACAATCAAGAATTTGAACAAGCGCTTACCCAATTTAGCCGTTTTTTTATTGCGCCACTTTTAAATTCAGCCGAAACAGAAAAAGAACGCAACGCAATTGAAGCCGAGTTTAAACTAAAAATAAAAGACGACGGTCGCCGTATTTATCAAGCCCACAAAGAAACGGTAAACCCTGCTCATCCATTTGCTAAATTTTCTGTAGGAAACCTACAAACCTTAGCTGACAGAGAGCGATGTATTAGTGATGAGCTTCGTGACTTTTTTAATAGCCAGTACCAAGCTCAGTGGATGACTTTAGTTATTTGCGCAAACGAAACACTAGATACACTACAAAGCTGGACTCAAACTTACTTTGGCGCAATTAACGGCAACAAAAACCTTAAAAAGCCAGAGATCAGTGAGCCACTTTATCGCAAACAAGACATAGGAAAAATACTCCATATTGAGCCACATAAGCATATGCAAAAACTTATTATAAGTTTTGCTATGCCTAATATTGACGACTTTTATCGCCATAAAACAGTAAGTTTTATTGCCCACTTACTTGGCTATGAAGGCGCGGGTTCTCTTTATTCTATTTTAAAAGAGCAAGGCTGGATCAATGCACTTTCTGCTGGCGGTGGTATTAATGGCAGCAACTTTAAAGATTTTAATATTAGCTTAGCGCTTACCGATGAAGGTATTGAATACTTCGAAGACATTATTGAAATGGTGTTTGAATACATTTGCTTAATTAACGATAACACCGAAAAATTGCCACGCTTATACCAAGATAAAAAAAATCTATTACAAATAGCATTCGATAACCAAGAAAAGTCACGCCTGATTGATTGGGTCAGTAATTTAAGCATTAATATGCAGCATTACGATGAAGCAAACTACGTGCAAGGCGACTATTTAATGGAAGGCTTTAAAAAAGCGACCCACGAAATGGCCATGCAGTGGTTAACGCCACATAATATGCGCATCGTACTTATACATCCAGATGTAGAGCCTGAACATAAAACGGCATGGTACAACACACCATATAAAGTAGAACATATTTCACCTAGTTGGCTTGATGCCCTTAGCGAGATAAATAAGCCGTTGAGCGAAATGCTGCTACCTACAGCTAATCCTTATTTAACAAAAGAAGTGGTGTTATTTGATGTCGTAAAACCACAAACAAAACCCGAGTTATTAGTAAAAGAACCCGGTTTTGATTTTTGGTTTAAACAAGACAATACATTTCGCGTTGCTAAAGGCCATTTTTATTTGGCCATGGATTCTGATTTTGCCGTAAAAGATGTAAAACATATGGCACTCACCCGCTTATTTACAGATTTATTTATGGATAGTGTGGGCGAGCAATTTTATCCAGCAGAACTTGCGGGACTTAGCTACCACTTAACCTCGCATCAAGGTGGATTAACTCTACATACCGCGGGGCTTTCATCTAGCCAGTTAGAGCTTGTTGATCAATTAATAGATGCTTTATTTAATGTAGAGATCTGTGCAAAACGCTTTGCTGAATATAAAAAACAGCTTGTAAGGCATTGGCGCAATAGCAACCAAAACAAACCAGTCAGTGAGTTATTTAGCATTTTAGGCGCAAAAATAATGCCTTGGAACCCACAACCTGGGGAGCTTGCATCGGCATTAAAAAACACCTGTTTTCAGCAATTTAATGAGTTCAGAACAGACTTTTTTAAAGCACTACATGTTGAATCATTTTTACATGGTAACTGGCAGCAAAGTGATGCAATAGCCTTTCAAAAAAAGGTCGCAAATCACTTAAAAAACGCAACCATAATTGAAGATTTAAGACGCCCTCTTTTTGAAATTAAAAAAGTAACTCGCTACGAGTTAGAGCTTCCTTGTAACGACCATGCAATGGTTATTTACTATCAAGCGCAAACGGATTGCGTGGCCGAAAAAGTAAAAATGATGGCGTTAAATCATTTAATTAATCAAGATTACTTTAATGAATTACGAACTACACAGCAACTTGGTTATTTAGTAGGCGCTGGTTATGCACCATTTAACACGCGTGCTGGTATAGCATTTTATGTGCAGTCACCTAAGTTTGATGCAAAAACATTATTGCATCGACATAACCGTTTTATTAAAAACTACCTTGATAATATTGATGCACTTGATGAAAACGATTGGCAACAGCAAAAACACGGCCTTAGTACTCATATTGCAGAAAAAGATAAAAACCTGCGCCTGCGCTCACAACGGTTATGGCTTGCTATTGGTAACAGAGATCATGAATTTCATATGCAACAACGACTTTTAGATGCCTTAAATGCGCTAACCCTAAAAGAACTAAAAGTTTATGCACTAAGCCTATTTGATGATAATAGACCAAGATATGAGCTTTTAAGCTCGGCAAAAGTCTATAAATCTCAAAATATGCCCGTTTACTCTCAATCTCTTTGACACTAGGTTTAGCTTGTTTTAAATTATCATTTGTAAATTAGAAGTAATAAAAAAATGATAAAAATAATAATAAAACTAAGCATGCTTGTAGTACTTGCTTACTCATTTGAGCTTTTTGCCTTTGAGTCATCATTTAATTACAACTCCGACAATATACTTATACTAGCAAGCGCCATTATAGCGCTTGCTTTGCCCTACCTGTTATTTGTAATCCACAAACTTAGACGCTCACGCCGCCAACTCCGCCTTTCGGAAAAACGCCTTAAAAGTACTGTAGAAGGTAGCGGCGATACACTTTGGGACTGGAACATAAAAACAGGCGAAGTTATTCGTATTAACGATAAGTACTTAATGGATTCGACTACCTTAATGGGGTTTCCGCCAAACAAAGGCCTTATTCATCCTCATGATATTAATAACGTTGAGCACTTGTTAAAAGTACACTTTGCAGAGCAGTCTGCTTTTTTTGAAGCCACCTACCGAATCAAAGATACATTTGGACGTTGGCATTGGGTACTCGATCGCGGAAAAATAATTGAAAAAGACGCTAACTTATCACCTCTAAGAATGACAGGTACCGTTCGTGATATATCACAGCTAAAATCAACGGAAGAGCGCTTAAACCTTTTTGCTAAATGTGTTGAATCGCTCACTGACGCCTTAGCAATTTACGATAAAAACTTTAAACTGGTTGATATAAACCCGAGTTTTTTAACCTTGTTTGGTGGCGTACGCGAGCAATACTTAGGAAA
This sequence comes from Pseudoalteromonas sp. c7(2019), assembly GCF_011378625.1. Lineage (NCBI taxonomy): Bacteria > Pseudomonadati > Pseudomonadota > Gammaproteobacteria > Alteromonadales > Pseudoalteromonadaceae > Pseudoalteromonas > Pseudoalteromonas sp. c7(2019). The sequence goes on along the minus strand of NZ_WTKS01000002.1, from coordinate 241,469 downwards.
AGATTTCAACCTATCTGGGTATGAGCCAAGCTACACAAACAGAATTATTGAAATAGTAAAAGAGCGCGAACATATCCAACAAGAAGTGAAGCTTCGTAATAGTGAGCGTGTTTTATTGCCTATAGAAATATCGATAGATGAAATTAAAAACGATCAAAATCAAATAACTAATTATGTCGTTGTTTATTCAGATTTAACAGAGCGTAAAAAAGCCGAATCGCAGTTACATAACTTATCGAATCGAGATCGCACAACTAGTCTGCCTAACCGAAATTTATTTTTTACTGATTTGCAAAAGCTAGTAAAGCTCAACTCGCATCACGCCTTGCTTGTATTCGATTTAGATAACTTTAAAAAAATAAATGACTCGTTAGGGCATCAACTAGGTGACAGCTTATTAGCTAAACTAGCAATGCGCTTAAATAAACTAACCCGCGAAAATGATGTATTTTATCGTTTAGGCGGCGATGAGTTTGCTCTTGTAATGTCTGACACTAACGACATACATGTAATTACACGTATGGCAAAACAGTTTTTAGCAGCCATTGCTACACCATTTAAAATGGCTGGCCACGAACTGGCAATCACCTCAAGTGTAGGCATTGTATTATTTCCAGAAGACGGTAATACGCCTGAACTGCTCCTAAAAAATGCAGATACCGCGATGTATCATGCTAAAAAGAAAGGTAATAGCTACCTATTTTTTAACGACACGATGAACCGTCAAGCCGTTAAACGACTGCAAATAGAAAACCTTATGCGCTTTGGTTTAAAAGAAGATCATTTTGAAGTGTACTACCAACCAAAAATGAATATTCGCACAGGCAAGCTAACCGGAATGGAAGCATTAGTGCGCTTTATTACCCCCAAAAAGGGCATTATTAGCCCAGGCGTTTTTATACCCATAGCCGAGGAAACGGGCCAAATAATTGAAATTGGCGAAGTTGTATTAAACAAAGCCTGCAGAGACGTAAAAGAATGGCTAGATAGCGGTTTATTTAGCGGCCGAGTAGCTGTCAACTTATCAGCAAAGCAATTTAGCCTCCCCGATTTAACTTCTCGTATTGACGTTATTTTGCAAAAAAACGAATTACCTTCTTACTTTTTAGAGCTTGAAATAACAGAAGGTACTGTAATGGACGACCCTAAAGAAGCCATTGCAATTATGCGTTCGTTAAGTGCCCGAGGTATTCATTTAGCAATGGATGATTTTGGTACTGGTTATTCATCATTAGCGTATTTAAAGCAATTTCCGCTTAATACACTTAAAGTAGATAAAGCATTTATAGATGACATGACCAACGAACGTGGGCGTAATATGGTCGACTCAATAGTCACTATTGCGCATAATCTTGATTTGCATGTAGTTGCTGAAGGTGTAGAACAAGCTCATCAAATTGATATACTTAAAAAGCTTAATTGCGAAACAGTACAAGGCTATTACTATTCTAAGCCACTATCAAAAAGTGAATTTACTGAATTTTTAAAGCAGCAACAAACTAAAGCAGCCCCAAGCTTAATTAGAAAAAATAAAAATGTGGCGTCGATAAATTAAGGGCGCCATATACACGCATTTATACCTACATTTCTAACTAAAGCACGACGATAATGTAGGTTAAACAAGCACCAGGCCACAGGCCCAAGTAAACCGCCTAAAATAAGCCATCGCTTAATTGGCATACCTTTTTTAATGGCTTCTAAATACATTAAAGCTATAAATACACTGCTTAGTAAAACTATAAACAAAATTACCCTTTAAAGTTGCTCAAAAATACGGCGGTTATTCTAACGCTAACGTGATTAAATTTAAAGCAACAAATCCCCCGCGCGCACAAAAAAGCCGAACCTGTTAAATACAGGTTCGGCTTTTAAAATTATAATTTAAGGGTTACTTTTCAGCACGACCCATAAATTTGTGTTCAACAGTATTAATACGGATACGGTCACCTGTTGAAATATGCTCTGGCACAGAAATATTTAAGCCAGTAGACATACGTGCAGGTTTTGAACGAGCACTCGCAGATGCACCTTTAATAGATGGGTCTGTTTCTTCAACAACAAGTTCAACACTTGACGGTAAATCAAGCCCTACTGGCGCGCCATCAATAACAATTACGTGTACGCCTTGTGTTTCTTCATTAACAAATAAAATTTCTTCGCTAATAGCATCTTTGCTTAAGTTATAAGGCGTGTAATCTTCATTATCCATGAACACATACTCGTCACCATCAATGTACGATAGCATTACTTCACGGCGTGTTAAATCAGCCAGCGTTAGCATGTCACTGTCTTTGAATGTTTCGTCAACTTTACCACCGGTTACCACATCGTATAAACGCATACGGTATAAACTACCACCAGCACGACCTTGCGGCACAGAGCGCACAATATCTTTTACAACTAAAACGCGGCCATTGAAGTCAATAGCAGTACCTTTTTTAACATCACTCGCCTTTGGCATGTGTGAATTCCTATTATTTTTTTGATTGCCAGAAACATACCACGAACTGGATTTTGTTCAACTAAAATTACGTTGGTTTTACGCTACATGTTGTATTAGCTTGTAAAATTTTAATTTATACTAAAATACATATAATCAAATGTGAAAAAAACTGCTATGGTAGCTTTACCGAGTATGACTTCAAGGAATGGATCATGGACCAGAAAAAAGTACATGAGTATTTAGTTAAAAAACCACTTGTTCAGGTTACAAAACCATTTGCGCAAGAGGTTGATGTATATAAAGTGAATCATAAAATGTTTGCGACTCTTGCTATTGGCAATGACGGTCAAACTAATGATGATGGTGAGGTTATTTGGTGGCTTAACTTAAAGTGCGATCCTGATGAAGCAATATCATTGCGTGATATTTTCCCGGCAGTGATCCCTGGTTACCATATGAATAAACGCTTATGGAACACAGTAATTTTAGACGGCACAATTCCACAAGGTGAAATTGAGAGAATGATTGATAACTCATTTAATTTAGTCGTAGAAAACATGCCAGAAAAAGACCGAAAAGCTATTTCACTTCACTTGTAAACACTTTTTGGGCTAGGCTACTAGCCCATTAAAACCCTACACCTTAAGCGTATAAATTAAATCGTCATATAATTTATCGCCTATTGTATGCACTTTAAAAAGTGTATCGGTATGGGTTAAACCGCACTTACCAAGCACTTTTTCAGAACCAATATTGCCACGCGTTACGACTGCTTTAAACTGCCTAATACCACATTCTTTCCAAGCCCAGTCAATCACAGCTCTTAGGGATTCTGTCGCGTAGCCTTTATTAAAATACTCTGGCAATAATAAATAACCAAGCTCTGCGGTTTCTCCGTCATAGGCAAAACCTGTAACACCCACAGGTTGTTTTGTTTGATTATTAATAATGAGTAAACACAGGGGATGACGTGATTTAGCATTCCACTTAGGCAAGCGTATCTCAAAGCGGTTTCTTACCAGTGACTCCATTGGCATATCAAAGCAAAACTTAAGGACTTGAGGATCGCGATGAAGCGCTAGAAAAAGAGGCCAATCAGATTCTTCCATTTGGTACATGCTCAATCTTTGTGTAAATAATGTCATTAAGCTCCTCATTTATTTATAAAAACTATAAAAAAACCGCATTTAAATGCGGTTTTTTTAGATAGCAGAAACTTTATTCTTTCGTTTCAATCTCTTTAGTAACTTCAGGCTCAGTTACACTTTGCTCTTGTGACTCAGTGCTTTGTACTTCAGGAGCTACAACCTCAACATGTGTTGCGTTATAAAAAGTAGCACCAGAGCTTGCCATAGTTACCAGTGATTCACATGGTGCAAAGTTAGCATCGCTGTTAGCTAATGTAGACATATCAGAGCTTATTTTACTCGCGCCTAATTTATCCATATAGCTAAACGGGCCACCTAAAAATGGTGGAAAACCAATACCAAATATTGCACCGATGTCGCCATCACGTGGGCTGGCAATAATGCCATCATCTAAACAGCGTACTGCTTCGTTAAGCATTTGCGATACACAACGCTTAGCAATTTCGCTCTTGTTTAAACGTGGAGCCGGGGTAACACCCAATAGTTCGTAAACTGACTCATCAACCTTTTTGCCTTTTTTATCGTATTCATAAAAACCACGACCAGATTTACGGCCAAGGCGTTTTGAATCAATCATACGCATAAATGCATCAGGGCCTTTAAAACGCTCACCTAATTCTTTTTCAAGAATTGGGGCAATTTTAGAGCCAATATCAATACCTACTTCATCAAGTAGAGCCAGCGGGCCTACCGGAAAACCAAACTCAACAAGCGCTGCATCAATCTTTTCAATTGGCTCGCCTGCAAGCATCAAATTAGCAGCTTCGTTTAAGTAAGGCGCTAAAATACGGTTGACGTAAAAACCGGCCATGTCTTTTACAACAATTGGCGTTTTGCCTTGCTTACGTGCAAAGTTAACAACGCGGGCAATGGTCTCTTGAGATGTACCTTCGTGTGGAATAATTTCCACTAATGGCATTTTTTCCACTGGTGAAAAGTAATGCAAGCCAATTACATTTTCAGGACGTGCTGCCTGCGCTGCAATTTGCGATATTGGTAATGATGACGTGTTACTTGCAAAAATTGTATTTGCTTGGCATTGCTGCTCTACGTCTGCAACCATACCTTGCTTAAGCGCAAGATCTTCAAACACCGCTTCTATTACTAAATCAATGTGTTTAAAGCCACTGTAGTCAGTTGTACCTGTAATACGGTTCATTGTTAACTGCACATCAGCTTTAGACATAATACGACGTTTAAGGCGTTTATCTAAAATTTTATAGGTGTAGCTCATTGCATTACTAATACCCTGCTCTGCTACATCTTTAATACGTACCGGCACTTTAGCTTTAACAGCACTTACGTGCGCAATGCCAGCGCCCATTAGTCCACCACCTAAAACAGCGGTTTTGCTAATTGCTGGTGCGTCATCATTGCGCCACTCTTTTTTCATTTCAGTGGTTGCAAAGAAAATACCGCGAAGCGCTTTAGATTCATCACTCATTACAAGTGTTGCAAAGCTTTCAGCTTCTGTTTTATACGCTTTTAGCTCATCAAGCTCTACACTAGCTCGCACTGCTTTAATAATAGCTAGTGGTGCTGGGTAATGCCCGCCCGTTTTTTTAAGTACGTTTTCTTTAGCTTTTTTAAAGATAAAGTTACGACCAAACGGGTTAGATTCTAATAATTTACTAATATTGTCGAGCTTTGGCTCTTTTGCTTGTGGCTTTTTCTTCGCGGCAAATTCTTTTGCTACTTTTAAAAGTACACTGTGCGGTACACAATCATCAAGCACGCCTGCTTTTTTAGCTTGCTTAGGACGAATTTGCTTACCTGTTAGCATCCACTCTAGTGCTTTTTGAATGCCTACAATTTTAGTTAAACGCTGCGTACCGCCACCACCTGGTAATAAGCCAAGTTGTACTTCTGGTAAGCCAATTTTTGTTAAATCGCTGTCGGTACCAATACGGTAATCACACGCTAAAGCAAACTCTAAACCACCACCTAATGCAGCGCCATGAATGGCACTAACTGTTGTGTATGGCAGTTTTGTCATATCAAAAAACGCTTGATGACATAGCTCGCTAATCGCCAAAGCATCTTCACGCTTTTGAACGCTATCAAGCATTTTTACATCGGCGCCTGCAATAAAGTTATCGCTTTTTCCGCTTATAAATACCATGCCTTTTACGTTTTGCGATTTAGCGTCTTCTAATAACGCTTTTAAATCATCGGCAAAACTGCTGCGCAGGGTATTCATTTTCTCACCCGGCACATCAATCGTTACCACGGCGATTTTATTTTCATCTACCGCTAAATTAAATACTGAATCTGTCATTACGCGCTCTCCAATACAAAGGCTGCACCTAAACCACCAGCAGCACACGCTGTTGTTAATGCTAAACCGCCACCACGACGTTTAAGCTCGTGTAAGCTTTGCGTAATTAAGCGTGCACCTGTTGCTGCAAATGGGTGACCATATGCTAAAGAGCCGCCGTTAACGTTAAACTTATCCATGTTAATTTCGCCAATTGCTTTGCTGCGACCTAAATGCTCTTGTGCAAATTTGTCTGAAGCAAACATTTTCATATTGGCAAGTGTTTGCGATGCAAACGCTTCGTGCATTTCAATTAAATCTAAATCAGCAAGCGTAATACCCGCTCTATCTAGTGCAATAGGCGTTGAATGAGCTGGGCCCATTAACATGTCTTTTTCTACGCCAATTGCCGAAAATGCAAAGCTACGTACGTAACCTAGTATTTCGTAGCCAAGTGCTTTTGCTTTACTTTCGCTCATCATAAGTACGGCCGCTGCACCATCAGTTAATGGTGTTGCATTTGCGGCGGTAACAGTACCGTGCTGACGGTCAAAAACAGGTTTAAGCTTGGCGTAGCCTTCAACCGTTGAGTTTTTACGAATGTTGTTGTCTTCTGAAATAAAGCTTTTATATGGCGGTAAATGCGCCGTCATTACTTCATCTTTTAACTTTCCATCAGCCCATGCTTGCGTTGCAAGTGAGTGAGAACGATGCGCTAACGCATCTTGATCTTCACGGCTAATATTATGTGTTTTAGCCATTTGCTCAGCAGTTTGCCCCATTGAAAGGCCTGTTGAGTACTCTGCAACTGCAGGAGGCACTGGTAATAAGTCTTTTAAACGCAGTTTTGAAAATATTTTTAAGCGTTGACCAAGCGTACGCGCTTTATTTAAATCAACTAAGCTGCCTGCTAGCTTTTTACTAACACCAATTGGCAGTACTGATGACGAATCTGCGCCACCTGCAATACCTACACTTACAGATCCCGCCATAATAGACTCAGCTACATTAGCAATAGCCTGAAAGCTGGTAGCACATGCGCGCGATACAGAATATGCATCAACCGATACCGGCATACCTGTGCCCAATACAATTTCACGTGCAATATTTGGCGCTTCTGGCATTTGTACTACTTGACCAAATACAAGTTGATCAATTTCTGACTTGTTGAAATTTAATCGTTCAAGCATTTCGTTAACCACCAATTTACCCATATCAAGTGCAGGTACATGGTGAAACGCTGTTGCTTGCTTTGCAAAAGGTGTACGTAAGCCGCTAACTATGGCAATACGGTCGCCCTTTGGTGTTTTTAGTATGTTTTGCTCAGACATTTATGCTCTCCCGCTGACAGGTCTGACCTGTTTGTTTTCCTCGATTCTAAACAACCCGTGTACTAAAGCCAATAGATAAACACAAATTTATATAAATAGTGTTTAATTACGACTATCACAATAGGCTTTTTTAGACGCATTTACAAAGTTTTGTGGTACGCTAAAAATCGTTAATAAATAACGAACTATTTTAAAAAATACAGTCTAACTCTTGAGTTACCCAATTATAAACCTTATAAATAGGTCAGTATTTATCACCTAACACTATTAGGTACAAACCCAGCTGACGAGGACAGTCCACTTATTATGGCAGCTAACGCATTTTCACAATTAAAAACGTACTTAGATACACAAATCATTGGCCAGCCAGAGCTTACACAAGCGCTACTTATTGCTATTTTAGCTGATGGTCACTTATTAGTAGAAGGCCCTCCTGGGCTTGCAAAAACACGTGCAGTTAATGCACTTGCTAAAGGTATTGAAGGATCGTTTCAGCGCGTACAGTTTACGCCAGACTTATTACCGGCTGATGTAACAGGCACCGATATTTACCGCCAACAAACTAGCGAGTTTGTATTTGAAAAAGGCCCTCTTTTTCACAACCTAATTTTAGCTGACGAAATTAACCGTGCACCAGCCAAAGTACAATCAGCACTATTAGAAGCCATGGCAGAGCGCCAAGTGACCGTGGGTAAAAACACTTATCCGCTTAGCGAACTATTTTTAGTTATGGCAACACAAAACCCGCTAGAGCAAGAAGGGACTTACCCGTTACCAGAAGCCCAGCTGGATCGCTTTTTACTGCATCTAAGTATTGGCTACCCTGGCGCAGAGCATGAGCTTGATATACTGCGTTTAACACGCGGCGAAGCGCTTAACGAGCAACAACCAGTATTGCAAAAAATTAGTCAAAGCGATTTATTTGCAGCCCGAAAAGAAATACTAGGCCTTTATTTAGCAGAGCCGCTTGAGCAATATTTAGTACAACTTATTATTGCCACCCGTGAAGGCGCTAAATTAGATGCGCAACTAGGTAGCTGGATTGAGTTTGGTGCAAGTCCGCGTGCAACAATAGCACTTGATAAATGTGCTCGTGCTCATGCATGGCTTCAAGGTCGCGACTTTGTAGCACCTGACGACATTCAAGCTGTTGTGCATAACGTACTGCGTCATCGCATTATTTTAAGTTACGAAGCCCAAGCCGATGGCATTACTAAAGATCAAGTAATAAGCCGTATAGTTGAACTTGTAGCCGTACCATAAGTTATGCAAAAACAATTAGAATCCCAAGCATGGCTCAAACAGAGCCATAGCCACGGTGTTAATTTAGCTCTCAAAGAGCTGATGTATTACAAAGCCAAAGCGCAATTGCTTGAACTTGCCCCTAAGGTAAAAATAAAAAATACCTTAACAGGGCAATACCTTGCACCGCACAAAGGCCGAGGAATGGAATTTGCCGAAGTGCGTCATTATCAGCAAGGTGACGATATTCGCTCTATTGATTGGCGAGTCACTGCGCGTACCGGCGAGACTCACACAAAGCTCTTTCAAGAAGAAAAAGAGCGCCCTGTGTTTGTATTTACTGATTTTTCTAACTCAATGCTGTTTGGCTCAAAGTTACTATTAAAGTCGGTGCAAGCTGCGCATATAAGCGCTCTTGTTGCATGGTCGGCGTGTCAACGCGGCGACAGAATTGGCGGTATAGTGTTTAATCAGCACTCGCATTTGGAGCTAAAGCCCAGCGCCCGTGAAAAAGCCGTGCTTAAGCTTTGTCATAATTTATGCGACAACCACCAGCAAGCGCTCAACAATATTGATAAAACAGCCACTAACAACTTTAGCGATAACCTAAAGCGCCTTAATCATTTAGCAAAACCAGGCAGCTTAGTGTATTTGGTGTCTGATTTTAACGCTCTGGATGATGCCAGCTTTAAGCAACTCGAAATATTAAGCCGTCACTGCGAGCTTATTGGTTGCCACATAAGCGATCCGTTTGAGCATCAGTTACCTGCGTTTAAGCAAGCTGTCACCGTTAATGCAAATGGTCAAGACTTTGCCCTACCATTAATGGATAACAACTTTAGAGAACGCTTTGCTAAAAATGCTGAGCAAGCATTTAGTACGCGCTTTAATCGCTTAACTAAATCGGGTCTTAATTTAATATCATTCAATGCAGCAACACCGCTTGAGCTGCAATTAGTGAGAAAATAACCATGCAAACCAATCCACTCGATGGCCTGCACGATATAATAGCGCCAAGCCAAGTTAATTGGTGGCCACTCGCCCCTGCTTGGTGGGTTATTATTGCACTGCTGTTTTTAGCACTGTGCGCAGCTATTTATATATTTTACAAAAAACATAAATTTAAAAAGCCTAAACGCTACGCAATACAATTGAGCCAAAGTGAGCAAAATCCTCAGCAACTGCATATTATTTTAAAACGTTTAGTGATTGAATATTACGACAAGCGCCTTGCTGCGCAATCAACCTCTAAATGGTGCACAACACTAAATACGCTCACCGGTTTGAGCTTTACAGAACAAGAAATACTAAGCTTGTATAACCCCAGCCAAAAAGATACAACACTGTGCGAAAAATTTCGCCAAGGTATTAAACAATTTAAAATAAAGGAGTCAGTAAATGTTTGAATTTAGCTGGCCATGGTTATTTTTATTACTACCTTTGCCTTTATTACTTTTACTATTAAAACCCGCAGCAAGTAATGCCAGTACGCGTTTACGTATACCCAGTTTTGCAAAGCACAATTTAACCAGCCAAAGCATTGAGCCACACGCACGACGTTTAAATCCTTTCGAATGGATAATTTGGTTATTACTTGTTACTGCCGCTGCCAATCCAACATGGTTAGATGAGCCAATCTCATTACCAAATGAAGGGCGCGATATAATGTTAGCAGTTGACTTATCAGGCTCGATGACCGAACAAGACATGGCTTACAATGGCCAATATGTTGACCGCCTTACCATGGTAAAAGCCGTACTCAGTGATTTTATAGAGCAGCGTCAAGGCGACAGGCTTGGGTTGATATTATTTGGCGACACCGCATTTTTACAAACCCCCCTCACGCGCGACGTTAAAACAGTAAGTAAAATGCTCAGTGAAGCGCAAATTGGTTTAGTGGGACGCGCAACAGCCATTGGTGATGCATTGGGTCTTTCGGTAAAACGCTTTGCCAATAAAGATGAAAGTAACCGTATTGTGGTGCTATTAACCGACGGACAAAATACTGCGGGTAATTTAAACCCAGAAGATGCTCTGCTGCTAGCTCGCGAGGAAGGTATTAAAGTGTACACCATTGGCGTTGGCTCAGATAATCCGCGCGGCTTTAGCCTCTTTAACATGGGTGGCTCTAGTGGCAGTAGTTTAGATGAAAGCTTACTTAAAAAGATTGCCGAGCAAACTGGCGGATTATACTTTAGGGCCAAAGATGTAGCAGGCCTTCAACAAATTTACGCAGAGCTTGATAAACTTGAACCTATTAGCGCTGATGAACAAACATTCCGCCCACAAAGCCCATTATTTTACTACCCGTTACTTATCGCTATTTTACTTATTAGCTTAAAAGTAATGCTTAGTACACTGCGTGCATTAAAGGAGCCAAACTAATGGATTTTGAATTTATTCGCCCCGCTCTTTTATGGTTACTCATACCTGCTGTGGCATTATTTTTTGTCGCCTTAATTAAGCATAAAAAAACGACTAGTGAGCAGCTAATTGCACCGCATTTAGCACAATTTATCATGAGCGAAGCAAACACTAAAGCCAGCCAGCCACTTTGGTTAGTTGCTTTGTTTTGCAGCCTTGGCATTTTATTTAGTGCTGGGCCTAGCTTTGAGAAAAAACAAGTTCCTGTATTTCAAAGTAAAAGTGCCCGTGTAATTGTTATGGATATGTCGTACTCAATGTACAGCACCGATATTTTACCAAATCGTTTAATGCAATCACGCTTTAAAGCGCTTGATATGATTGAGCTGTTTAAAGAAGGAGATACCGCGCTTGTAGCTTACGCAGGCACGGCCTATATAATTTCACCACTAACAAACGACGCCACAACACTCAGTAATTTAATTCCAAGCTTAAGCCCTGAAATAATGCCAGACAAAGGCTCAAACGTTTTAGCGGGTCTTGATATGGCCAAAGAGCTATTAACGCAAGCGGGTTATATTGATGGCGACATTATTTTAGTGACCGACGGTATTGACCAACAAGAACAAAGCGACGTGAGTAGCTTTACCAGTAACACCCAATATAGATTAAATATATATGGCGTAGGTACCGCTCAAGGCGCTCCAATTAAGTTACCTGAAGGTGGTTTTTTGAAAGACAGATACGGCCAAATTGTAGTACCTACTCTCAATGCCAGTCAGCTTAAAAATTTAGCATCGAGCAGTGGTGGTGAATTTGCTAGTTACCAACCTAGCAATAACGACATAAATACGTTTGCCCCAAATGCACAGAGTGAATTATTGAAAGACGAAAAACAAAGCCATGCGCTTTGGCGAATAGATGCAGGTATATACGGACTCTTGTTATTACTGCCATTTGGTTTGTATTTATTTAGACGCGCTGCCTTGTTAGGCGCATTTTTAGCTTTTGGTTTTTTACCGCAGCAAAATGCGTATGCCGTAGAGCTCCCTACTCTTTTGCAAAATGCAGATCAACGTGCATTGCAGGCTTACAATAATAAAGAATACGATGCAGCAACACAGGCGCAATCGAGTGAGTTAAAAGGCGCTGCGCTTTACCAGCAAGGTAATTTTGATGCTGCACTTAATGAGTTTAGTAATGATAAGTCGGCTACCGGTTTATACAACTACGGTAATGCCCTCGCCAAAGCTGGCAAGCTTGAGGACGCCATTGAAGCCTACAAACAAGCCCAAACCTTACAAGACGACTTTACACAAGCAACTGACAACCAAGCTTTAGTTGAACAATTACTCAATCAACAAGAGCAACAAAACCAGCAAGATCAGCAAAGCGACGGCGACGACTCTCAAGACCAAGATGATAGCCAGAAAAAAGATGAGCAAAACCAAGGGCAAAATTCTGATGAGTCAAAACAGGATCAGCAACAAAATGGTGATAAAAGCGATTCTGAAAAAGGCGAAAACGAAAGTCAAAGCCCCGGCGATGAAAAATCTGATAAAGAATCAGATAAAGAGTCTGAACAATCAAAAGATCAACAAGGTGAGCCTGGCGAGCAATCAGACAAGCAAAATGAACCTGATATGCAAGCTCAGCCACAAAGTGAGCAAGGGCAAAATAAAGACGCTGACCAACCTCAAGACGAGCAGCAACAAAGTAAGCCACAAGCAATGAATGAGCAACCTGCTACTGATGAGCAAAAACAAAATGCTCAGCAACAAGCTATGCAAGCCCAAGCAAGTGAGCTCACTAATGAAGAAAAAGAAAAAGCACAACAGCTTAATCAACTACTTAGAAAAGTCCCGGACGATCCGGCTATTTTATTACGGAATAAAATGCAATTAGAAGCCCAAAAAAGACAATATAAACGTCGCCCTACAGGAGTCGAAAAATCATGGTAATGCGATTATTTTGCTGTTTATTGCTATTAAGTGCGATGCCTTCGTGGGCTGCCACCAAATTAGAAGCCAGCGTAGATAAAAACCCTGTTTTAGCGGGTGAATTTTTTATGCTTAATATATCCGTAGACGATACAGTTAAAGGCGAGCAACCAGACACCTCATCGCTGTTAAAAGACTTTGTGGTAGGCCCAACAAGCTTAAGTTCTCGTACCAACATTATTAATGGCAGCATTAATAAACAAACCACGTGGTCAGTTAAATTAATGACCCGTGCAGAGGGTGATTACACTATTCCGGCATTTAGCGTTGCAGGGTTAACCTCACAGCCTATTAAATTAAAAGTGGCAAAACGCTCAGTTGATGCAGATAAAAATAACGAAATATTTTTAAAAACGTCGCTCTCAAGTAATTCATTATTTGTCCAAGAAGCCGGTGTTTACACTATTAAGCTTTACCTTGCGAAAGAGCTGCTTGATGGCAGCTTAAGCACACCAAATATGGAAGATGCTCAGCTAACCCAATTGGGTAAACAAACTGAAAGCTATGAGCTTGTTGATGGTAAACGCTACCTTGTTATTACTCGCGAGTATTTGATTCAGCCACAAAAAAGCGGTGCGTACACTATTGCAGGCCCCGCTTTTCAAGGACGAGTACAACAAAATTATCGTCAATTAGAAGTATCAGCTCTTGGCGACGATCAGCAAGTAGAAATCAAACCAATTCCGAGTGACTATAAAGGTGCGTGGTTACCAAGCGAGCTAGTTAGTCTTGATGAAGAATGGCAACCTAACGACAACACCGTAGAAGTAGGTACGCCTATAACACGTACTATTACACTTACCGCGCTTGGTGTTACAAAAGAGCAATTACCTGAAATCTCTATGCCTACCATTGATGGCATACGCAGCTACCCTGATAAAAAAGAAAATAACAATGCAGTACGTGACGGACGCGTTGTATCGCAGCAAACTGCATCGTATGCATTACTGCCGCAAAAACCAGGTACTTACACTTTACCTGAAATACAGCTGCCTTGGTTTAATACTAAAATGAACCGTATTAGCGTAGCTACATTGCCAAAGCGCACTATAACGGTAACGCCAAGTAGCACCGCACCTAATACCGCTGTGGCAAACCTACAATCAAGCCCAAATAATTTATCTGCTATTGAAAATATTTCGAATCAAGCAACAGGTATACAACCTATTGAAACTAAAAGTGATACTCCCCTTTGGTTAATAGTTGTTGCCGCTTTAGGGTATATTTTATGGGTTGGTACTGTAATTTTTTACTTAATGACCCGTTCTACTAAAAATACGACTGAAAATTTACATCCAAACAACCGTGATATTTCTCAGCCGAGCTTAAACGAGCTTAAAACATTAGCTAAAACGCATGATGTGAAAGCCTTTTACACCGCATTAAATAATTTTTCTGAAAAGGTTACTCGCAAAAATGTAGGCGCTATTGATGAGCTTTGCCGTCGCGTAAATAGCAGCGAGCTTAATGGCCTCATTAGCCAATTACAGGCACAACTTTATAGTAATAGAGGCACAGATACGGATCTTAATGCTATTATTAAAACTCTTGAGAACTATCAAACTCAAGCATCAAAGTCGCAACAAGCTGTATTAAAAGACCTTTACGATTAATAACTACGATACTCAGGTCTTTTTTTGCAATAAATAATAATTTTTTATTAAAAAAGTACTTATGCTTGGAAAGAAAAAATCAAACAATCAGGTCTTAATCAATATGGCAGAGAAACAAAAGCGTTATGAAGCCTTGGTCCACGTTTACAATAAAGAGCTTTACCGCTTTGCTTATTGGTTATGCCGTGATCCGCACATAGCAGATGATTTAGTACAAGAAACGTTTTTACGCGCGTGGCGTTCTCTCGACTCTTTACTTGATCAAAAGGCAGCTAAACCTTGGCTGCTTACTATATTACGAAGAGAAAATGCGCGCCGATTTGAACGTAAACAGTTTGATTACAGCGACGTAGAAAACGATACGCTTGTTGATGAAACCAGCCACTCATTAGATGATGAAATGGAGCAAACGGTTATCCAACGCCAGATTGCCCTGCTATCTGATGAATACCGAGAGCCATTATTACTACAAGTTGTAATGGGCTGCTCTGGCGAAGAGATCGCAGGCATACTTAATTTAAATAAAAACACGGTAATGACTCGTTTATACCGTGCCCGAAATCAACTTAAAGAGGCTTTAAGCCGTGATGATGAACAACTTAAAGGGGCATCAAAATAATGGATGAACTTGAGTTTCGTCGCCGCACTATTGCGCAGCCAAACGACATTGACAAGGAGCTCATGGAGTTTGCTAACAATAACCCAGAGCGACAAAGTTTTATTAACGATATGAAAGATTTTGATAAATTTATTCAAGACTCTTTAGATATACCTGTGCCTGAAAACCTTGCAGACCGCATTCTTTTAAACACATCGTTAAAAGAAAAAGCACTACAAGAAGAGCAAGCAACAGGAAAAAATGTAGTTGATGCCCGCTCGCGTTTTAAGCTTGACCGCGTGCATCTTGCATTAGCTGCATCTTTTGTAGTGGCTATTAGTGCTTTCTTTTTTAGTACAGAGCAAAATATTGCACACGAAGCGGGTGAGCATGCGCTTGCCCATGTGTACTACGAAATTAGTGCGCTTGATAAAAAAGAGCCCATTAGCCTACAAAGCGTTAACGACAAGCTTGCAGTATTAGGTGGTCATCTTGATGAGCTTCCTGGTGATGTAACTTACGCTATGTTTTGTGATTTTAAAGGCGAAAAAGGGCTACATTTGATATTTGAGTCTGACTTTGGTCCTATGACGGTATTTATAGTGCCTTCTGAAAATAAATCATTTGGTTTTGGCGATGATAATTTCAAAGACGAGCGCTTTGAAGGTCATATTAACCGAGGCTCACAAGCAGATACTATTTTAGTGGCAAGTGTTGGAGCACCTCTAAATACTTATAACGAACGCGTTACTGGCGCTATTCGTTGGCTTTAAAATAAACAAATTTACCGCTTAGTCTCTACTAAGCGGTTTTTTGATTATATACCTACCAATAAACCTTTTCTTTTATACTCAAAACCTCTGATTTTTAAAGTAATTAATTAAATTCCTTAAGAAAGTAAATTATAATCACGACTCGATTTTAATTAGGGAATTTCATGAAGAACATCATCGTTATTTTTTCATTATTGGCATTATTATGTACTGCCAGTTTTGATGCACACGCACGTAAAAAGTTTGGCAGTAGTAAACGTGGACAAACTCCTGCAACACAACAAACAGCACAAAAACAAAAAGCAGATACAACAACTCCAACAGCAGCACCTAAAGCCACATCAAATAAAAAAGGCATTATGGCTGGCGTTTTGGGTGGTCTTTTAGCGGGTGGCTTAATTGCAGCAATGTTAGGCGACGATTTTGAAGGTTTTCAGCTATTAGAAATGATTTTATTAGCTGGCGGACTATTTATTTTATTTAAGCTAGTAACAGGCTTTTTACGTGCTAATCGTGCCCCACAACTTGCAAATGCCAGTGCGGATACAAGTGCTCAGCAAAATGCTTTTAAACAAGCACCAATCGAGCAGCCAATGAGTACAGGCTTTGCTAACAGCGCCCCACAAGGTGAAAGTGTCCCTTTTAATTTACCACCTAACTTTGACGTTAATGGCTTTTTGCAAGGTGCCCGTAGTCATTACCATACGCTACAAACTGCATGGAATAATGCCGATTACACCACAATGGCTGAATACTTAAGCCCTGCACTTGTTGCCGAATTTAAAGCTGAGCGTGAAGCTATACAGAGTGTAGACACTGAAGTAATGTTTATTGATGCCGAACTTGTGCGTGCAGATACAAATGCGCAATCGTGGCAGGTTAGTGTTCGCTTTAAAGGTAAGTACCGTGATTTAGGCGATAAAAAAGAACAGCCTATTTTAGAAATTTGGCACTTAGGGCGCCTAATTTCAGACGATGCTCCATGGCTAATAGTGGGTGTTGAAGATTTAATTGATACTCAATAAGCTTTTATTATTTTAAACACCGCGCTTTTTAGCACGGTGTTTTTTTATTTAAAAAACAATTGATTTACCGCGCCCTGATGCTTCAGAAGCGGCATCTAATTGACCATTTTTATTAATAATAACGTGTAAGTCACCAAAGTGTCTCTCGTCTATGGTGTAACCCATTTTGGTGAGTTCTGCTTTTACGCTATCGGTTAAACCTATGTGCGTTCTAATTATATTTTTAGGCCACAATTGATGATGAAAACGAGGGCTATTTACAACCTGCTCTGCAGTCATATCAAACTCTATCGCATTTAATATAGATTCGTACACAGAGCTAATAATGGTTGTGCCACCAGGCGAACCTGTCACCATTTTAACGGTGTTGTCTTTAAGTAATATTGTAGGTGTCATAGAACTCAACATACGCTTGTGTGGCTGTATTTCATTAGCTTTACCGCCTATTGCACCAAACACATTCATAACGCCTGGTTTGGCGCTAAAGTCGTCCATTTCATCATTTAAAATAAACCCCGCACCTTCAACAACGACACCGCTACCAAACCCTAAGTTTATTGTGGTGGTATTTGCGACAGCGTTACCCATTTTATCAACGATTGAAAAGTGCGTAGTTTGCTCACTTTCTTTAAGGCCCGGTTTAATATTTTCGGTAGTCGAGATAGCGGTTAACGAAATGCCATTACTGCGCTCTTTGAGGTAGTTAATATTAGTTAACGCGTTTACTGGAACGTCAAAAAAATCAGGGTCGCCTAAATACTCTGCTCTATCTGCAAATACACGTTTACCTATTTCAGAAAGTAAGTGCACATACTGAGTCGAGTTATGCGCTAAGCCCGCATCTGGTTTTTGTAACTCATACATTTTGAGCCACTGTAAAATAGCAATACCACCTGAACTCGGCGGTGGCGAAGTAAGTACTTCATAACCATTCCAACTAGCTTTAATGGGCGCACGTGATTTAGCGGTATAATTTTTTAAATCATCTTGATTAATAATACCACCATGTAGATGCATAAATTTAGCAATAATATTTGCAGTCTCGCCTTTATAAAATCCATCTTGGCCGTTATCACGAATACGCTTTAGCGTCGCCGCTAACTCGGGTTGCTTAAAGACTTTATTAGCTTTTACATCAGCGAAGTATTTTTCGAAGTTTACATTTATTTTTTGCTCTTTTAGGTGGGCTATATAATGGCTAACACCTTTTGCTAACTTAGGCGGAACTACAAACCCTTGCTCAGCCAACGTTACAGCAGGCTGTACTAGTGCTTCCCACTTTAAAGTGCCATGCTTTTGATGGGCAAGCCACATACCCGCTACACTGCCAGGTACACCGCTTGCGTGAATGCCATATATTGATTTGTTTGCAATAACATTACCTTGCTCATCTAAATACATATCACGATGAGCCGCTGTTGGCGCTGTTTCGCGATAATCTATAAAATCGCCTTTGCCATCTTTTTGAATAAGCATAAATCCCCCGCCGCCAATATTTCCAGCTTCAGGAAGCGTCACTGCAAGTACAAATTGTGCCGTAATAGCCGCATCAACAGCATTACCGCCTTGCTCTAATATACTTTTAGCAGCATCGGCACTGAACGAGTCTGGCATTGCGACCGCGCTTTGCGCTAAAGGCTGCGCCAAAACACTAAAAGTAGTGAACTGTAAAACCAGTACACTTTTGACGATTAATTTACGTGGTGAAAAAAACAATCCCATACAACATCCTTAATTTATTATTTTTGTTGCCCATATTAATGCACGTCACTTAAGGACAGGTCAATCTTTATACTGTTGATATTTAATCATCTTCAAACGTTTTTTGAATAAAGCACCGCAGGTAAGTCGCCTTGCTCGTCTGTATG
The DNA here is from genome assembly GCF_011378625.1 of Pseudoalteromonas sp. c7(2019). Lineage (NCBI taxonomy): Bacteria > Pseudomonadati > Pseudomonadota > Gammaproteobacteria > Alteromonadales > Pseudoalteromonadaceae > Pseudoalteromonas > Pseudoalteromonas sp. c7(2019). Next base: position 222,807 of record NZ_WTKS01000002.1, on the reverse strand, counting down.
TGTATAATTTTTTATAAATTGCAGACCTAACTTTTTCATTATTGCTATAGAGGCCGTATTATCTTTTAGTGCCGTTGCACTTATCGCCTTAACGTCATCTTGCTTAATGAGTTCATCACATAATGCTAAAGCCGCCTCGGTTGCATAACCATGCCCCCAACTCGCTTGTTTAAAGCGCCAACCTATTTCAATATCGCTGTAATTTGGTGCATCACTAAAGAAATCCATAGGTCTTATTAATACCCAGCCAATAAATGTACTGGTTTGCTTTAGAGTGATACTCCACAGCCCCCAGCCTTTTAGCTCATTTCGATATGCGAGCATACGAGGCACTCCCTCATTTTTTATTTGCTCTGCGGAGGTAGGTACACCTCGCGTTAAATACTGCATTACGGCTGGGTCTTGGTCGAGTTCAAATAATTGAGGCCAATCGTGCTCACTCATTAATTTAAAATTTAATCGTTTTGTTACGGGGGCGTTCATTTTCATTGTTGTATAGTCTGCCTCGAATTAATTATCAGTCTCTAAAGGAGATAGCACATGAATAAATTAGCAGGTTTAGCTTTATTAGGCACTTTAATTACATTAACTGGTTGTGAAGATGCCACCGAAGTAAAAGAAGATGCAAAAGATAAAAGCGCACAAATGCAAGAAAAGCTTGGTGATGCATGGAACGACGTTAAAGAGACAACTAACGATCTTAAAAATGATGAGTCTTTAAACGAGCTATTAGAGCAAAGTAAAACAATGGGCTTAGACATGTACGACGACGGCAAAGAGATTGCGGTTGATGCATGGATTAAAAGCAAAGAAGCTGCTGGCGAGTTAACTGAAAAAACTAAGCAGAAAGCGCAAGAAATTGCTGACGAAATTGAGCAAGCGCGTAAAGAACATAACGAAGGTTAATTTAACTTTCGATAATAAAAAAGGAAAGCCTCGGCTTTCCTTTTTTGTTTTAAGCAGTTTAGCCCTGACATGTGTTTACATATTTAGGGCTTATAAGCTCAAATTAACCTTTGTACTTACTCATAACTAAAGTAGCGTTTGTGCCACCAAAGCCAAAGCTATTAGACATTACAGTATTTAACTCAACGTCACGACGTTCAGTAATAATATCTAAACCTGCCGCTTGCTCATCTAGCTCATCAATATTAATTGAAGGCGCTACAAAGCTGTGCTCTAGCATCAATAATGAGAAGATAGCTTCGTGAACACCTGCAGCACCGAGGGCATGACCCGTCATTGCTTTAGTTGCGCTGATCATTGGTGACTTACCACCAAACACTTCTTGAATCGCACCAAGCTCTTTAACGTCGCCTACAGGTGTAGATGTACCATGCGTGTTTAAGTAATCAATACTGTCTACATCTTGCATAGCTTGGCGCATACAACGTGCTGCACCTTCGCCAGATGGAGCAACCATGTCGTAGCCATCTGATGTTGCACCGTAACCAACAATTTCAGCGTAAATGTGCGCGCCACGTGCAAGTGCATGTTCAAGTTCTTCAACTACAACAATACCGCCGCCACCAGATATAACAAAACCATCGCGATTTGCATCGTATGTACGAGACGCTTTTTCTGGTGTTTCGTTGTACTTAGTAGAAAGTGCGCCCATAGCGTCAAATTCCATTGCCAATGTCCAGTGTAGTTCTTCACCGCCACCAGCAAAAACAACATCTTGCTTACCTAATTGAATTTGTTCTACTGCATTACCAATACAATGCGCAGATGTTGCACATGCAGAGCTAATTGAGTAGTTAACACCTTTAATTTTAAAAGGTGTTGCTAAACAAGCAGATGTAGTGCTCGCCATAGTACGTGGAACCATATAAGGCCCTACACGTTTTACGCCTTTTTCACGTAAAATATCAGCAGCTTCTACCTGCCATTTAGACGAACCACCGCCAGAGCCAACAATAATACCCGTGCGCTCATTTGATACTTGGTCGTCAGACAAACCTGAGTCTTCAATTGCTTGAGTCATCGAAATATAAGAATATGCAGCAGCATCGCCCATAAAGCGCATTGCTTTGCGGTCAACATGTGCTTTAACGTCAATATCAATTTTACCCGATACGTTACTACGTAACTTATAATCGGCAAATTCTTGGTTAAAAGCGATGCCGCTTTTGCCCGTTTTTAACGATTCTAATACTTCTTCTTTGTTGTTACCAATGCTTGATACAACACCGATACCTGTAATTACAGCTCTTCTCATGGGTAATTCCCTTAGCTTAATACTTAATTGCATTCTATTTTACGCGAATTTAATCACCTAAGTGGTCAGCTTTCTAGCGTACACTTGTACTCTGAACTGCTAGCTTATAAATAACGCCAGACTATTACAAAGAAAACCCGTAAAATAATTAAAAATATATCTATAAATTTAAAAAATTATGATTAAAAACACACATAGTCACATTAATAATTTAGGTACACCTTTGACTAATGACTCCGGTGATATTTATTTTTCTAATGACGATGGCTTAGCTCAATCGCATTATGTGTACTATGAGCAAAATAATATAGATGTACGATTACAAAATCATGACCAATCACATTTTGTTATTGCCGAAACCGGTTTTGGCACCGGTTTAAACTTTTTAAATACGTGGCAACGCTTTAAAGACCACCTTGAGCGGATGCAAGTTCAAAATGAATGTGAAAAAAGCGTAAAACGCCTACACTATATTTCGTTTGAAAAGTATCCCTTAACATTAACAGACTTAAAACAAGCATTAACCGCTTGGCCTACCTTAAGTTATTTTAGTGAGCAATTAACAGTAAACTACCCAATTAATTTAGAAGGATGCCACCGGCTCGAATTTAATAATGGCAATGTTGTTCTCGATTTATACTTTGGTGATGCGCTTGAATCAATACAAGCAATGAGCTACCCGCAAACAGGAATTGTTGATGCTTGGTATTTAAATGGGCTTGAGCCAAGTAAAAATCCTGATATGTGGCAGCAAAGTTTATTTAACTCCATGGCTGATATAACAAGAGCTAATGCAACCTTATCGACTTTTACTGCCGCTGACTTTGTTCAACGAGGATTAATAGAGGCTGGCTTTAGTACTAAAAAAGCCAAGGATTTTAATCAAAAAGAAGATATGCTTACTGGCCAACTTAAACATGTTAATAACGCTCAATCAACCCCCGCTTATTTTAATCAGGATAGCAGTACTTTAAAAAATGTAGCGGTCATTGGCGGTGGTATTGCCAGTAGCTGTATTTTATACAGCTTGGCTAAACGAGGCATAACCAGCCAATTATTCTGCCAAGATGAAAAGCCTGCAATGGGGGCATCGCACAATGTGCAAGGCGCTATTTACCCTCACCTACAAGCTAAAAACTCGCCACACAGTGAATTGTTTGCACATAGCTTTTTATACGCAAAACGTTTGTATAACCAGTTACTCGAAAACGGCTTTAGCTTTGATTACGATTGGTGCGGCGTATTACAACACGCAGTGAAAAAACCTCTCGCTGATAAGCACGAAAACTTAGCACAAAAGCAACTGTGGCCAATCCAGCTAATGCACAACGTAACCGCAGAGCAAGGCGATGAAATAGCCGGCGTAACGACAGGTTATTCAGGCGTGTTTTTTGAACAAGGCGGCTGGGTTAACCCGCCACAATTAGTAAACGCTATGCTAAGCGCTGCAAATAGCATAAGCCCATTTAAAAGCCTATTTAACTGCAATATAAAGCAGCTTAAAAAAACTGATAGCGGTTGGTTTTTATTAACGAATGATGAGCAGCTAGGCCCTTTTAGCGATGTAATTATTTGTGCAGGTGAGCACAGCGATGCATTTGAGCAAACAAAAGCGCTACCTATAGTAGGCGTGCGCGGTCAGGTTTCACATATTGAGGCAAGTGAGCAATCACGCAAACTTAAAACAGTGCTATGCCATAAAGGGTATTTTACCCCGGCTTATTTAGATCATCACTGCATGGGTGCCACATTTGAAAAAAACACTAAAAGCCGCCAAGTTACAGCGCTCGACAACCAATTAAACCAAGAGCAACTACTTAGCTTTTATCAGCAAAGTGAATTTGCCTCCACCCTTGGCAATATAACCTCGGCAAAAGCGGCTGTTCGCTGCACATTTATAGATCACCTACCAATGGCAGGGCAATGGTGCGAGCAAAGTGATTATATAATGGCTTTTGCTAATCTACGTTTAGGTAAACGCTACCAGTACGAGCTACTTAATAAGCCGCAACAAGGCCTGCATATTTTCACCGGTTTTGGCGCACGCGCTTTATGCAGCGCACCGCTAAGTGCAGACCACCTCGTAAGTTGTTTAAATAACGAACCCCGCCCATTAAGCGAACGTGTAAGCCAAGCTATTCACCCTGCCCGGTTTATAGTGCGAGACTTAATTCGTAATAAAATTTAAATGACATTGGTGCTTATTGAGGTAAAATAAGTACCAATAAAAGGAATTTATTACTCAAAGGACTCTAATGAAAACTTTAGCATTTTTAATAATGTTGCTATGCACTCTATCGTTTAACGCACTTAGCCAAAACGTCACTGAAATCCCACTTCCTGAAGAGTTTGTTACAACGATGGATGTAGCAAGCGAATACCCAATGGTACGTACTGGTTATTTAACCGATTCAATTTCTGATATCACTCGCTTTTATCAGCAAAAATTAGGTGAACCTTCAAAAACAAATGGCAATAGTACATATCGCACTTTGTTTTATAATTACCAAGAACATAAAGTCCGTATTAGTCTATACCGCCGTAGTTATGTGACCGAAGTGAGTATAATGGTTGAATAAAAAGGTCTAAAAAAACACGCCAAAAGCAGCTAACTTTAATACTCAGTTAAGCATCGTACTTTAATTAAAGTATTTTTTGAAATTAGCTCATTTAAACTCTTTTTTACCCTTTAAAAATAATCCCCTACCCCAAGGTCTGTTTGTAAGCACATTACTTTTACTATTTATTGGAAGGAGTTAATTATGAGTAAGACCCTAATTATTGGCGCAAGCGGACAAATAGGTAAAATGACAACTGAGCTACTTTTAGAAAATGAGCAAAATGTTGTGGCATTAGTGCGTGACAAAAATAAGTTAAGCGATTTAAACAGCTCTTTTTTAACTATTGTTGAGCAAGATCTTGAAGGTGATTTTGGTGACGCAATGAAAGGCTGTGACCAAGTGATTTTTGCTGCTGGTTCTGGTGGAAGTACAGGCGATGATAAAACTGTACTCATTGATTTATGGGCTGCAACAAAAGCAGCTACATTCGCTAAAGAGCACGGCGTTAATCACTTTATTATGGTCAGTTCAATTGGTGCAGACGATCCAGATTCGATTCAAGGTGATTTAAAACCTTACTTGGTTGCTAAGCACATGGCTGACGAGCACCTAATAAATAGTGGTTTAAATTATACCATTGTTCGCCCTGGTACATTGACTGACGATAGTGCTTCAATGCAAGTAACTACGCAGCAACCAAGTGATCGTTCAGAAGCTAAAATTAGCCGCGAAAACGTAGCTAATGCATTATTACATATTGCGACCAACTCATTTATTAGTAACCGCATTTTTAAGTTGTTTGATGGCGACAAGCCAATTAAAGCCGCTGTTAAATAAGCTTTAATACCAATTTAATTAAACGTATGAACAATTATTACAAAGAATATGTAATTCATCGATAAGGCAAAAAATTACAGTATAGTCGCTCTATATCAGTAACTTTTTGGCGCAATGAATTATTTAATCCTCTTAAATAATTTATGTTTAATAAAATTAAATTTACTCCACTAAGCAAATTAGTGGAGTAATATTTTTATACCTTGCCAACCAAGTTGTAGCGTTAATAACGTTAAAACTATCCTAAAAATATACTTAAATTTATCCCCAGACATCCTTTTAAGTAATTTAATTCCGAACCAAGTTCCTACAGCGCCACTTATTACCATGGCAATTACAAGCGGTATCCATTGCCAAAAACTAAAACCAACAGCGCCATAAATTATCGCTTTTAATAAATGCTGCACACTCATAATGCTCGAAAACGTTGCCGTAAATTTTAACTTTTCGTAATTATTTATATATAAACAGCTACCAACTAATGGGCCACTTGCCCCCACAAACATAGAAATAAAAGTAGTTATTCCACCGGCGACCATACGCCACACCTTAGAGGTTAATTTTATAGGTGGCGTTTTACCCCACAGTAAATAAATAACAAAAATAGCGACCACTAACTTCATAGCATCAAGCGATATATCATCAATAACAAAACTTGATAACCCCGCCCCTACTAAGCCGCCTAACGCAAAATATACAAACATGCTTTTATCAATATGCTTAAAACTGAGTAAAAACCTATTTGCATTAGAGCCAAGCTGTACTAAACCATGCACAGGCACAACAACTGCCATTGGCATAAACGACGCCATAACAACAAGCAGCATTAATCCGCCACCAGCACCAAATGCAGCAGATATAAAAGAAGTAAAGCCAGCGGTGATCATTAACAATAAAAACAAAAATAAAGACATGCTGTCAGGAAATAAAAAATCCATAAAACTCCACTGCCTATTTAAGTACTTTTAAGTCGCAGTATTTAAATAGTAAAAAAGGTACTAAACACATTTATAGCAACTTTATCAGCTTCTATCTCGTGCTATGTACTATGTTGCGTTGTTTTTGCACTTTGTTTGCACATTTAACAAATATTATACATTCAACTTCATTACCGGATATTTTTGATGAGAAGATTTAACACACCAATTTTGACACCGCTTGCAGTGTGTATACTTTCACTGGGTTTAGCTGCCTGTAACGGTAGCGATGCTGAAAGTACAGTTGTAACTGAAACAACCACCGATGAGGGAACTACAACAGATACTTCAACCGATTTTGTTGTAGAAGTCGACCCTTTTAACTTTGAAAGCGATGCGCTCATTTCATCAATTACCACTCAAACATGTACGCTAAGTAATGGTGATGAAGCCTCATGCTACAAAATTGATATTGCAGGTGCGCCTTCAAATTACGAGATTGGTGTATTTTGCCCTCAAAATATCACCTCAACAGCAGACGAAGCCGGTATTTGGTTTGATGGCACCGGTGAGGTTTACGATATAACCGGAGACTTTATTTTAAATCTACCTACATTATATAACGATAGTCATTGGCAGCTATACGACGAAGGTACAGGCCTTGTAAATGTAACCGACACACAAGAATCGTGTGATGGCGCTGCACGCCCAAACGTAGAGGAACAATACCAAAACCACTGCGTAGAATGCTCTATTGATTATGTTGATGGCGGTATATCAGAATCATTTTTAATTCCTATAACGCCTGTTGCAACCACTCAAAATAGCAGTATTGGTAACGCCAATGTAGGTGTTGCTCTCAATGGTGTTGTACTTGCTGCACCCGCGCCTGTTGAGGCTATTTTAGGCGCATACACTATTGCAGCCTTTGATGATTGCGCTGGCCATATTAACTTAGTAGCAGGCTATCACTACCACGGTGAAGCAGGTTGTAGCCAAACACAAATTCAATCAGACGGTCATGCCGCCATGATGGGTTATGCACTCGATGGATTTGGTATATTTGGCATGCTTAACGAAGATGGATTAGAACCCACTGATTTAGACGAATGTAGAGGCCACACCGACGATACACGCGGATACCACTACCATGCAGCCGATGTATCTGAAAACATGTTTATTGGTTGTTTTAAAGGTGCTACCGCAAGATAACTCGCATTCTGGCTAAATAATTAACTGAGATACTAATGAAAATATTTAACGTGATAAAAGCACTAACCACTGGCTTTTTACTTGCTGCCTCATGCTCAGCGCTAAGTCATGCAGGCCACGGCTCAAATGCGCCTTGGGAAGCATGTGAAGCAAAAGCCATTAATGAAGATTGCAGCTACACAAGCCATGATAAAAAAGCGACAGGCACATGCCAAGCAATGAACAAAGTACTTATGTGCGTTCGAAATAAACCACTTGAAACATTAATAGACAAAGCAACCCAACCAGCAAGTGATCAAAAGCAATCTGTAAAATCACTCGCTAAACGATAAAGTAACAGCTACACGCCAAAGCCTTAACGCTGTTTGTTAAGGCTTTTTTAATCGCAAATCATTAGAAAGCATACCCTTTATCTGTTAAGTTAGCTTTGTGTATCAAATAATAAAAATAAAATTCCAAAAATGGAATTACACAAGCAAGGTACTAACGTGAGCGCTACATTTAAAATTGTTTTTAATGGTCAGTTATATCAAAATACTGACCTTACCTCTGCCCAAGAACAACTCAGTCAACTTCTTAATATTCCTCATAATATTGTTGTTCAGTTATTTGATGGAAAAGCTTACGCTTTAAAAAAAGACTTATCGAGTATTGATGCTGTTAAAACAGAATCCTCACTTAAAAAGCTAGGTTTGATTACTAAAGTAGAACCTCAACTCATTACTGTAATCTCTCAATCTCAAAATAATCAAATAGCACTCACTGAGCACAGTAAAAATACAGATAAACACATTAGTGAAAGTACTAACGACAAAAGTATTTCAATACAAAATGAACGCCTAGATACAGACGAAGCCCCAAATACAGCTGCAGCTATTAAGCAAAGTTATAATAAATATAAACTACTGCGTAACACTTTAAAAAGCGCATTGTACTTTTGCTATTGCGCACTTTGTATTATTACCTTAGTAGGCGTAGTGATCACTGTTAATGCACTTAAAAACAACTTTGGCACTCTAAATAACACAACTACAAATAACACAACTACAAACAACTTAAGTTACCAAAACTATAAACAATATTTGATTGATCAAAATAGCTTAAATCAACCAACACAAAAAGTAACAAACGAGCGAACAGCTAACCCTACACAGCAAAAAAGTAATGAGTACTTTAGTCGCTTTTCATCGCTAATAAATAGCTACGCGCAAAGTACAGGACAAGCTGATATAAAAACGATGGGGGGTGATAAATTACAACAGCACCTACAAGAAATAGACGACCTAGGCCCTAAAAATGAATTTTGGCAGCAATTGATACAACTTTCAAAAAGCTTAGATAACGATAAGCACGCAATAGGGATGCTCAATAATACTGATCCCGCCAAAATACAATGGATAAACGCGGTAGATTGGATCAGCCAAAGCTATATTAGGCAACATCAAAACTCGCAAACTACCAACACCTCCCCAGCCAATGCGGATGAGCAAAGCAGCAACCCAATACTTAATCTAACGTTGTTAATAAGTATGTTGTCGTTATTCAGTATTTTTATAATTGCGATAAAAATGAAGTTACGCGCAATTAGAAATACTTAAACTTTATTTTATAAATTCCATAAAGAAACCCGCAAATTTGGATTAACAAATTTGCGGGTTTCTTATGGTTTTCGAATAACGAGTTCAAAAACCTTTATTGGTGGAGCTGGGGGATTTGAATCCCCGTCCGAAAAGCCTCGACTGTTAAAGCTAGCCAATAGAAACAATGACTTATTTTAAAATCAAAAACTTAGTTCCTTATACTATTTTCTAAAGTCTTGTGCAATCTATCTGATTTGGGCATTATGTTGACACTAAAATTAAAAGGATTTTTTATGTTCGAAGCTTTCAATTTGAAACTTAACCACGACCAACTAGGCTTGATCTTAACTCCAGAACACCTAAGCAAAATACCTGAATATAAGTCATTTTTAAAAGACGACTTGTATGCTAATTCGAATTCACACTTAGAAAAATTGCGAGAGCATCTAATTGAAAGTAAAGATGTATTAGATGGTGAAAAGATTATTGGAGACTGGTTCCCTCTTCATCATTTCGATATTTTTATTTCGCATTCACATAAAGATGAAAACCTTGTTATTATTCTTGCTTTAATTTTAAAACTTAATTGCAATTTGAATGTATTTATTGATTCATTATTTTGGGGTTTTGCGGATGATTTGCTCAAAGAAATTGATAATAAATATGCTTATGATAGCGTTACACAAACATACTCATATGAAACTCGCAATAAAACCACTTCAAATGTTTTTTTAATGCTTAATGCAGCACTTATTGATGTGATTGATAAGTCAGAGTGTCTAATTTTCTTCAACTCAGAAAATTCAATTTACCAAGGGGGTGATTCATCTAAACTATATAATTCTGAAAGTTATAGCACTTCACCTTGGCTTATGTCTGAACTAAACTTTTCTAGTAAAGCCAGAAAAGTATATCCTGAGCGAATCCCTTTAACCTCTAGAAATACACAATTTAATGAATCTTTATCTAAATCGGCTAGCGACTCTGTTGATATAAAATACAAACTGCCAATTGAGCATTTGAACAGTTTGAGTCAATCTAAATTCTTAGAATGGATTTCTTATATTTGTGATAATGAACTCCTCTCTCATGATGCATTAGATTACTTATACAAATTAACTAATTTAGGCTATACCAACAAGGATTAATACTATGACTGAAAAGCGTTTAGATTTCATTCAACAAATAATTACAAGAATGGCTAACAACTCATTTCTTTTAAAAGGTTGGTCTCTGACAGTTTCAACAGCTATTGTTGGCCTTTCATCGAAAAGTGAGGGTATAGCTGGTGACTATTTTATGCTACTTCCAGTTGTTCTTTTTTGGTACTTAGATTCATATTATTTATCCCAAGAAAGAGCTTTTAGAAAGCTTTATCAAAAAGCAATTACTGCAGAACAGATTACTAATTCTGACTACTCATTGGACAACAGAGAGTTTCTGAATGGCGTTTGTTCTATTATTTTGTCTGCAAAATCGAGAACAGTTTTACCGTTTTATTTAGCGCAAATACTGTTTATTTATTTTGGCTTCATATCTTAGGTCCAAACTTAATAGCATCCTCTAAATGACTTGGTGCAAAGATTTTGAGTAAACCATGGTTTGCTCAATCTTTGCATGACCAAGTATTTGTTGTAACACTAAAATATTACCTCCGTTCACCATAAAATGGCTTACAAAAGTATGCCGTAAAACATGCCTACATTGCCCTTTTGGTAAATTAATATCGCTTTATTTACTGCACTGTAAAACGCTGAAATAACAGCTAAAGCTTACTTGCTACAAACGTTAAACGATCATTAATAATTAAATTATAAGCATAAAAAAACCCGCAACGTGATTGCTCAAGTTGCGGGTTTCTTATGGTTTTCGAATAACGAGTTCAAAAACCTTTATTGGTGGGCTGGGGGAATCTAAACACAGCCAGTAAGTCACTGTTTAAGTTCAATTTTAACGACAACATCTTGATCAACTGGTACTAAAAATGGTACTAAAGTAAATTGCTAGTAGTATTAATAACCACAAGCCATTTGAAAATAATGTTAGTAATTAATCTAGGTGTCCTGCCAATCTAACGACTTTTTGATAATCCTCCCATAACCATAACCTACTTGTAGTGACTTCCACTCCTTTTTTTAAAATATTTTCAGTTTCTGAAAAAGTTTTTTGCATAGTACTATCAGAATAGTTTTGACCAGACTCATTAACTAATATGTGTGTACCTGGGAGTAAAAGCTTAGTTTTTCGATTATAATCATTTTTTTCATAACGGTAATGCAACACTGAGTTCTTCATATTTAGGCTATACAGCTCTGAAAATTTAGTTGGTTTACCCCATTCAGTGCTAACTATTAAATCTGTTGTAAACTGCCCTTCTGTAGCTGGATTGTTTAAAGCTCTTTCAAGAAACTGTTTATATCCCTTATCAAACTCAATTAAGGCGATTAATAGAGAAAATACATTTACAACTTGTACTTCACCATTAGTCCGATTAGCAACAAGTGCTGTGCGTAGGCATGCTTTAAATTTATCTATCAATTGGTCTATATCTCTTAAGCTTAAATCATATACCTTAGCCATCCATTCAACATACTTAGCGATTGTCACATTTAGAGTATTCTCAATAACTGGATACATATCAACTTTTCCAGCATATTCACTAAAACTAAAATCGTGTAAGTTTAAGTAATGTTTATGATCAGGTTCAGCTAACCTAGCTTCTCGATTAAAAAAACGCTTTAGGTAAGTATTAGAGTCAAAATTAAAACCGTAAACTGACTTTATCGACTCTTGTAGCTGTGTAGTATCTGTAGCTACAACAAAAACAAAGTTTTTGGTCGTGAAGAAGTGCTTGATCACTTCTAGCATTTCAATAGCGTAATTAGGTCTACATCTATCAAGCTCATCAATTAATACAATAACAGGCAGTTCTTTACCATGAGTTTGCTTAAGTACTTCAGCTAAAAGCCCTAGTTCTTTTCTTATGCTTTTAATGGCTTCTACTTGCTCCTCATGATCTTTCTTTACACTAGTAAGAAAATCTTTAGGTGAGGTTTCAAATAAAATTTTTACTACTTCTCTTCCAGCAGCAGAGTCATCCACAAGGTACTTGGTAGCTAAACCAGCTCCAGCTATTACTGCCCCCTTTAACGCTTTACCTAGAAAACCTTTTAACTTATCCAAATCAGACCCAATGTTGTGGTTAATTATTGAAAGTTGATTAATTAGCTCACTTGCCACGACTGATAATGGAACTTCCGAAAAATCACTTTCCCATGCGTCAATGTAAATAGTCGGATGCCCTTCGTTCGTCAGATGTGTGTATAGGCGTCTTAAAAATTCAGTTTTACCAGTTCCCCAAGCTCCATTTAAGTTAAGTACAAAGCCGTCGTTCTCTCCCTTAATATAGTTAGATAAAAACTCACCATACTCTTTACGATTAAGCTTACAGTTATCGAATGTATACTCTTGTAACCAATCAGAATATTTACAATTTCTAACAGCCATTAATTCTTACCTCCACTCAACATGTCAAATATCACTCGCGCGAATTGCTGGTTTCTTGCGGGATCTGACAGTAGCTGCATCATTTGTTCTTGGTGTGCGTCACTGCTTCCTAAAATGGCGTCATCCATCGCTTGAGGGAAATCACCTAGCATAGCTTGCTCTGGGCTATTATTTGCAATCTGACTCATTACAGAGGCGTTTTCAGTTAGTTTATCGCGCACTGTAAAAGCATAATTAAGCATGTCTTTATTGGTTAGGTTATCAGTGATGAAAACCTCATTAAGCTTGTCGATTATCTGCGATAAGAACGCTTCTTTTTTATCCTTCGCTTTAGCACTACCCACATCATTACTTGGCTCTAGCTTATAGTCAGGCTCGTCTTCTTTTAGCTGTATATCTTGTTGGCGTATTTTTGATAGGCGGTAATGGCTCATTACTACGTTGTCTAAATCAAGCTCATCTTCAGTCACTACTTTTTCACGTAACAGTGGGCGTAAGTGGCGGGCGAATAAGCTTAGTTTTTCAAGCTCTTTGTCGTCGTACTCCACCAGCTGCGACATAAACTCGTAAAAGCGGGTAAAGCTACCTAAATCCTTTTTGAATATCTCTAGACGGTCTTTTTCTTGTTTACACTCTTTAAAGCTTGTTTCTGCGTTAGCTATTAATACAGCGTCTTCAGTCTTTTTAGTGCGTTCAAACATTTCTTTGGCTTTTATATACGCCTCAATTGCAGATGCGTAACGCTTTTGCCAACGCTCTTTAGCGGGGTGAATAATATTACTGATCGCCGCATTAGATTTATTTTTAGTAAAGAACGCTGCACAAAACTGCTCAACCTCAGACCACAAAAATATACCGCTAGCACGCAGCTTTTCAAACAAATCAAAAACAATCTGAGGGTCAGTAACATCGGCAAGCTCTGCTGTTTGGTAGTAAGGCTGAAATGCTTCTAATATGTCTTCTGGGGCATTAAAGAAGTCCAATACAAACGTACCTGTTTCTGCTTTACTTGGGTAAGTACGATTCAATCGTGACAGGGTTTGTACACACTCAACGCCACCTAGCTTTTTATCTACATACATAGCGCATAGCTTTGGTTGGTCGAACCCCGTTTGAAACTTATTAGCCACCAGCATTACTTGGTAATCATCACTATCAAAGGCTTTGCGCATATCGCGGCCTTTAAGGTCAGGGTTCATATTTTTTTCAGTAAACTTTTTATCTAAAAATGCAGCGCTATCAGGGTCGCTTTTAGTAAATTCAACTTCGCCTGAAAATGCCACCATAGCGCGTATTGTCGAATAACCTGTTTTTTGCTCTGCTAGGGCATCTGCCACATACTTATCAAATGCTAGCTTATATCGCACAGCCTCCTTACGTGAGCCTGTTACTACCATTGCTTTAGCTTGTCCGCCTAATAAACCCATTACGTTATCTTTAAAGTGTTCAATAATCACTTTAACTTTTTGCGATATATTATGGTCGTGTAAACGCACCCATTGGTTAAGTTTTACCGCTGCTTTTTTACTATCAACCTCTTTATCTGCCGCTTCTATTTTTTGAGCAAGTTGGTACATCACCTTATAGTTAGTGTAATTTTTAAGTACATCTAATATAAAGCCTTCTTCTATTGCTTGGCGCATTGAATATATGTGGTACGCCACTGGCTTATTTTGTTTTGATGGAGGTAGTTCTGGGTCAGGTAATCGGCCAAACAGCTCTATTGTTTTTGCTTTAGGAGTGGCAGTAAATGCATAGTAGTTAAGGTTTGCACTACCACGGCGGGCTGCAACGGTTGCATCGAGTATATCCTCTGACGATAACTCAATGTCGTCATCAGTCTCTTCAGTCATTAGCACTTCTTTTAACTGACGAGCTGTAGAGCCACTTTGTGATGAATGAGCTTCATCGGCTATAACCGCATAGTTGCGCTCTTTTAAGCTGGTACTGTTCTCTATAGCACGTAATACAAACGGAAAAGTTTGAATGGTTACAATAATAATAGGCTGAGCGTTTTCAAGTGCACTGGCGAGCTTTTCTGATTTAGAACCGTCACCTTCTTTATTATTAATACGCCCTACTACACCGTCTGCATGCTCAAACTGATAAATAGTATCTTGCAGCTGATCATCAAGTACTGTTCGGTCTGTTACAACAATCACTGAATGAAATTGTTTATTACCTTGCTCGTCATACAAGGTAGAAAGCTGGTGGGCTGTCCATGCAATAGAGTTTGATTTACCTGAGCCCGCACTGTGTTGAACTAAATACTTATTACCTGTGCCCTCTTCAATTGCAGCCTCAATAAGCTTACTTACTACATCCCACTGATGATAGCGCGGGAAAATAAGCGTTTCTTTTTTATCTTTTAGCCCTTCCCAATTTTCAAACTCTTCTATTTGCAAGTGTACAAAGCTGCCTAAAATATTAAGCAGATTTTTAGGCACTAATACTTCATTCCACAAGTAATCAGTTGCATAACGGCTAGTGTCTTCAGGTACATCATTGCCTGCACCACCTTCACTTGTACCTTTGTTAAAAGGTAAAAAGAAGGTGTCGTCACCCGCCAGCTTAGTGGTCATATACACTTCATACTGGCTTACAGCAAAGTGTACTAATGCACCACGCTTAAAGGTAAGTAGTGGCTCTGGTTTTTTAGTCGCAGGGTCTTTAGGTAAGCGGGTTTGTTTGTACTGCTTAATTGCATTTTCAACCGCTTGTTTAAATTCTGATTTAAGCTCTAGGGTTGATACGGGTAAGCCATTTACAAATAATACTAAATCTATGCGCCAGCTTTTGGCTTTGCTACCTGTTACAGCTAAGTGCTCAGCATTGGCATACGGGCTATACACCAACTCTTGCACTATACGGCAGGTGTTTTGTTCATAACGCGCTAGGGTTTCGGGGTTTAGGTTATGCTCTGGTTTAAATTGGCACAGCTCAAAACGCGCATTACGAATTTTTAAACCATGGCGTAATACACCTAATACACCATACGTGCGTGAGGCTTTATCTGTGGCGTTTATATCGGCTTTTTTAAGTTGTGCCACCAGCGCTTCTAAAAAGTGGCGTTCAGGGTCATTGGGGAACACCTTACACAGCTTTTGCCACTCTTTAGGTTGGGTGTTTTTAACAAAGGTCAGTGCATCTTGTTCATACAAAGCGGTTTCGCAGTTATAGCCAGCGCCTGTGCCTTCAACCCAGCCATTAGCTACCATCTGACTAATTATTTCGTCTTGAAAAATACGTTCTTGAGTTACATCATTCATGATTTTATTCTTATTTTGTTATTTAGCATTATCAAATTGTTCAAGCTTAGGTAGCTGCTGCGGCTGCTTTTTTTTCTCATATTTTTTAGCTAATTTATCATACGCATGATTAAGTTCGTTATAACGAGCATTTCGATCATACAGCTCTAAAACAAACTGAAATACTTGAAAAGCGTATAGCAAATCGAGCTCAGCTACATCAGAGCCATGCGTCCCCTCGTTACCAATCTGTCGCAAGGCATCAAGGTATTTAGCCTCTTCAGGATGGGTTTTCTCCAAACTTTTGATCATTCGTCCAAGGTTATTACCCTCAACCTGCATATCCTTGCAAAAGTTTTCAATAGCTCGTCTTAATTTAGATGCAGACGATGGAGGATCAAAATGAAAGTGCTTAAATGCATCTAGTAGCTCTTCAGCTATATGTTTGGGAACATTTTTTGATATCGGAAATATAAAAATAGATGGAGAAAAATGCTCAACTTTTATTTTTTTAGCCTTTGATGATGACTGGCTCATACCTGTTTGGTGCTCCAATAACATTCCTGAAGCACTTATATTCTGTTGGCAGTCTGCACACTCAAAAAAACTATTAAATAAAAAAGTATTACCATTTGTAGGCTCAACAGCCTCAGCATGAGCGCTTGCTAAGATAATAAGCAATGGGATGAAAAACCCCTCGCTTTTATTACTTGCTTCACGGCTTTTATCGATTAGAGTCTGCTTTCTCTCTTTTTCAAATCGGTATTTTCGACTGGTAACAAGTAAACTATCTTTATTTACAGGACGTGTTTGTATACTGTCTTTGTCCAATTTCAGTGCATATTTATTACAATAAGGACAAGGAAGCTCAGGGTAGCTGTTTAAGTCAACAAAGCCTGAAATCCTTTTCCATAATTCAATATCCATTAATTCTCTATCCCTTTGTTATTTTTTTACTTTATGTGCAAAATTTATTTAAATTACTTTTCAGGTTTACCCTGCAGCTGTTTGAGTGCATTGGCTAAGTCTAAATCAACCTTTGATGGCTGAGCATCAATAACTCTACGGTACTTATCGTATTCTTGTTTTGCTTTTTCTGTCGCTTGTACCTGTGAAATATTGCCAGCATGGTTTAGGACTTCATAGTCACTTAAGCGCAAAAAGTCATCAAGCTTGCTTGCCCAGTCTGCCATTTTCATTAGTTTACCGTTACGGGCTTGCAGCTCTGCAAATTCTAAGTAGGAGTTAACCAGTCGGTTTAAGGTATCGAGTTCTTTTTCATCTAAATAATTTTTGCCTGTAACTACCTCTTTGCGGGTTGGTTCTGTGCCTGCAAAGCTGGTTAAGCCTAAATGAGGTTTGTCAGCATCAATACGTTTAAACACGAGCTCTGCTGCAGTATTACCATGAGCCGCCCAGTGCATTTTATTTTGAACTTTAGCAAAAAAATCAACACTTGTTTGTGCTTTGCCGTCATAATCAATGCTGGTGGCATATATGTCACATACTTTGCGCCAAAATATTTTCTCTGATGAGCGTATGTCGCGTATGCGGTTTAACAGTTCGTCAAAGTAATGCATGTTTTCTGGATTTTTAAGACGCTCATCATCCATTACAAAGCCCTTAGTTAAGTACTCTTGTAATGTTCTTGTTGCCCATTGGCGAAACTGTGTGCCTTGCTTAGAGCGAACTCGATAACCTACGGCAAGAATGGCTTCAAGGTTATAATGCGCTACATCACGAGCAACTTCGCGCGTGCCCTCTTTTCGAACTATTCGGAAATTCCTAATGGTTGCATTTTGTTCAAGTTCGCCCTCATTATAAATGTTACTTAAATGCTCATTTATAGTCGGTACACTCTTTTGATACAGCTCAGCTATTAGGTTTTGAGTTAACCAAAGTGTTTCAGTTTCAAAGCGACATTCAACCTTGGTTTGCCCTTCGTCTGTTTCAAATAAAATAAACTGCCCAAGAGTTGGTGTCACCTTGTTAGTCATTAGGTTGCTCCCAGTTACGCACGTCGATTTTGCCTGTGACTGCGGCAGAGATTAGAGCGGTGCGGCGTTCTTTTAAAAGTTTTACAGCATCATTGGCATCATTATCTAGCTTCTCAAAATAATCTAATTTCAGTCTAATGTATTCAACTATCAACTGCTGTTCGCTCAATGGAGGAAGAAGACAATTTATACCTAAATAGTCTTCTTTCGCAATATTCTGCATACTACTACTAGCCCCTTCAGCTGCTAGAGAGATCTGAACCCGAAAACCCTCAACAGTCATAAAGTAAGCTAAGTACTCAGAATTCAAATCAACCTTTTCATTGAAGTTTGTTTGCCATAACCGATCAGGTAAATAGACATTTTGAGCATATTCACCAACAAGCGCACTGGCTCCAACCAGTTCAGGCGTATTCATCCGACTTATAATAATAGCCCCTTTCCTAACGGGACATTTCACGCGATGGAGGTCTTCTGACACAACAGTCTTATTTTCTTCTACTCTAAATGTACGTGTATATACGCAACTAGTTTTTAAAACACCAACTTCGTTAGCACTAGCAGGAACATCAGCGGCATTTACACTACAACCTGACTCTAACGATTCAATTAGATGCTTTAAACGCAATACCCCCCAATGAGCAGGCACTTCACCCAACCACTCTACACCTGAATCTTTCATCGGGGAGTTTTGATTCAGTCCTTTAGTCACTGCATGACTGATCACTGCTTGGCGCTTTTCTTTTAGTAGCTTAATCAGTTGTTGCTGCTTTTTAATCAAGGTATCGATTTTAGCGGTTTCGTGATCGAGAAAGTTAGCGATTTGTGCTTGCTCTAAAACGGAGGGGAATGGTATCTGAAACTTCCGAATTTGTTGTATACCCAAAGCGGCGCGAGTAGAACCTGTAGCTAAATAATTTGTTTGAGATATAACAACATCACTATCTAACGCATACAGTAAATATTGACTATTTACGTTCTGCTTAGCCTTAATAAGAACTAAGGTGGCTGACAATGCGCATCTTCCATGAGGAATTATTTTTCTTGGTAGTCCCAAAGTACCTACTTTACAAAAAATAATATTATCAGGCTCAATTTTAAAGCTCCGTTCTTGCTTCAAAACGGCACTTTCTTCTACAGGGCGCGCTGTTTCAAAATTAAGACTACCGTCTTTATTAACATCTCTTATACCTATATACGGAAAGCCTGAATCACTATTACAAATCGCTGGGGCACGATGATCAGGTTGTGGATCAATGATATCTGAAATGGAGCTCAAAACAGCCCGCTTCCAGAGAGTTGGAATATCTGGAATAAATTGATGACCTGAGCACTTGTATTCAGAATAAGTAACATATTTATTCATTAAGAATGCACCTCTTGCAACAACTTCATAATGTCGCTGCTCACAGCATCAAGCTCTTTATCAATTTCGGCTAAGTCGCGTGGTGGTTGGTACTCATAAAAGTGGCGGTTAAAGGGAATTTCGTAACCAACTATACCTAGCTCGCCGTCTTTATCATCGCACTTGGTGTCGTTAATCCATGCATCGCTTACATGGGGAGCTACTTCACGGTTAAAGTAGTTTTCAACCATGAGTTTTGTGTTAATACTTGGTTGGGCTGAGCCGTTTAAATAAGCCTCTTTTAACGGTACGTTTTCATTATCGCGTAAGTCGCCATCTTGCTTATAAATAACTACTTTCCCTTGCCACTTTGTAACATTACCTTGATATTCAAATGCGCCATACATTGGGTCTGCTGAATCTTTATAGATTTTATCAACCACGCACTCTGCCGCTGGATTTTTAAAAGTAATGGCATCGAGCAGCTGTTTTTTCTCTTTGGTTTCTAGCTTAATATCTAACGCTTTAAGGGCTTGTGTATAGGTTATATCAAACTGGTTAAAGTCGTCTGATTGCAGTTGCTTACCACCAGCATCGCCACCTAATTGTGTTTGTAGTTGCTGCGCTTTTTCCATGAGTGATTTTTGGAATAACCAAAGTTTAGGTTCTAGTACATCTTTAATTTGTTTTTCTTTCAGCTCTGGGAAGTCGGCTTTAATAATAGCTCTGGCTTCAATTTCAACAGTGCTTAAATCACCGTACTGGTCGTCAGTAGTCCACTGCGCGCCAAACTTTTCATACAGCGCCATCATGGCTGCATTGTATGGCTTTGGTGCAAAACGAAGTGATGCAATAGCTTCATCAGTTACTTGCGCTGACAACCTAAGTGGGCGCTCTATAGTGATACGGCGATAACCAAACTCATAGGTATTAAATATTTTACTGGCAAAGGTTTTTGCTACATCGGCTTTAGGGTTAGCCGCTTGGCGACCTCGGCTACTTTTAGCCTCTGTTGGTTTAGCTAATCCTAACTCTTCAAGCGTTGTTGTTTCTACTTGTTCAAAGCTACCAAAACTACGAGTGATTAGTTTAATGTCGTCTTCGCTCATAATGTTACGTTTAGAACCAAGGGATTTACGCATTTTACCGCATAAATTAGCACCATTAATTAGCTGAACCTTATTTTTACGCTCAGCGCTTTGCTGCTGCGCTTTTTTGTTCGACAATACCCACACATAAGTAGCAATGCCTGTGTTGTAAAACATATCGGTTGGTAAGGCTATAATTGCCTCAAGTAAGTCAGACTCTAAAATATAACGGCGAATCTCACTTTCACCACTTCCTGCACCGCCCGTAAATAAAGGCGAACCATTTAGAATAATACCAATACGCCCGCCGTTATCGGATGCATCGCGCATTTTACTAATTAGGTGCATTAAAAATAGCAATGAGCCGTCTGACACTCTTGGTAGGCCTGCACCAAAGCGACCATCAAAGCCCTTAATGGTATGCTCGTCTTTAATATCGCCTTCAATCTTTTTCCAATCTACACCGAATGGCGGATTAGACAGCATGTAGTCAAACTTATCTACTGCAAGCTGATCATTCGATAAGGTATTACCTAGTTTAATACGGCTTACGTCTTGCCCTTTAATCAGCATATCGGCTTTACATATAGCGTAAGACTCTGGGTTTAACTCTTGACCAAATGCGCGCATAACCGCATTAGGGTTAAGCTCGTGTACGTATTCCATACCTGATGATAAAAAGCCGCCAGTTCCCGCTGTTGGGTCGTAAATGGTGCGAATAATACCTTCTTTGGTTAGGGCGTCATCGTCTTCCATAAACACCAGCGAAGTAGTTAAACGGACTATATCGCGTGGGGTAAAGTGCTCCCCTGCGGTTTCGTTAGAGCTTTCAGCAAAGCGACGTATTAACTCTTCAAACACCAAACCCATATCGTGGTTTGATATAGCTTGCGGGCTTAAATCGGTCGTTGCGAACTTTTTAACGACTTTAAAGAGTAAGTTGGCATCGTCTAACAAACCTATAAATTCATCAAACTTAAAATGCTCAAATATTTCGCGGGCATCAGCTGAAAAGCATTGAATATAACGCTCAAGATTAGCTTTAATATCACCCTGCCCCATTTTTCCTAAATCCATAGGCGAGGTATTAAAAAAGGTTAAGCCGTTTGTAGCTCTGACCAACAGCTTTTCTTGTGCATCTTCTGGGAGGTTTAACGTTTTAATGCGCTCAAACTCGGCGACTACTGCATCTTTACTTGGTGCAAGCACACACTCAAGGCGACGTAATAAAGTAAAAGGTAAAATAACACGGCCATATTGAGACTGTTTAAAGTCGCCGCGAAGTAAGTCAGCTACTGACCAGATAAAAGCAGCTGTTTGAGAAAAGTTATTATTAGTTGTCATTTTAATCTTCCATAAAGTAATCGCTATCGAGCGCTTTTACTTCAAATACATGTTTGGTGCTTACGCCTAAATTATGAGTAAGCATGAGTTCGGTTAGTTGCGCGCCATCCACCAGCACTATGCGTTTTTCTATCATGCCTACATATTCGAGGGCATCTTTACTAAAGCTGCTGGTGGTAATGAAAACGCCCTTTTTAGCACGGTGCATATCAAGCGCACCTGCAAAAGCTTGTATATCTGGGCGACCAACTGTTTTATTGGTATAACGTTTGGCTTGCAAGTATATCATTTCAAGACCAAGTTTATCTTCTTTGATTACACCATCAATACCACCATCTTGCGTGTATTGAGTAGCTTGGCCTGCATCTTTACGTGATCCGCCATAGCCCATGGCGAGCATTAAATCGACCACTAGGTTTTCAAAAAATACTGGGGATGCTGCTAATATCGCTTTTAATATTTCGTCACTTAGATTGGTATTGAGCGTATCAATTGCAGCTTCTATAAGCTCTTCTGGGGTTTTATCAGCGTTATTACTTACTATGCTGGTGGTGTTTACTTGTGTGGGCTCGTTTGCGTCTTTAGAGCGTGTTTTAAAATCGAGGAAAGCATCGAACTTACTTAAATATTGGTTATTGATTGGCTCGCCCGACTCTATTGCAGCTAACCCTTTTTGAGTGATTTTACAAAAAGCCCTTTTAGGCTGCTCTATTAAACCTGCTTGCACTAAGTAAGTTTTAGCCCACCCCAAACGATGATAAGCATATGTTTGCTTGCCACTCGGTATGCGGAGCTTTAACTGTTCGGCACTAAGCCCAAGTTTACGATAAACATCGGCATCAATATCACGCAGCTTAACAGTTTTACCATTAGCTAGGCATGCTAGCAACGGTGTCATAAATGATTGGTAATCAGGGAGTGACATAGAATTCCTTTACTGGTGAAGTAGCTATAATCCATTATTAAGTAAAAGATATTATATAAAACTGACCCGTTTATCAAAGCAAACAGGCATGCCTAGGTTCTTTAAAATCAGAATTGACTAAATTACGCATCAAAGGTGATCGTTTAAAGAGCGATCACTTTTAAGCATTAAACTCTCAAAATCAATAAAAACCCATAAGCCACTGTTTTTAAATGACAATAAATTTAATATTTGATTGTTTGGTAGCTTGATCGGTTGCATTCCTATTTTTTAAGTGGGGCTGCTTTAGCTGCTTTGCTGTGTGGCAAGACCCCCTTTAAGCTCAGAGTTTAAACGACAAAGCACCTCCATACCTCTTGAGGTGTTTGTAAATTAATAGCCTGACCTCACAGTCGTGCCTTTTATCCATTTTTTTTAGTGCTTCCAGCTGGACTAAGCATAAGGCTTTATACTCAAATTCAGACAGCTCTTTGTCTAACGGTACACCATGTAATACTTTAGCTCTACCACCATGCTTATAAGCGTTTTTGTTACCCTTTGGCGCACCAGCTCCTTTTCTTTTACCACCCCTAGCCATTTAACTACCCTCCATATATTCAAGTCTACTTGAAGAGTAGTTTTTTACTGACTGCGAGACACGCCGCTTAGAATAGCATTTAGCAAGGTAACTAAGCCTGTAAACTGTTTCCTTAAAAGTTTCGTAGCAACCCCCCTGATTAGTGTACAGGTGGTAAAAACAGTTAGTCGGGACATAAATCGAGCCACCATAAGCCACCTTTTTCCACATTACTTTAAGTAATTCTATTAATTTACTAGGATGCGCTATTTTGTGGCCATTTAAAAAGTAAGCTATGTGATAATGCTGGTGATCAGCTTTAACTTGCTCTCTTACCCAAATGAAGGCGACCTTGCCATATATTTTCTTTATTTTTTGCTGCATGTAATTACCAAATTGCGACATTACCTTGTTGTTTTGGCTATAACTCTTTAACCTCAAGTCCAGCCTTAAAACCAGTACTTTTGAAAAATAACATAGCATTATGTCTAACTGCTTAATCGCCGACTCAACAATTTCATTATGATACCCATCTGGGAAATTCATTACCTCTAAAGCCACGTAAGACTCTTCTGATACTTTGTGATAATGTATTTCTACGCCATATTTTTCTTTTAACTCTTCGACTAACTGTGATGCCATAGTTTTCTCTAAATAATATAAATAACCTGCAGTTCAATGACTCTACTAGCCATGCTATGACTAGCCTCGTGCGAAAGTAATGATTATATAAAAGGGTCATTCCGTTTAAATAACATCCCCTGACGTTCTAAATAGTACCTATAAGGTTAGTTTTTTAACTTCATTTAAAGGCCAACCTGTGACTTTTTGTGCTAATTTCGCAGGCTCTGATAATGTCCCTTCTTTTACCAGCTGACCTATTAAATAAGACGAAATACCAAAGTGAGCTTGTATCGCTACTTTTGAAATAAACACCTCTTCATCTGCGACTTCGATTTCTCGTTTAGCCAAAAACTTCATGCTTGCACTCTTGAGTCAATCCAGTTGATAACATCGCTATATTGCCATCCCATAGCACGACCGCTTTGTACGAGCTTGATACTCTGCGGGAACTCGCCTTTACTCTGTAAGTCGTAAATCATTGTCCTAGATAAACCAGTTAAAGTTTGTACATCTTTAAGGCGAAGAATTCTCTTACTATCAGTTAACAAGCTGTTTAAGTTCATAATATCATTCCAATTATTGAAGGGGTTAAATCCCATAAGTTATTAAAACGAACCAAGACGTTCGCTTAAGTACGGGAAGGATTATGAGTAATAAAACAGACGCATTAAATGGAGTTTAATTGACTAAACTCCATTTAAATCAGAGCCAAAAAAGCCTATTAGACGCTGTGAAATAGTATTAACGGGTTAGAAAAAGTTAATGTTCTAGGTCGCAGAGTTGTTAAGGATGATTACTATTTAAGTCGTTATTCATGTAATCAACGATTTGAGGAAGTGGTATTTTTAATAAGCTATTATCAAAGGTATCAAACATTATATAAACGCTGTCTTTTCAAAAGCGTTACTAATCATCTCATCAAGCTTGCCGCTTTGAATTAAGCCTAGTTTTTTGTGCGCTCTATTACCTTTCTGATAGTAAAATGGCTCTGAACTTGGGATTTTTGAATAAAGCTTACTAATATAAATAGCCTCGTTAAAGCCATCAAACGATGAAATACGAAATTTTCTGGCTAAGCCTTTTATTATTTTATTAACTAACACGTCAAGGCTAATATGGGCTTTCAGGCTTTGAAATGCCTTTTCCTTAACCAGCTTATCAGTTACAGCGTACGCTAACATGAGACGTCTATCATCTTGAGGCATACTTATGCCCGTAATGTCTTGATACCCACTACTAAGAATCGACTCATACAAGTTAATACAATCGCTGGTAAAGTGTTTCTCAAGATAACTAAATGCAATATCTCGTTGCTTTACCTGCTGTTGGCTTCTCTTTCCTTTGCTTAAGTTTAAGCCTATATGTTTGGCTAAGCTTTGTGTGGCTTTATGCTCAGATATAACTAGTTTCACATTTAAGTACTGCCTAAGGAATAGGTCTATACTTGAAATAATACTCCAAGCATCAAAAGTACTATAAGACTCCCTCGAGACTACTATTTGATACAGCTCTTTTGCTACACGTTGATATGTTAGAGTTTTTAACTGCCTTGCCTTGGCAACTTTCTCATTTCTTAAGGCAATCCCTTGATGATACAACAAGCTCTTGGAGTAACGGTTCAACGCATTAAGCTCCCCAATAAGCTCTCCTAGTGATAAAAGCTCTGAAGGCCTCAACTCTTCGTTAGCGGAAGCAGAATCGTAGAGTTTATCAAGCTTCTTCTCTATCTCTACGCGAGTAATACCAAGGATATGCAACTCATCAAAAGTCGTTAAGGTTGTATTATCCTCTATTGCTGATAGTGAATACCTTACCTTATCTAAAAAAGCCAACAAAGAGCCTGACTCAATAAGCTCTTTATCGTTTGAAATTAGACTTGCAGTAGTAATATCAAGGGCATTGAATTGAGATAGCTTGTCAAACACTCGTTGCCACCTTAGCTTTATTGATATAATCGCTCCACCAGCTCATTACTTCTCTACGATTTTCAACGTACTCAGCACGATTGTACGCAGCCCTAATTTCATTTTTCTCTTGGTGAGCCAATGCAACTTCTATTAATTCTGAATCAAACAGTTTAGTTTCATTTAGTATTGTACTAGCAAGTGATCTGAGACCATGAGCAACCAACTCACCTTTAAAACCCATGCGCTTAATTGCAGCATTGGCAGTTTGAGGATTAGTATGACTTCTTGGTTCTCTGTCAGCAGGGAAAATATACTGGCGATGACCACTTACAGGCTTCATTAATTCTAGTATACGTAATGTACTTGGCGTTAACGGTACTTTATGGCTTTTCGACATTTTCATTTTTTCTGCGGGTAATATCCATACCTTGCTTTCAAAATCTATTTCAGACCACTCAGCCATAGCAGCTTCACTAGGCCTTACCATTGTATGCAGTTGCCATTCGATTAAGCACCGAGTTGTAAACTTAATACTTGCTCTTGAAAGAGCCTCCATAAACTCAGGTAACCTTTCACTGCCTATAGTGGCCATAGACTTTTTGATCGGAGTTTGAAACGCAGCTTTAATACCCGCCAAAGAGTTATGCTCTACGACTCCTGTATTAACCGCATAGACCATGATCTCATTTAAACGCTGGCATAGCCTTTTAACAGTTTCAAGCGCCCCCTTGGCTGCAATAGGCTTAATAGTATCGATAGCGAGCTTTGCCGTTAGGCCACTCAAAGGACGTTGGCCTAAAGTAGGGAATATATGCCTTTCAAGTGAATTCCACACATCTTCTGCGTAATTAGGTGAAACCGTACTCCTCTTAAGCTCAAACCAGTCGAGCGCTACTTTCTCTAAAGTATTTAACCGTGATTGCGTCTCTTGAGTATATTGCTGCTCTTTGTACTCTTTTGGGTCTATTTCATTAGCAAGAAGCCCGCGTGCCTCTTCTCTTTTTGCTCTAGCTGCGGCAAGGGTAATTTGAGGATACTGCCCAAAAGAGAGGTTAGTTCTTTTTTTAGTGAATGGTCTGTAGTACTTAAATAACCAACTTTTAGTACCATTAGGCCTTATTGATAACTGAAGTCCACTACCATCAGAAAGTGAGTATTCCTTTTCCTTTGGCTTAGCTTGTTTAATTTGGGTATCGTTGAGGGGTTTTACAGTTCTGGCCATTTATTTTATATATACCATGCTCTAGCCCTGTGAATTCAAGGCTTTCTTATTTGTTAGTACCACAGCATTTTCACAAGTGAGGGCTTTGGTACTAACCATGGTACTAAAAATACTGGATGTAGGTAAACCTCTTGGGATATTACAGGCAATAAAAAACCCGCTAGCCTATGTGGCTAGCGGGTTTCCTGTATCTGTTCGGATGTTATCGAACAGCAAATTGGTGGAGCTGGGGGGATTTGAACCCCCGTCCGAAAAGCCTCGACCGTCGGTACTACATGTTTAGTATTGTCATTTAATTAACCTTTAAGTCCCGGACAAACACGGTAAATAAAGGCGAGGCCGCTTAGTTTTAGCGCTTCAACCCCGGCCAGGGTTTCCGTCGCGATCAGGTGTTAGGGTGACACTCCAAAATCCAGTCCACAAGAATACATGGAAGGAGCGCTAGCCAGCCTAAGCTGCTAGAGAGTAGTTATCGTCGTTTGCGATTACTTTAGGTTGCGGCTGTTTAACGAGGCAAACCGCACCTCGACATGCACCTTGGGCTTCTTGAATTCCGTCGAATCCTAATCAGCCCCTGAATTAGTAACTCAATTCAGAGCGTGCAAACAGTATAACTGAGTAAAGTACTGATACTCAAGGCCTAGTAACGCTTTATTTTAATTGTATGTGCCAATCGCGTGTTAAGTAACCAAAATTTAGTTTATGCAAGCCTATATAAACATTTACTTAACAATGTGTTTAACCTGTGTTCAAATGAGGAGTTAAGGTTTTTGCTATTTCTAAACCTTTAGTTGTAAAAAATAAAAATAATAACAGGCATAGAGTAGGGAATTAATAAATGTCGGTTTTTTCATTTGATAAAAGTACAGGGTTTGTCTCTTTAGAAAGTCACCCTATTGATAGTGGTTTTCCTGTTACAAGTACTCAGTTAACGCAAATGCTAGAGCAATCTGAGTTTAGTGAGTACGAAGCTGTCATTGCCAATATTGGAAAGCTTTTTGCGCCAACTAAAAATTATCAGGAAGTATCGCTTGTCGTTGCTAAAGCTGTAGATGCTTCAATTGTCATTAATATTGATGAAAAAAACATGGTCGCAGAAGCAACATTAACTACCGCTAAAGGTGGCGCACTTTTGTCTATGGAAGGCGCGCAAAAAGCACTTGCTGATGCAGGTGTTAAAAAAGGAATAAGTCCTCGTGCGCTTGATACCTTTTTAGGCCAGCAGTTTGAGCAACCAGCAGGAAGCTCTTACAGTGCCATAATTGCACATGGGCGCAATCCAAAAGAAGGCAGCGATGCCAAATTTGTACGTTTATGCTCAACAGCTCAAGACCGAGTACTTAGCCCACAAGCTAAAGAAGGCGGTAAGGTTGATATGAAAAACCTTGGCGCTATTATCACCGTAAAACCTGGCACTCCCTTAATGCAGCGTATTGCAGCGACCCCTGGAGAAGAAGGCTATACGGTATTTGGCGATTCAATTAGTGCAAAACCAGGTAAAGATCACCAACTCCAGCCTTTCGAAGGTACAAAAGTAGACCCTAATAATCCTAATATGCTTATTGCCGACTGCAAAGGCGTGCCCGTTGCCCTACCCCGTGGCATGCGTGTAGATGATGTTTTATGCTTTGATAACGTAGATGTAAGTACAGGCCATGTTGATTTTGATGGTAGCGTAATTATTACTGGCGATATTAAAGATGGCATGCGTGTAAAAGCCAACGGTGATATTACGGTACTTGGTTTTGTGGAATCAGGAACTGTTGAAAGTAAAAGTGCCGTAACCATTATGCTTGGCGCAATTGGCCGAAAACGTGAAGGCGAGGAAGCATTTACGTGCTGTATAACCTCTCAGCGAACTATTTCGATTGGTTATGCCCAGTACTGCAATATTAAATCCGAACAAGATTTATTTATTGAACGCCAAGCTCTGCATTGTGATTTAAGTGCTAGGCGATTAATACGTGTAGGCAAAGCAAATGACCCGCGAGGTAAAATTATTGGCGGTAATATTTTAGATGCTATGCGCATTGAAACGGGTGAGCTCGGCGCGCCAGCCGGTACTAAAACACGCGTATTTTTAGCGCAGCTCTGGTTTGAGCTTCGCCAAAAGCAAACTCAAATAACCGATTTTGAAAAAGTACTTGCGACTAAAGTAACCGCTTTACAACAAGCTCGCGAAAAAGCGAGTAAAATTGCGGGGGCTGCTCAGCGCCAGCAATTCATGAATAAAATAACTGAAAATGAAAAGCATATAAAAATACGCTCTGCGCATATTCATCGTCAAAAACTACTTATTAAGCAAAAAATAGTGCAATTACTTGCCAGTAGCCGCTTAAAAGTAAATGAATTAATGCACCCTGGTGTGGAGCTTAAAATAGCGAAAGATTCTAAACAATTTTCGCGTATTTACCCGCCCCACCTAGTTAAGCTAACTGAGGGTAAAATTACTCAGACGTTTTAGTTTCTTCGTCATTTTCAGTTTCAACTTCAGCTTCAGCTTCAGCTTCAGCGTCATCTAGTGGCGCTAATGGCCAACCACCTAATTGCTGCCAGCGGTTTACTATTAAACAATAAAGCTCAGCTGTACGTTCTGTGTCGTAAAGCGCTGAGTGCGCTTGGCTGTTATCAAACTCGATACCAGCCGCTCTACATGCTTTTGCTAATACAGTTTGCCCTAACGCTAAACCCGCTAAAGATGTTGTATCAAAGCTTACGAACGGGTGAAATGGCGTACGCTTAATGTTATTACGCTCTATTGCTGCATTTAAAAAGCCATGATCGAATGCGGCATTATGCGCCACAATAACTGAGCGTTGGCACCCAGCAGCCTTTTGCGCTTTGCGTACTACTTTACATATTTCTTTAATTACTTCATCTTCAGGTACTGCGCCACGTAATGGTGAAAACGGGTCTATACCGTTAAAGTCGATGGCTGCTTGTTCTATATTAGCGCCTTCGAATGGCTGAACATGAAAATGAACAGTATGATCTATGCTGAGCAGTCCTTCGTCATCCATTTTTAAAACAGAGGCTGCTATTTCTAACAAGGCATCTGTTTCTTTGTTAAAACCTGCAGTTTCAACATCAATAACAACAGGAAAAAATCCACGAAAGCGTTTTGCGAAAGGTGTTTGCTCAGTATTTGCCATAGTCTTCTTTGTTTATACGTGTAAGCTGACTATTATGTCAAAATTGATGCCCCCTAGGCTAGGGGATTTAAGTATTTATTGCTTTAAAATTGTAGGCACATAACTTGCTTTAACTTATAAGTTAGTTATATAGAGAACAAACTAATCATTGCAGTCGTTAATTTGCCAAATTATTGGCATTCCCGGATAGCTGGAGAGCACCATGAAGTATAAGTTGTTATTTATTAGCCTTAGTATAAGTGCGGTGCTTTGCAGTGCTCACTCGCAAGCTGCTATGCGCCAATACACAGCAACCCAAGACAACTCCAACTGGGAAGTCGTTAAAACAACGCGCTTACAATGCCAGTTAAATCATGAGGTTCCTTATTACGGTGAAGCTATATTTAAAGCTTCAGCAAGTAAAAATAAAAACTTAACATTTAATTTAGATATGGTTGTACGCCCAGATAACTACGCAATTGCAGGTTTAAAAGCAGTGCCACCTACATGGCGTGCAGGATTGCCCGCTCGCGATATTGCAAATATGAAATTACTTAAAAAGTTTGATGGCGAGCTAGGCAATAAAACCGCATGGGAAATGCTTACCGAGCTTGAAAAAGGCTACTACCCTACTTTTTATTATCAAGACTGGCAAAACAGTGCCGATAAAATTGCCGTTGGTATATCGAGCGTAAACTTTAAACAAGCTTACTGGGCTTTTTTACAATGCCGTGATGAGCTACTCCCTTACAGCTTTGAAGATATTTCGTTTACTATAATGAACTATCAATCTAACAGCAGTAAATTAACTAAATCCTCGCAACAACGTCTTGATAAGATTGCTGAGTATTTAAAAAATGATGCAAGCATAGAGTCCATTAGTATTGACTCATACACAGATAGTTATGGCGGACGCTGGAATAACTTAGATTTATCGCGCAAGCGCGCCAAAACTATAAAGGATTATATGGTGAGCTTGGGTGTTGATGAAGCAAAAGTACAAACAACCGGTTTGGGCGAAAAACGCTTTGTTGATAATAACGATAACATTTTAAGCCGAGACAAAAACCGTCGTTTAATTATTCAAATTGAAAAAATGTAGTAAAGCTAATTTGCGCTTACTTTCTTTCGCTTTAAAAACTTATCACCAAATTGAAAAAATGTAGTAAAGCTAATTTGTGTTTACTTTCTTTCGCTTTAAAAACTTATCACCAAATTGGAAAAAACCTAGACTAATTAAAATAATAACCGCACCAATTATTAGTTCTTGGCTTAATGACTCATTATTTAGCCAAGCTCCCAAGGCTAACGCAAAGCTAGGAGTTATAAGTGTAGTAAGTGATACCGTGCTTGCATTTAGGTTTTGCAGCACATGAAAATACGCCAAAGCCCCTACTAAAGATCCAAATATTCCTAGATAACCAATAGCCCACAATGATTTTGCACTCCAGTTTTGTATATGCAACTCACCATCTAATAACCACCAAGCAATAAAAAAGAGTGGGGTTACAAAAACTAAGGCACCAAATGTTGTCGCCATAGGATGAATCGCAATCTGTACGCGCTTGATCATCACACCACTTAAACTAAAAAAGCAGACAGCCATAAACACATAAAGCAACCCGAGCCCTTGAGTTTGCGAGTTTTGTACTTGGTTATAACTAACAAAATATAAGCCAATTAAGGCGCACGCTAACGCAACTAATTTAATCGGGCTAAATTTAGGTTCATTTAATAATTGCTGAGCAAGCAACCCCGACAAAATAGGTGCAAGGCCAAACATAAGCGAAATAATACCAGAAGGGACTGTTTTAGCTGCCATATAGCTCAACAACATACCGCCAAAAATACCTATACTCGAATAAAAATAAAGTAAGCATGCATTTTTGCTCCAAGGCACTCTAATATTTGTAATAGCAACAATTAAGCCGCCTAACAATAGCCCCACCAGCATTCGCATTAACACTGCAAGTGTTGGCGATACAGTTTCACTACTCCACACTATACCCAGTGGTGTAGTAGACCATATAAGAACCATTAAAAAATACGATACTTTAACTGGCACGTGCCATCCCTACGCTTTATATGAATCAATAAAACAAAGAATAAATTATACGCTCACTACCGTGTTTTAGTACTTTTTAAACACTAAAGTCCTTAATAAATACAGTTGTAAATTGTAAGTTACATTTTAATACTGCTCTTTTATTACAAAACTATTTGAGATTTGAGCAACTAGTTATATGGTGCATCAATATTAATAATAATTAAGGTAATTAAGTGCTTAAAAATAAAACAACTGGAAGCATGTTAATTGTTGCAGGCACCACTATTGGTGCGGGTATGTTGGCATTGCCAATTGCATCTGCCGGGCTTGGGTTTAGTACTGCACTTGCATTAATAATTGCTAGCTGGTTACTAATGACCTACACCGCACTACTCATGTTAGAGCTACACCAATATGCACCACGCGATGCTACATTAAATACATTGGCTAAATTATGGCTTGGAAAACGCGGACAATATATTGCGAATTTTTCGATGGTTTTTTTATTTTACGCTTTATGCGCTGCTTATATTGCAGGTGGTGGTGCACAACTCCAAGCGCGTATAAATATAGGCTTTGATGTAGATATAGCCCCACAGTTTGGCTCTGTGATTCTTGCTGTTATTATTGCAAGTGTAGTAACGCTAGGCACTAGCAAGGTAGATAAACTAAATAGAGTGTTATTTACAATAAAAATTATTGTGTTAGCTAGCTTGTTTTACATGCTTACCCCTTATGTGCAAGGTAAGCACTTATTAGAGATGCCTGTGGAGCAAGGGTTAATCCTTTCAGCTATACCGGTTATATTTACTTCGTTTGGCTTTCATGGATCTATCCCCTCTATTGTTAAATATGTTGGTGTTGAAATAAAAGTACTGCGCAAAGTAATGATTGCTGGAGCCGCCCTACCTTTAGTCATTTATATTTTTTGGCAACTACTTAGCCAAGGTATTATGAGCCAAGCTGATTTACTCAACAGCCAAGGTCTTAATGGGTTTGTATCTAGCGTGGCAAGTATTGCGCATAACCCAAGTGTGGCAACGGCCGTTAAATTATTTGCTGATTTAGCACTTGCGACATCATTTTTAGGGGTGAGTTTAGGGTTATTTGATTTTTTTGCTGATGCATTTAAAAAGGGTGACAATAAAACAGACCGAATTAAAACGGCCTTAATTACGTTCATTCCGCCACTTGGCTTTGCATTATTTTATCCTCAAGGCTTTATTATGGCCTTAGGTTACGCAGCAATAGCACTTGTTGTACTGGCAATATTTTTACCTGTAGCAATGGTTTATAAACAGCGTACAACATCAAATAAAACAGGCTACCAAGTTAAAAGTGGGAATGTTGGGCTTGGTATAGCAGCTATATGTGGCATAACTATTATTGCTGCGCAGTTTATGCAAATGGCGGGGCTTATTCCTGCTATCGGTTAAAGATTGCTGCTGTTTGTTTAAATTTAGATAATAAAAAACCGCACATCATTAGTAATGATGTGCGGTTTTTTATATTAACTGCGTTTATTTACAAACGTCAGCTACAGCATTTGAAAAGTATTCAATATTTGAATGACTAACACCTGCAACATTTACGCGGCTAGAGCCAACAATGTAAATGCCGTATTCTTTTTGTAGGCGAGCAATTTGCTCTTTATTAATACCTAAGAAAGAAAACATACCGTTTTGGCGTTCAATAAATGAGAAGTCTTGAGCAATATCTTTAGTTGCTAAGCTTTCTTTAATTAAGCTACGTAAGCCATTTATACGGCTACGCATTTCATCAAGCTCAGAGTGCCACAATTGTGTAAGCTCTGTACTGCTTAAAATAGTATTAACAATGTCAGCACCATGCGCTGGCGGCATTGAGTAAATACTACGTACAACGCTTAGCATTACAGAGTTTGAAATATCTGCTGTTGCGCTGTCTTTTGCAATTAGTGAACATGCACCAATACGCTCGCGGTATAAGCCAAAGTTTTTAGAACATGAAGAACAAATAATTAGCTCTTCTACTGCATCGGCTAAAATACGTAAGCCACGTGCATCTTCTTCAAGTGAGGCACCAAAGCCTTGGTATGCAATATCAACAAGTGGTGTAAAGCCAACTTCTTTTGCCAGTTCGGCAACCGTGTTCCACTGTGTTTCGTTTAAATCCATACCGCTTGGGTTATGACAACATGCATGCAGTAAAACCACATCACCTTTAGGCACTTGTTTAAGTGTGTTGATCATTTCATCAAATAATAAATCTTTATTTTCGTAATCGTAATATGGGTATTCTTTTACTGTTAAGCCTGCAGCTTCAAACAAGCTAATATGGTTAGCCCATGTTGGGTTAGTTACCCAAACAGTCGCGTCTGTATTACAACGCTTAATAAATTCAGCTGCAACACGAAGTGCACCCGTACCACCAGGAGCTTGCGCGGTACGTACGCGGTTAGCTAGTAATACTTGATGCTCACCTAATAGTAACTGCTCCATTTTTTGGCAGTAATCTAAATTACCCGCTAAACCAATGTAAGATTTGCTCATTTCGTTTTCAAGACGAAACGCTTCAGCTTTTTTAACCGCTTTAAGAACCGGTGTATTGCCTTGCTCATCTTTGTAGACACCTACACCTAAATCAATTTTATTAGGGTTTGTATCTTGTTTATAGGCCGCCATAAGGCCAAGAATAGGATCTGTTGGTAATGGTTTTAATACTGAGAACATTGGCTATCTCTTATCGTTATTTAGGGGTTAGCTGTTAAGCTAAGCTTAACATAAAAGCACATCATATTGACTAGCGTTATTTACACTAGAAAGTGAGGAATTTTAATACAACATGCAATTAAAACGGCAAGTGTCTTTTCATCAAAAAAATCATTTTTAAAGGCTTCTGCATCTACAATACCAACGCATTCATTTTGTGCATTAAATAAAGGTAGGCAGGTTTCTGATTTAACTTTAGGATCGCATGTGTAGTATTCACCACCTTGTGATAAATACGCCTCAACGTTATTAATAATGCGGCCCTTGTGAGATAGCGCAACCTGTACGTTGTTACTGCCAGCTGCAAATGCTTGCGTTAAAGGAAACAACGGACGACTAGGCGCTCCATGATAAGCCAATTTTAATAGTTGATTACCTTCAGGGGTATTAGTTGATTGATAAATACCATACCAATCAACGCCCGTTTGCTGCTCAATGTAGCTTACAATACTTTGTAAAGTAGCCAGCTTAAACTGTGTTTGCTCATCATTTTTAATATAGTCAGTTAATTTGAATGGCTCATCTTGTAAGTAACCAAATAAACTACATGCACCGCCCTCGCCAAGCTCAGGTATTTGATACTCCCAACACACATCAGGCAAAGCAGTGTTTGCTAAATGTAGATCAAGCTTTTCAAGCTCTGTTGAAATCAAAGCTGGATTAGCACTAAGTTGTGCTTGTTTTAAGTAAGAAGAAATCATTTGGCCATCCATACATCTAAAGTTTCGAGAATAATAGCATGGATATTTTTACAGAGCTAGCTCAACTTGTAGCACATTTCAACTTGGTTACCACTGGCGTTATAAGTGACTTTTTCGGCTATTTCTTCTAATAAAGACACCCCTCTGCCAAATTCGTTATTAGCCTTTGCCAACTCATCGTGCTTACTACTAAACCCTCTGCCTGAATCACAAATAATAAAATATAAACTGAGCGTGTCGGGGCAATAGCGCATATCAATAATAATCATGGCATCTGTAAGTTTAGCAAGGGCTGCCTCTCTCAACTCGTAGTATCGAAAAAAGCCGTCTTCTTGTTTTTTAATTTCTGAGTTAAGGCCTAATACACCATGATCAAGCGCATTGTTATAAGCCTCAGACAACAGTAAAAATATATTAGAACGATGAGTATTTAACCCCTCAACACTGCTTAAAATATTAACGACGTCGTAAACGGGGTCTGTTTTTTTTATTTGCTCTGAGTTTAGGCTCAAAGACAAATTAAAAGCCAAAGTAGAAAATGCTTCTCGCTCTTGTTCCACGGGAATTAAAGGCAGGCAGTTTAGTAAAACAATGCTTAAATCGTCTTGCTGCTTAGTACCATCTGCAAACTTAGTAACATTTGCAACTATGTCTTCACTACTAATCATCGATTTACTTTTTAAGGTTTGTAAAAAACGCTCTTCCCCAAAAAATATATCCTCTTTGTTTGCCGTTTCTATAATACCGTCGGTTGCTAATACTAGGCGTGTATTACTATTTGTTTCAAAATGAATAACTTCATATTCAAATTCTTGTTCATCTAAAATCCCCAGCGCCATATGCTGCGATTCTAATGTTTGTTTTACATTACCGTCTTTATCTATTAGGTATGCATCGGGT
Organism: Pseudoalteromonas sp. c7(2019); assembly: GCF_011378625.1. Lineage (NCBI taxonomy): Bacteria > Pseudomonadati > Pseudomonadota > Gammaproteobacteria > Alteromonadales > Pseudoalteromonadaceae > Pseudoalteromonas > Pseudoalteromonas sp. c7(2019). Next base: position 186,187 of record NZ_WTKS01000002.1, on the reverse strand, counting down.
AAGCCGCCCATCCATGCAGAAACACTTTTACCTGATGCACTAAGCTCTATAATGGTTGCAGCACAAAACATATGCCCAGGTAGTAGGTTGTACAATAGTGTATTTAGCTCACAGGCAATATCGTTAACCGCCATGCCTTTTTGTACCATAGTATAAAACACACGAGAAGTTGGTAATGCACCAATAGCTGCAGCAAGGCCATGGCCCGTAAAATCTCCCAACATGCAATACAAATTACCGATTGGGCTTTGCGCTACTAAAAACATATCGCCGTTAAACATAGAGGCAGGTGATAAATTAAAATCTAAATACTCTTTAAACTTACCTTGGTTTTCTAATGAGTTATTAAAAATGTGCTCAATTATTTCGTGTTCACGTTCAATTTGGTTGTGATGATATTCAAGCAATTTCTTTTGTTGGTTTGCTTTTTTACTCAGCTCTCTGGTGCGAATATGTGCTTTAATTTTTGCATGCAGAATAACTTTTTCAAATGGTTTATGAATAAAGTCATCGCCACCCACTTCGAGGCAGCGCTCAAAACTTGCTTGATCTTCTAAGGAGGTTATAAAAATAATCGGTAAGTAAACTTCACTATACTGCTGCTTTATTTTTTCAGCAGCTTCAAAACCATCCATTACAGGCATTAAAACATCAAGTAAAACAACGTCTATTTGCTCTCTTTTAAGTACATTAAGCGCATCTAGCCCGTTATAAGCCACTGATATTTTATAGCCCTCTTGCTCAAGCATTTTACTTAGTAAAATGCGATTGAGCGCCTGATCATCCACAATTAACACATGTATCATTAGCTAATATCAAACTTTTTATCAAAACGTGAAATTTGTAGAATTTTTCTAAGCTGAGGTTGGCAATTGCTTATTTCGATAGTTTTCACTTGGCTATCAATTGTTTTTTTCATGTTAAGTAACATGCCAAGTGCTGAGCTATCCATGTAGTCAGTCTCTCTTAAATCGATAATAACCTTTACTGTTTTTTCGCTCATTTGAGCATAAGCTTGGCGAAAAGATTGCACTAAATTAAAGTCAAATTTACCTTTGATTTGTATTGTTAATGTAGTGCCATCGACTGATTCATTCTTAGTTAAACTCATATTAAACTCCAATAATATTTCCTTTGAACTAAATATAACCTGTTAAAAGTATTTAGCAAAAAGAAAAACACACAACTTCAAATTTGCTATCATTTACGCCAATATTTAATTAATTTTTATCCATAAAGGTAAGGTATGAGTGATAGTCACTTAGTATATTCAACAAGTACGGGTCGCATTGACCAGCCAAAACCAGAAAAAGAGTTAGAAGCTAAGCTGTTTAAAGATGGTTTTATTCGCATTGAGCGTCAAACAAAAGGACGTAAAGGCAAAGGCGTAATGTTAGTTGTAGGCATTGATCCAAAAGATCATGATTTAAAAAAGTTAGCTAAAACTATAAAAAGCAAAATGGGCCAAGGCGGCGCAGTAAAAGAAGGCATTATTGAAGTGCAAGGTGATGACCGCGATAAACTAAAAGCCATTTTAGAAGCGTTAAAATTTAAAGTTAAAATTGCGGGTGGTTAACCCGCAATTTTATTAGCTACTTACTTCGCTATTTGAGAGTTCATTTAACCTTTCATACAATTTTGGTAGTTCGTGCTCAGCAATTGGTTTACTAAAATAATAGCCTTGTACAATGAAGCAATTATTATTTTGTAAAAACTGCATCTGCTCTATTGTCTCAACCCCTTCTGCGACCACGTCTAGCTTTAACTTTTGCGCCATGGCAATAATAGCGGCTGTGATTTCCATATCATTTGTATCCTCAGGGATATCTTTTACAAATGAACGGTCAATTTTCAATATATCAACCGGGAATCGTTTTAAGTAACTGAGTGACGAATAGCCAGTACCAAAATCATCAATAGAAATAGATATACCTAAGGCTTTAAGCTCGTGGAGTTGTGTAATTGCAGCTTCTACATTTCCCATTAGCATACTTTCGGTAAGCTCTAAGTGAAGGCGCTTAGCCGAAACACCCGTCCTAATTATCATTTTACTCAGCGTTGAGACTAAGCTTGAGTCTTTGAACTGGCGAGCCGATAAGTTTATCGATATATTATTTTCTAAGCCTTGCTTTGTTAATCTTACGGCAAAATCACAAGACTCTTGAAGCACCCATTCGCCTAATTCAACTATAAGGCCTGTCGCTTCTGCAATAGGAATAAATTTATCTGGAGGGATTGCGCCTTCAGTTGGGTGGAACCATCTTAATAACGCTTCATAGCCAATGACCTGATGAGTACGACTATCAACTTGAGGTTGGTAGTAAACTACAAACTGTTTTTCTTTTAGTCCTATACGTAGCTCATTTTCAATAAATAAACGCTCATTAGCGGCTGCGTTCAATTCTTGGCTATAAAAATGGAATGTATTACGCCCTTTTGCTTTTGCTTCATACATTGCTAAGTCAGCATGTTTTAATAACTGATCCTCTTCTAGGCTATCGTACGGAGCCATTGTAATACCAATACTCGCGCTCACAATAACTTCATTACTACCTAGTTTTATAGGCACATTCAGTGTTTTTTGAATTGTATTGGCAACATCAGTCGCGTGAGCTTGACTTTCTATACCACTGAGTAATACTGCAAATTCATCACCACCTAAGCGCGCTATGGTGTCCTCGGCTCGTAAACGTTTTTTAAGTCTGTTTGCCACTTCAATTAATAATTGATCGCCGGCATCGTGACCTAATGTATCGTTAATACGTTTAAATTCGTCTAAATCAAAGTAAAACAAAGCAAATGCATAATGCCCGCGTTCTGCTAATGCCATTGATTTACGCAATTGCATTCTAAAAAACGTTCTGTTGGCAAGGCCCGTAAGGGTGTCAAAGTAAGCAAGCTGCTCCATTTTACGCTGGCTTTCTTTTACAAACGAAATATCTTGTGCAGATGCTACATAGCTGGTTATTTCACCGCCCTCTTCACGAATTGGCGAAACACTTAAAGACACCCAAATTGGCTCTTTATTCAAGCCTTGAATTAATGTATCACCGCGCCAGTAATTACGGCTACGTAAATCTATGTCTATATCTTCAACTAAAATAGACATTTCTGAGGCAATAATATTAAGTAATGGTGCTCTATTAAAATGACTTTCTGGGTAGCCTGTCATTTCGAGCATTTTTGGATTTACGTATTCAATTACAAAATTCTCATCGGTGATCACAACGCCAGTGCCCGAGAATGCTACCGCTTTAGATAAACGGTTAGCTGCTTTTTCAGCAATTTCTTTTTCTGTAATTCTCTGGTTTAAGCCATCGATAAGTTTGCGAATTTCTACCGTCATGTCTCTAAATGAGCCATTAAGCGTGCCAATTTCATCTTTGTTTTCTGGTGGAAATTCTGTAGTTAATTGACCTTTGCCAAAACTTGTAACTGCATAAACCAAAGTATGTAAACGGCGAAGGACTAGTTGATAAAGCGCTTGATGCAGCAATAAGGCAACTAATATTGCGTATAAAATAAAGAGACCAAAAAACTTCAGTTTTAAATCTTGTAATGCAGATAACGTCGATGAACGCTTTTTATATACCCCTATGTACCAATCTAAGTCATCAATCTTACGAATATTGATAATATGAGCTTCGTCATTTTTTTCAAACGAATTTGCGTATTCAGGTAATTTCACCGCAATTACATCATCAATAATCGACTGCAGCGCTGGGTTTACAAATTCGTTAGTAGCGAGTGCTTTATTATCACTACCATAGTCGGCTAGTAAGGTCGGATTTAAATCTGGGTGTGCTAACAATTGCCCTTTACTATCAAACACAAGTAGGTGTTTTTCTTTATCACCAACAGGTAAAAATGAAATAAGTTTGTTGAGGGAAATATCGCTCCCTGTCACACCTAAAAACTCATTATCGACATAAACTGGCACTAGTAAGCTAATAACCCATTTGCGCCATACTGTATCGTAATAGACTTTTGACCATGCAGGCTCTCTTACTGTTTCAAGCGTGCTTTTAATCGATTTATAAGTTGAGCCATTCGTTGCTCTAAAGTCGGCAGGTGCGTTTAATGCCCAATTAGGGGGAGAAACACGAATAAAATCATCATCTGTTATTAAATAAAAGTTAAAAAAGTCGTGTACCAGTGTAGGAGAAATTATGCGCCACAGCATCTCAGAATCATTAAATAGGCGTTTATAAAAAGGAGAGTAATTTTGCTGTGGTAAAAATGCTGCTGATAAACCATCAGCAGAGGCACTTCGAATCGTACCGTCACTATTAAATTGTAGCTGTGATTTATTGCTTAAATTAATTGGTGAATTGGGTTGAAAAATTTGTTGTGTTACTACGTTATTAGCTTGCTGAGCAATATTTACTTTTGTTTTAATGCGCTCATTAAATTGCTTCACTAATAAATCTGTCGAGCTTTTTAAAACTTCGTGTTCTTCAAAAACGAGTTGTTTCTCTTCAGATTTAAGCATTAAGGCAGCCGCACATACCCCAGCTATTAAGCAAATAGCGGATATGAGTAGCGATAGTTTTACACTTAAAGAATTCAATCCAAAACGCGATGGAGGGCGTCTGTAAACCACGGGTCAACCTTAATTATTAATAATTGTTATTATTTGAACCAGTTAACGAAATATACCAGATCCGCATTCATATTTATAAATTATTTGTAAACTTTCTATAAAAACTAATATAGGGAAATAAATAGTACTCTAAGCTTATTTAGATCTTTATTGACATTGGTAGCAACTCTCCATACATTAACTGCATGAACATATTTATCTCTCGCACTTTTTTTTCGTTTTTTAGCTTCTTTATATAGAAGAGGCTTCCCTGTTTGTGAGATAAAATCAATCGAATAGTAAAGCCTCCCAACCGGGAGGCTTTTTTGTTTTTGCTGTGTAATAACAGCCTACTTTTGGAATGAGGATACCAAAATGACAAATGATGTATTAAATGCACTAAGACACGATATAAATGAAATAGACTCCGATTTACTCGTGTTATTAGCTAAACGTCGTCGTATTAGCCACGGTGTGGTTGAGTATAAAATTGCTAACAACAAGCCAATTCGCGATGAAGCACGTGAACTCGCACTTTTAGAGAAACTGATTGGTTATGGTAAATCACTAGGTTTAGATGCTTACTACGTGAATAATGTTTTTCAAACTATTTTGGAAGACTCTGTTTTACACCAACAAGCAATGCTACAAAAAAACCTGAATCCAGATGCCCTTAGTGAAACACACCGTGTAACTTACTTAGGTGGTCAGGGTTCTTATAGCCAACTAGCATGCCATAAATATTTTAGCCGCCGCCCGGGTAAATTAGTTGAAATTGGCTGTACATCGTTTGACGAAATAACAGGTAAAGTAGAAAACGGCCAAGCTGATTTTGGTTTATTACCCATTGAAAACACAAGCTCTGGCAGTATTAACGAGGTGTTTGACTTATTACAGCACGCGCAAGTGTCTATTGTTGGAGAAGTAACTCACAGTGTAGAGCATTGCTTACTCGCCAACCCTGATACTGAACTTAGTCAACTAACAAAAATATTTGCACACCCACAACCATTTGCGCAGTGCAGCCGTTTTTTACAGGGCTTAGGTGATTTACAACACGAAACATGTGACTCAACATCAAGCGCGCTACAATCAGCTCTGAACACACCATACAGTGCTGCAATTGGCTCTGCACAAGCGGGGAAAAATGTCGGGCTTGAGGTTATTAAATCAAACCTAGCTAATCAAAGCGAAAACCATAGTCGCTTTATTGTTGTTGCACGTAAGCCTCTACAAGTGTCTAACCAAATTCCAACTAAAACGAGTTTGATCATGTCGACAAAACAACAAGCGGGCTCACTAGCCGATGCGTTAATGATTTTTAAGCAGCATAAGATTAATTTAGTAAAACTTGAATCTCGCCCTACTCCGGGCAATCCGTGGGAAGAAGTTTTTTATGTTGACCTAGAAGCAAACTTAGCTGAAAGCCAAGTAAAAGAAGCGCTAGAAGAACTTAAAGAGCACACCCAATATGTACGTATTTTAGGATGCTACCAAAGCGAGTCACTACAAGCAGTAAGCGTTAATACTTAATAAGCAATTTTACAAATCAAAAAGGGCCGATATCGGCCCTTTTTCGTTAACTAGTACCAGTCTGCATAAATATTTTAGCAATTTAACGAATTAAATCCCCATACTTAAGCAAACGGTATAACAAATATTAATCTAAAACTTTTGAATCATTCGCTTTATTTAATAAGCTTCTGCTTTGCGTTAAAAAGTGTTCTGTCGAGTCAGAAAAGTAAACTTTAGCCTGCGCAAAAGAATCAATAAGCGCGGCTTTATCTCCCGCTTTTAATTTTGCTAATGTACTTGCGAAGGTATCTTGGTACTGTGCAAGTAAGGTTTCGACATCATCGAATTGTGCTAGCATAATATCTGAGTAAAGCTCAGGCGACTGCGCAAATAAACGCCCTACCATCATCAGTTCTAATTGATATATAGGTGACGAGCAGCTACGTAATTCTTCTAGTGTATGACTTTGTTTTGCTAAAAATTGTCCGTACACAAATGTCGTTAAATGGCGCATTACCTGAATAATTTGCATTGCTTCATCATGCTTTTTAGCATCAAGCTCAACAAGCTGACAACCCCATACTTGTAACTGCTGTAACAAACCTTTTGCCGCTTGGTGCTCTCGTCCTTCACATACAACGACTGTTTGTTTTACCCAGTGTGATATATCAGGCCCAAACATAGGATGTAAACCAACCACAGGGCCACTGTGCGCAGCTTTTAGTGCTTTAATAGGCGATTGCTTTACCGATGTAATATCAACTAGTAAACAGTCTTCATCTAGTTTAGGTAACTTAGCAACGACAGCGTCTAATGCATTAATAGGTACGCTAATCATTACCAGCTTGGCACCTTTTAAAATACTTTTCGCATCGTTTTGCTGATCTTTATCTAAAATTTTAACTTCGTAACCTGAGCGAATAAACTGCTGTGCAAATAACTGGCCCATGGCACCTTGACCACCCACAATAACAATTGGCGAAAGCTCTGGCGCTGCGCATGCAAGTTTTGCTTGTTGGTTTTGATAGGCTTCTCGCATCATGCGTCTTAGTATATCTTCAACGAGATCTGGGCTTACATTTTGATTTATTGCTTCTTGTCGTCTTGCCGCTAATAGCTCTGCTTCACGGGAAGGTGCATGTAAAGGTGCGCCTGTTTGTTGTTTTATCTCACCAATTTTTTGCGTAATACCATTACGTTTAGCGAGTAAGGCAACAAGTTGTGCATCGCATTCATCTATACCTTCTCTTAGCTGTGCTAAATCACTTATGTCAGCCACGTTCGTCCCACCTTAAAAAACCAAATAACGTAAATATAAATTTACATAAAAGTAAACTAATCAATACGATAAATACTAACAGGATCAGCTAACTGAGAAAAGGCTAAAGCGGAAATTTTACTAATGAGAAATTGAGAATTGAGAATTGAGAATTGAGAATTGAGAATTGAGAAAATAATATTCTAAAACCAAAACGGGTTGCAACCCGAAGGATGCAACCCGTTTTTTTGCGTTGATAAACAGCGCGTATTAGTTAAGTTTTTCTCTAATACGTGCAGATTTACCAGAACGCTCACGTAGATAGTAAAGCTTAGCACGGCGAACTGCACCGCGACGCTTAACTGTTACGCTATCAATAAGAGGGCTGTGCGTTTGGAATACACGCTCAACGCCTTCACCGTTCGAGATTTTACGAACTGTGAATGCTGAGTGAAGACCACGATTACGCTTAGCGATTACAACACCTTCAAAGGCCTGTAGACGCTCTTTAGCACCTTCTTTTACTTTTACCTGTACAACCACTGTATCACCAGGGCCAAATGCAGGTACGTCTGTTTTAAGCTGCTCATCTTCAAGCGCTTTAATAATATTTTGGTTTACTTTTGCCATTATGTTTCTCACTTTCCTAGGTGTAACTGTCTTCTAGCCACAAGCTTTTTGGTACTCTTGCTGAAATTTCGCGAGTAATACCGCTTGCTCCTCAGTCAGAGCTAGGTTATGCAACAAGTCAGGACGTCGTAACCAAGTTCTGCCTAATGACTGCATAAGCCGCCATTTTGCTATCTCTTGGTGGTTACCACTGAGTAATACAGCAGGAACCTGTTTGTCGTCCAATGTTTCTGGTCGTGTATAGTGTGGACAATCTAACAAGCCATCCGAAAATGAATCTTGTTCCGCTGACTGGTTATGACCTAACACACCTGGCACTAATCGCGCTACTGCGTCAATTAATGTCATGGCAGGTAGTTCACCACCACTCAAAATAAAATCACCAATTGACCATTCTTCGTCAACATATGATTCTATTATTCTTTCATCTATACCTTCATAGCGACCGGCAATCAAAATCAGTTTTTTAGAGTTAGCGAGTTCGCTAGCACCTTGCTGATCAAGTTTGCGCCCTTGCGGGGACATATAAATTACTTTAGCACCATCACCAGCTGCTTTTTTAGCTTCGGCAATCGCTTTTTTTAATGGCTCAACCATCATTAACATACCAGGTCCGCCCCCGTAAGGACGGTCATCTACGGTTCTATGCTTATCTAAAGCGTAGTCTCGCGGATTCCAGCAGTTAAAATCAATTAAGCCATTTTTTACTGCGCGACCGGTAACACCTTGGTCTGTAATAGCGTCAAACATGTCTGGAAAAAGGCTTATCACCCCTACCCATAATGAACTAGTTTGCGTCATTAAAAACCAGGATCCCAGTCTACGGTAATTTCTCTTGCGTCGTATTTAACTTCTTTAATAACTGAATCAGTTAAAAAAGGAATCAAACGCTCAGCTTGACCAAATGCGTCTTTACTGTTTGCTTTAACAACCAGTACGTCATTTGACCCTGTCTCCATCAGGTCATCAACAATGCCTAAGCTATAACCTTTATCGGTTACAACAGACATGCCAATGAGATCTCGCCAATAGAACTCACCTTGCGGGAGTTCTGGTAAATGCGCTGCATCCATTGAGATTTCAGCATGGGTATAAGCCATTGCTTCGTCTCGGTCGTTTACCTGCGCAAATTTAGCGATAAAGCCTTTGTTGTGGCGACGCCAGTCGACCACTTCTAAGGACTGCCATTTACCTTGCTGCCCTATCAACCACGGGCTGAAATCGAAGATCCCTACGGGATCATCAGTAAATGAATGTACCTTAAGCCAGCCCTTTATACCATATGGGGCACCGAGCTTTCCTACGACAATTATTGATGAGGTGTTCTCTTGACTCATGGTTACACTTACGCCTATTAAGCCGCTTTACGAGCGTCTTTTACTAACTTAGCTACGCGATCTGAAAGAGATGCGCCCTGACCTACCCAGTGTTCAACACGTGGTAAATCTAAACGAATTTTTTCTTCTTGACCTGAAGCAATTGGGTTAAAAAAGCCTACTTTCTCGATGAAGCGACCGTCACGCGAGAAACGGCTATCCGCAACCACAATTTGATAGAAAGGGCGTTTTTTAGCGCCACCACGTTGCAAACGAATAGTTACCATACCGTCCTCTATAAAGATTGACTGTTTTCATTAATAAGATTTACTCCCCAGAATGGGGAGCTGGGGAATTGTACGAGTTTTTGGCAATAACGCAAGTAAGAAGTGAACCAAAAAGGCAGTTTAGTAGGTTAAACCGTGATCTCAACGACAAATAAGAGTTAAAGGTGTATTACATGCATAATTTATTCAACAAAAAAGGAGCTATTTGCTCCTTTAAATATGATTCGCTATTATTTTAAAAAGTAACTTAATGGTACTTTTTAAAATTTAGGACCGCCGCCGCCCATCATTCCAGGTGGTAACATGCCTTTCATACCGCGCATCATTTTAGTCATGCCGCCTTTACCTTTCATTTTTTTCATCATTTTTTGCATTTGCGTAAACTGCTTAAGCAACTTATTAATCTCTTGTACTTGTGTACCAGAGCCAGCTGCTATGCGTTTTTTACGCGAACCTTTAATGATTTCTGGGCGTGCACGCTCTTTTTTAGTCATAGAGCTAATAATAGCTTCCATTTGGATAAATGTTTTATCACCCATTTGACCTTTAACAGCATCTGGTAAGTTAGACATACCAGGGAGCTTATCAAGCATTGACATCATGCCACCCATGCTTTTCATTTGCTTTAATTGGTCAGCAAAATCATCAAGAGTAAAACCTGCGCCTTTAAATACTTTTTCAGCAACTCTAGCAGCTTGCTCTTTATCTACTTTCATCTCGACTTCTTCGATTAATGAAAGTACGTCACCCATGCCTAAAATACGCGACGCTATACGGTCTGGGTGGAAAGGTTCAAGTGCGTCAGTGCGCTCACCCACACCCATAAACTTAATAGGCTTGCCAGTGATGTGCCGAATAGATAAAGCAGCACCACCACGAGCATCACCATCGGTTTTTGTTAATATAACACCGGTAAGTGGTAATGCTTCGTCGAATGCTTTAGCTGTATTCGCCGCATCTTGACCTGTCATTGCATCAACAACGAACAAGGTTTCAATTGGATTGATTGCTTTATGAAGATCTTTAATTTCATCCATCATGTTGCTATCAACATGTAGACGACCTGCAGTATCAACAAGTACTACATCTATAAATTTCTTTTTAGCATGAGAAATTGCAGCGGTTGCAATATCAACTGGCTTTTGCGAAATATCACTTGGGAAGAAATCAACATCAACTTCTGCTGCAAGCGTTTCTAGCTGTTTAATCGCCGCAGGGCGATAAACATCGGCACTTACTACAAGTACTGATTTCTTTTTTCGCTCTTTTAAAAACTTAGCAAGCTTAGCTACACTGGTGGTTTTACCCGCACCTTGTAGACCCGCTACCATTACAACGGCTGGCGGTTGCGCATTTAGACTTAGCTCTTCATTAGCCTCGCCCATTGCTTTTTCTAGTTCTTCACGCACTATTTTTATAAATACTTGGCCTGGGCTTAAGCTTTTTGTAACTTCAACCCCAACTGCACGTTCTTTAACTTGTTTCACAAAGTCGCGAACAACAGGTAATGCCACATCAGCTTCTAAAAATGCCATACGCACTTCGCGAAGTGTGTCTTTTATGTTGTCTTCCGTCAGACGGCCACGGCCACTGATATTTTTTAAGGTTTTACCTAATCGTTCTTGGAGGTTCTCAAACATGTAACGGTTCCGATAAGACGTTTATATCAATCCATTTAAATTTTACGATTAATTTGATTTTTCAATTAACCTAGATTGACTTATTAAGTTTCAATTAAAAGTAGTATACCGTATATGGCGTCTTACAATATAGTGTTCAAGTGCACCTTGATGAGTTTCTTTTTTTAAGGTCTATGCATTTGCTTTGCTATAAAATACAATGGCTATATAACAACAAGGATTATTTTGTCTCAAATTAAGTGGCCCAAGCACAATGCTGATTATTAGTTTAACTATTATTGCCAGTTTATTTTATGTGTTAGCAACGTCTCACGTGCTTTCACGCCTGTTTCATCAACAAGGCCCAAGCCAAAAAGTAACCGTTATTTTAAGCACGGTTGCTATAGTGGCGCACATGCTGCTGTTAGTTAACTCTGTTTTTAGAGCCGACGGTCAAGATTTAAGTATCGTAAACGTCGCTCTTTTGACGTGCTGGGTGATTGTGGTCTCGGTGACGGCTGTCTCGCTAAAATTCCCTGCAACTTTATTGTTGCCCGTTGTTTATGGTTTTGGTGCCTTACTAACCATTGCCAGTTTATTTATACCTCATCATATTTTATTGCAAAGTATTAATATTGAGGTGGGTTTAGTAACGCACATCTCTTTATCTTTGTTAGCCTACTGTATTTTAATTATCGCTACTTTATATGGTGTACAGTTTTACTTTATTGATAAACGTTTAAAACGTAAAGATTTAGCAATTGTGCATAGCCATCTTCCGCCTTTAATGGTTGTGGAGCGCCAGCTTTACCAACTTCTTAATTTAGGCACTATATTACTCACATTTGCATTACTTTCAGGGTTTGTATTTCTTGATGGAATGTTCGCTAAAGAGTTCATTCATAAAACAATATTATCGTTAGTTGCGTGGGCTATTTTTGCCGTTGTAGCTATCGGGCATATGAAAAAGGGTTGGCGCGGTAAACCGGTGGTTATTACAATCATGGTCGCTGCATTTGTCCTCACACTCGCTTATTTTGGCAGCCGTTTCATACAAGAAGTGATACTAAATAAGTTTTAACTTGACTCTGCTTGCTCACTCTAGCTTAATACGCATTGATTTATAAGAAAAGGATCCATCGTTGGACGACATATCGACAAGTACCCTATTTATCATTTTAGGTTTTTTGGTGCTTTTTTCTGCTTATTTTTCTGGTTCAGAAACCGGAATTATGTCAATCAATCGTATACGCCTGCGACACCTCGCTAAAGAGGATCATCGTGCAGCTAAACGAGTCAGTAAATTACTTAGCCGTCCAGATAGGCTCATCGGTTTAATCTTAATCGGTAATAACCTTGTTAATATTGCAGCAGCCCAAGTTGCAACCATTATAGGTATTCGTCTTTATGGTGACCTCGGTATTGCAATAGCTACAGGTGTGTTAACTTTAGTTGTGCTTATATTTGCAGAAGTAACCCCTAAAACCCTTGCTGCTCTTTATCCTGAAAAAGTTGCCTTTCCAAGCTCTATTATTTTAAAAGGGCTACTTAAAATAATGTTCCCTTTTGTGGTTGTTATTAACTGGATGACCAACGGAATATTGCGATTATTTGGTATTAGTGCCGCACAAATCGACGAACACAGCATGAGTAAAGAAGAATTAAAAACAGTACTCAATGAGTCAGGCGCACTTATTCCTGCTCGTCATCAAAGTATGCTGACTTCAATTTTAGATTTAGAACAAGTAACCGTTGAAGATATTATGATCCCACGAAACGAAATTGTGGCCATTGATATTAATGACGATTGGAAACTAATTAGTCGCCAGCTTACTCATGCACAACATACTCGTGTGTTGTTGTATCGCGATAATATAGATGATGCAGTAGGTTTTATTCACTCACGTGATGCGCTTCGTCTACTTACAAAAGAGCAATTTGATAAACCATCTTTGCTACGAGCTGTACGTGAAATTTACTTTATCCCTGAAGGAACATCACTAAATACTCAGCTATTAAAGTTTCAGCAATCTAAAGAACGCATAGGCTTAGTGGTAGATGAGTATGGCGACATCCAAGGCCTAGTGACCCTAGAAGATATTTTAGAAGAAGTTGTTGGCGATTTCACAACTACGCAAACTCGTACGCCGAGCGAAGAAGTAGAAACACAAACTGATGGCTCATGTATTGTGGATGGCGGCGCTAACGTACGCGATTTAAATAAAGAAATGGGTTGGGATTTCCCGCTCGATGGACCTAAAACTCTGAGTGGTTTAATTGTTGAATACTTGGAGAATATTCCTGATGCAAATATTAGTCTGCGTATCGCGGGATATCCTATTGAAGTACTCGAAGTAAAAGAAAATATGATAAAACAAGTGAAGATACTGCCGAATAAGCGTTCTCGCTAAATAAAAAAGGAGCCAATTGGCTCCTTTTTTATATCCATTAATAATTATCTAGCCAAATATAAGACGTTCAAACCAACCTTTATCAAGCTCTTCTTCGCAGTGTTTTAATTGCGCACCATAACGGCTCGCTCTGTGCTTAACTTTGTTCGCAACACCCATTAGCCACTTTTTCTTTTTGTACGTGCCACGCTTATACCCACCCCAACCTTCATGATAATTAAGGTATTGTGCGTAAGCATCCCATTTAGATATTTTATTTACTTTATGCGTTTTATAAACAAACCACGCCATAAAGTCGATTGCATCGTCAAAGTCATCTCTATCAGCACCGTTGTTGCCTGTTTCACGAATATAATCAGACCATGTAGGTGTTTTAGCTTGCGAGTAACCATAGGCATCACTTGCGCGACCGGTAGGAATTATCCATAAGAAGTACTCCATAGGCGGAGCGGCATCATGCTTAAATGAGCTTTCTTGGTACATCATACTCATGAGTACATGCTTGGGAGAACCCCATTTTTCTTGTGCATCTTTTGCGTCGAAATACCAATCTGGCTTTTCTTCAAAAATTTTACATAAATCGTTAGGTTGCTTTGGAGGTGCTGTAGCACAACCGGCTAAAGTAATGGCGAGAGATAGGATAATTGCATTTTTTTTCATTTTTCTAAGATCTCACAGAACTTTTTTATAAAGTGTGGGTCTGACTCAATGAATGCAGCAGTACAGCATTAATTCATCCCTGAATATATTTACGCAGCCAACTTAGGCTGCGTTTTTTTTTGCTTAAATGTTGCTAAATACCAAGGTTATTTACCGTCAAAATACGCATCTAAAAACGCGGTAAATGACTGGGTATCTGCTTGCTCAATTGCAGCTTGTGCTTCGTTAGACTCTACAACTTGTTGTTCCAGCCAAGGCTTTAAAAACTCGCTGTAGTCAGTATCTGCGTGGCTTTGCTTATATTTACTAGCCAATGCTAGTGCAAAGTGGCCGTTGTCTAAACCAGACTCTTTTAATTGTGACACGTAACGTCCAGAGTAAGTAAGCTCTGGATTATGTATCCACGTTGCCATGCGCTTTATAGTATCTGAGTAATAGTTAACACCATAAGCATTATCCATCCATTTAGCGACATCTGTAAGCTGGGTAAATATTTCATCGCCCCACGACTGAAGGCTACGCTGTGTGTTATTAAAGTTAAGCATTAGCCCTTCTTCTCGACCTTGGTTTACTACTGTGTCGAGATTTTCAGTACTACGTGCTTGTTCTTTCCAATCCATTGGAGCTGAATCTTTTAATAAACAATACGTTAAAAACACATCTAAAAAGTGAATTTGCTCAATATCAATACCAACTTCGCTAAACGGGTTAACGTCTAATGCGCGAATTTCTACGTATTCAATGCCTGCTCGAAGCAATGCATCCGTTGGCGTTTCGCCACTTTTCGCATTGCGCTTAGGACGAATTGGCGAGTAAAATTCGTTTTCAATCTGCAGAATATTTTTATTTAACTGCTTAGGGTTTTTACTCTTATAGTCATCAAGATCACCATAAATTTCTGATGGTGTGTTGATTGCTTTTTTAAGGCCCGCTACATATTCATCTAACGAGTTATACATTACGCGTAGTGACGACTGAGCGCTATTTGTATAACCTAAATTACCTAAACGCAGTGCTGTACCAACTTCTAAGTAAAGCGTGCCTTTACCTAGTTTTTTAAATGGTAAGTCAGTTTTTCGACCTTGCAAAAATGAGTTACACAATGCTGGCGATGCGCCAAACATGTAACTTATTAGCCATAGTTCGCGTTTAAAGTTACGAATAAGCGATAAGTAGCCTTCTGAAATAAAATCTTGAAGGCTTGCATTGCTTTGTTGTAACGAATGAAGTGACTGCCAAAGCGTATCTGGGAATGAAATATTAAAGTGAACACCTGCAATTGCTTGCATCATACTACCGTAGCGATTTTTTAATCCTTCACGGTATAGTGTTTTCATTTGACCAGTATTTGAACTACCAAACTGAGCTAGCACTATATCGTCTTGGTGCTCAATAAAACACGGCATGCTAATGGGCCAAAGTAGTTCATCGCCCATTTTTTCTAGAGTGAACTTTTGAAGGTCTTTTAATTGCTTAAGCGTTTGTGTTGACGATTCACTAACTGGAGTAATAAATTCAAGTAAAGACTCAGAAAAATCAGTTGTGATATGGCCATTAGTTAACGCACTGCCCACACCTTTTGGGTGACCTTGAGGTGATATTGCACCATTATCTTGTATTCTTAGCGACTCTCGCTCTATGCCACGTTTAATGCCTTTAACTGCATGTTGGTGCTCATTTACTGATAACGCTTCAAGTGCGTTTGCTAAATCATGTGTTGTCAAAAAATCTTTCCTCGGGCCACGTGGCTTAATCATAAGGTTATGGGGACTAATTACTTAGACTCAAGATTAATACCAATTTTATTGAAAATATGATCATTCTATCGCATTAAATAGCGCACTCACTGCGTTAAAAATTATTCATATAGAACAACTATATGTCATAATTTTCGCCTTGTTATTGTGCTATTTTCTTAGCGCTATAATTGATCACTTATTTAATGCAACTGGTATAAATTGCTAGAACAATATAATTTTTCTAAGTTAATAATTATTTACCCACTCTATACATGCGCTCAATATGACCAACATCATTATATTAAGTCGTAATATTGCCATTGCTCTGGGCATTATACAAATGCTTTAAATGCGTATTTAAGTATAAATTAAATACGCAAAATATAAGCCTAAAATAATAGACCGGAACTTATTTAAAATGAGTTCAATTTAGCTACTCGATATTTAAATTTGATCTAGATCAATAAAAACAATTATTTGCCTTATGAGCATAAAAGGAAAGACGCTATTTTTTGCTTTGTAGTGTGTAACCAATATAATGACAGCAACAATAAAGGATGATAATAAACATAATGCACAATGATAAAAGCTTAAAAAATGAAGAAGTATACTTTGATGAGTCACAAGAGCTTGTTTCTACTACCGACCTCAAGGGTGTAATAACATACGTCAATCAAGAGTTTTGCTCTGTAGCAGGTTATAGCGCACAAGAGCTTATCGGTCAGCATCATAATATTGTTCGTCACCCTGATATGCCAAAAGCGGCCTTTAAAGAAATGTGGGCAACATTAAAACAAGAGCACTCGTGGCGCGGCATGGTTAAAAACCGCTGTAAAGATGGCCGTTATTATTGGGTAGATGCCTTTGTAACCCCTATTTTTGAGCATAGCCGACTTGTTGGTTATCAATCAGTAAGAACTAAAGCAAGCTCTCAACTTAAGCAACGTGCACACGCTCTTTACAACAAAATAAATACCAATAAGTCATCATTTTATCTGCGAGAACACACCACAATAAGACAAGGCATTACTTTTATATGCCTATTACTTTGGCTGATTTTTATTGCTGTTACGGGATCAATCTCTATAGCTGTAATTAGCCTACTTATTTGCGTTTTGGTTATTGCGCTAAATTATGATGAACTGATTGTTACTCCTAAAATATTACGCGAACAAAAAGCAAAAGCCGATTCAATCTCTCGCTATATTTACAGCGGCCACACACCGCATAGCGTAAGTGATTATAGAGAGCAAATGCTAAGCGCAAAATTGCGCACGGTTCTTGGCCGTATGAAAGACTCTACATTAAGCTTTAATGGCATCGCGACTGATCTAGATAAACAATCAACACTTACTGAAAAAGGCATTTCTTCGCAAGGTGAGCGTTTAGAACAAATTGCATCAGCGATGACTCAAATGAGTTCTACCATTGGTGAAATATCAGTAAATACCGCTCAAACAGCTGATAAAGTGAATAACACCCACCAAAGCTGCTCTGAAATAAAAGACCATATTGCCGATAATAGTAAAATGGTATCTGATTTAGCTTTTCAAGTAGAAAAGGCTGCAACCACAGCCACCAGCTTAGCCTCTGAAGCAGATAAGATTGGTAAAGTAATGAGTGAAATAGAGGGAATTGCCGATCAAACTAACTTACTTGCCCTTAATGCAGCGATTGAAGCAGCTAGAGCGGGAGAGCATGGGCGAGGCTTTGCTGTAGTAGCCGACGAGGTAAGGACCCTTTCGTCACGTACTCAAAATGCTACAACACAAATCCACAGTTCTATTAAAGAAATACAAGATACTTTATTTAGCTGGTCTAAAGTAATGCAAAGCACTAAAGCACAAGCCGATAATTGTGTGCTGACAACCGATAAAACTCAAGTTGAATTAGAGGGGATTTTTATCCAAATCAGTGAAATATCTCATTTAGCAATACAAATATCATCTGCTGCAGAAGAGCAACAAATGGTTAGTAATGATATTAGTAATAATGTTTCGCAAATTAAAGACTTTGGAGATAACAACTTAAGCTTAAGCTTTAATGTTGCAAAAGGAGCAGCTGAACTTGTTGAAGGTTCACGTAGGGTGAACGATTTATTACTAACTTTTAAAGTTTAACAAACATAAAAAAGCCGCTATTTTAGCGGCTTTTGAGTTTAATTATTTACAATTAACGCTTGGAAAATACCAGAGAGTCGTCATTTGCATCAATAACGATCACGCAACCTGGTAAGTAGTCTCCATTGAGTAACTTTTGTGCCAGCGGGTTTTCAATCGTTTGTTGAATAGCACGCTTAAGCGGACGTGCACCGTACACAGGATCAAACCCACTTTCTGCTATTCGCTCAAGAGCAGCATCGCTTATTTCAAGCAGATATCCCATCTCAGTTAAACGCTCACGTAATTTCATTAACTGAATATCAGCTATTTCTTTTATATGCTCGTTTGCTAACGGGTGGAACACGACAGTCTCGTCTATACGGTTAATAAATTCAGGCCTAAACTCATTAATTAATACTTCCATTACTTTAGCTTTAAGGGTCGTGTAATCATTATTACCCGCTTGCTCTTGGATAATATCTGAGCCTAGATTTGAGGTCATGATAATAACGGTATTTTTAAAATCAACGGTTCTACCCTGCCCGTCAGTTAATCGGCCATCATCTAATACTTGCAGTAAAATATTAAACACATCAGGATGCGCCTTTTCTATTTCATCAAGCAATATCACTGAGTAAGGTTTACGACGAACAGCTTCTGTTAAATAACCGCCCTCTTCGTAACCCACGTAACCTGGAGGAGCCCCTACTAGACGTGCGACTGAATGTTTTTCCATAAACTCAGACATGTCGATACGCACCATGGCATCTTCGGTATCAAACATAAAACCAGCCAGTGCTTTTGTCAGCTCGGTTTTACCCACACCAGTTGGACCTAAAAATAAGAAAGAACCAATAGGACGATTAGGATCTGCAAGCCCGGCACGTGAGCGTCGTATTGCGTTAGAAACAGCAACAACCGCTTCATCTTGCCCTATTACTTTACTGTGTAACTTATCTTCCATTTGCAGCAGCTTTTCACGCTCACCTTGTAGCATTCTTGCAACAGGAATTCCTGTCCAGCGAGACAGTATTTCAGCAATTTCATCCTCACCTACTTGGTTTTTAAGCAGAGTCATTTCTTGCATTTCGGCTTGTGAGGCTAAATCAAGTTTTCGTTCAAGTTCTGGAATTCGCCCATATTGCAGCTCTGACATACGCTGTAAATCACTTGCTCTTCGCGCTACATCTAAATCTAATCTTGCTTGTTCAAGCTCGGCTTTAATTACTTGCGTGCCTTGAAGTGATGCTTTTTCAGCATTCCATATCTCGTCTAGCTCACGATATTGCCCATCAAGGTCGGTGATCAACTCTTGCATTTCAGCTCGGCGTTTTTGACTTGCTTCGTCTTTTTCTTTCGCTAGCGCATTATCTTCTAACTTTAGCTGGATGATACGGCGTTCAAGCTTGTCTAACGATTCTGGTTTGGAGTCAATTTGTAATCGAATTGAAGAACCCGCTTCATCTATTAAATCAATCGCTTTATCGGGTAACTGACGGTCACTAATGTAACGATGAGATAACTGCGCCGCAGCAACAATCGCGGGGTCAGTAATTTCTACTGAATGATGTAACTCATATCGCTCTTTTAAGCCACGTAATATTGCAATGGTATCTTCAACAGATGGCTCTTCAATAAGTACCTTTTGGAATCGACGCTCAAGAGCTGCGTCTTTTTCTATATATTTACGGTATTCATCAAGCGTGGTTGCGCCAACACAGTGTAATTCGCCGCGTGCTAATGCTGGCTTTAACATATTGCCTGCATCCATGGCGCCGTCACTTTTTCCTGCACCTACAATAGTATGTATTTCATCAATAAATAAAATGACTTGGCCTTCTTCTTTAGCCAATTCGTTTAATACTGATTTTAAACGTTCTTCAAATTCGCCACGGTATTTAGCACCCGCAACTAACGCCCCTAAATCAAGTGATAGTACGCGTTTATTTTTTAATCCTTCAGGTACTTCACCATTAATAATACGCTGTGCTAACCCCTCGGCGATTGCTGTTTTACCAACACCTGGTTCACCGATTAATACAGGGTTATTTTTAGTGCGGCGTTGTAGTACCTGAATCGTGCGGCGAATTTCGTCATCGCGACCAATAACGGGGTCAAGCTTACCTTGCTCTGCTCGCTCAGTTAGATCAATCGTGAATTTTTCAAGCGCTTGACGTGTTTCTTCGGCATTTGGGTCATCAACTTTTTGACCGCCGCGAATCGCTTTAATTGCAGTTTCAATTTTAGTCGAGGTAATATTTAACGACCTAAATATATCGCCAAGTGGACCTTTATCATCGCATGCCGCCAGTACAAATAATTCACTTGAAATATATTTGTCTTTGCGTTTTTGCGCGTACTTATCACATAGATTAATAAGTGATGCCATATTGTTTGATAGCTGGACGTCGCCACCTACACCTTCTACTTTAAATAATTTTTCTATTTCTTGTGAAAGCTTGGTGTTGAGTTCGTCAGCGCTGACACCCGTTTGTGCAAATAATGCACGTACACTAGAGCCACTTTGCTTTAGTAGTGAATACATTAAATGTACGGGTTCAATAAATTGATGATCGCGACCAAGGGCTAGCGATTGCGCATCAGAAAGCGCAGATTGAAATTTACTTGTAAATCTATCTAAACGCATGGTGTTACCTATTAAATAATCTAATTGCTTAATTAATGGGTATGTTTAGGTGTTTGTTCAAGGTGTAGGGGGAAATATAATGATTAAAGATGTGAATTACTTGCGCCAGATCAAACTAGCCATACGTCCAGTTTGTCCATCTCGCCGATAAGAAAAAAATAAGTCACTTTGAGAGACTGTGCAGTAGTCGCCACCCGTAATATTTTTAACGCCTTGCTGGGTAAGTAAAGTACGCGCAATACCATAGATATCAGCAAGATATTTACCATTAGTTTGTAGTGTAAATGCTTGAATAAATAAAGGGGACCTTTTTTGAAATAACTCAAACACTTCAGCCCCAACCTCAAATCGAGTTGGCCCAATTGCAGGCCCTAACCACGCATTTATATTTTCACACTTTGAGCTAAAACATTCCAAAGTATTTTTAATAATTCCCTGCTCAAGTCCTCGCCAGCCGCCATGTATAGCTGCAACTTCTTTTTCATCATCACTGACTAATAAAATAGGTAAACAATCGGCGGTCATTATAGCCAAAGGCTGATTTAATAACTGAGTATAAAGCGCATCAGCATCGTGTAACTCATCAAAATCAAAATGTTCATCAACAATAACAACATTAGAGCTATGAACTTGATTTAGCCACACGGCAGGTTTAGGTAGGAGATTTGTTAATAATGAGCGATTTTTTGATACATGATTTTGATTATCACCAACATGGAATCCCAAATTAAAACTTTTAAATGGGATTTTTGAAACACCACCTCCACAAGTAGTACTTAACGTTCCCACTTTATGAAGGTTTTGCCATGTCGCTGACAATAAGTGCATTATCTATCGATATCAGGATTAGCTTTGGTATCTTCACGTAATGCGAGTGTCATAGCAACCATATCATCTGGGATAGGTGCTTGCCATGTCATCATTTCACCCGTGATTGGGTGCGCAATACTCAATTTTACAGCATGTAGTGCTTGGCGTCTAAAGCTACGAAGTAACTCAAACAACTCAGGTGTTGCGCCTTTAGGTGGACGCGGACGGCCGCCATAAGATTGATCGCCAATTAGCGGGTGATTTAAATGTGCCATATGCACACGAATCTGGTGAGTACGACCTGTTTCTAAGCGCAAACGTAAACGAGTATGAGCACGGAATTTCTCAGCAACACGGTAATGTGTAATTGCCGGTTTACCCAGTTCATGTACTGCCATATGCGTACGCTGAGTCGGATGGCGGCCAATCGCTTTTTCAACCATACCACCTGCGGTCATAGTACCATTACACAGTGCTTCATATTCACGCGTGAAGTTTTCACGCTTTTGTAGCGCTGTTACTAAATGCGTTTGTGCTGGAATCGTTTTAGCTACAACCATTAAACCGGTCGTGTCTTTATCTAAACGATGCACAATACCCGCGCGTGGTACGTTAATTATTTCAGGGTAGTAATGTAGTAATGCGTTTAGCACTGTTCCATTAGGGTTACCCGCACCAGGGTGAACCACTAGGCCCATTGGTTTATTAATTACCAAAATATCATCGTCTTCATAAACAATGTTTAATTTGATATCTTGTGCTTCGTATTCGCGTGGTGCTTCAATTGTTGTTTCAACACTTACAACTTCACCACCTAGTAGCTTTTCGCGTGGAGTGTTGAAAATTTCACCGTCTACGGTGATTTTATCATCCAATATCCACGTTTTTATACGAGAACGTGAATAATCAGGGAACAATTGTGCTAATACTTGGTCTAGACGTTTACCACCTAATTCGGTTGGAACGTCGGCTTGAAGAGAAATTTGCTCTGACATTAGTAACTTTACCCAATTTACCAGTGCAAGCTTTGCTCGACTGGGTTAGAATCGCTTTTAATAAAAGCATAATATAATACGCATAGTTTACTCGGTTTTACCGACTTGGCCTAGCCGAAGACATCGAAGGTAACAAATAAAATGATAAATAAAATAGGGAAACGTGCATTTGCCATTGTTTTTTCAGTTTCTGTACTTAGTTTAGGCGCTTGTTCGTCTGCTCCAGACCAAGAAGACATTCAACGTGTACCGAATAAATCTGCACACGCTTTATATGAAGATGCAAAAGAAACACTAGATTCTGGTTTATATGCTCGCGCAATTGAACTTTTGAGTGCAATAGATTCTCGCTACCCGTTTGGCCCATTCTCTAAACAAGTACAAATGGACTTAGTGTATGCACATTACCAATCAGGTAATACTGAACAAGCACTTGCAACCATTGACCGCTTTATCCGCTTAAATCCAAACCATAAAGACCTAGATTACATGTATTACATGCGTGGTTTAGTAAACATTAAAGCAGATAAAAATGCGTTCCAAGAGTACTTTGGTGTAGATAGAGCCGACCGTGATGCTAACCGTACACGTGTTGCATTTACCGATTTATCGACACTAGTAAAACGCTTTCCGAAAAGTGATTACGCGCCTGAAGCTAAGCGTCGTTTAGTATGGCTTTTAAACCGTATGGCACGTTATGAATTAAAAGTAGCCACTTACTATTATGAGCGTGAAGCTTATTTAGCTGCTGCTAATAGAGGTAAGTTTGTTGTTGAACACTACTCACAAAGCAGTTACTTAGATCCCGCGCTTGAAATGATGGAAAAAAGTTACGACCAATTAGGTTTAACTGAGCTTAGTGAGCACGCAAAGCAAACACGAAGACTAAATAAAAGAACTAAATAAACAAAAAGGCGCTTAGTAAGCGCCTTTTTACTGCGTAGAAGAAAATCTTAAATCGCCTCTTCATCTTCCTCAGCAGTACGAATACGTATTACACGCTCAACATCAGTGACAAATATTTTACCGTCACCGATTTTTCCTGTTTGTGCCGTTTTTACAATAACTTCAATTGCACGGTCTACATCTTCATCAGTCAATACAATATCAAGTTTTACTTTAGGTAAAAAATCAACCATATACTCTGCGCCACGATATAACTCAGTGTGACCTTTTTGACGTCCAAAGCCTTTAACTTCGCTTACCGTCATACCTGTAATACCTACATCAGACAATGCTTCACGCACATCGTCTAACTTAAAAGGTTTGATAATTGCTTCTATTTTTTTCATATTAATTACTTTTGAAAGCTCCAGTTGCCTCGATTTTAGACAATCATGATGCTCATAGCAAACAAAGCGATTGAATTACGGTGATAAAACAACCGATCATGGTATAATTTATTGTATAAAAATAGCGATACTTAAATGACTAGCAGTAAATGAGATTAATATGAAAAATAAACAAAACGGATTCACTCTTTTAGAACTCATGGTAACCGTTGCTATCGTTGGGATCATTGCATCCATTGCGATCTGGAATAGCAGCGATATGCTAGAAGAAAATAGAGCTGAGAATTTTTTGTTGGAATTAAAAAGAAGCATTACTTATGCACGCTCTCAAGCGGCAAGTACGGATGAAATAGTTATTTTATGTCCCGCACAAGAAGGCGCTATTAAACAAGCTAAAGATGAGTTTGAATGTGAACCAGAATGGGACACGAATAAAATCATTGTTGTTTTTGTTGATGCTGATAACAATGGAAGTTATAACGTAGCTAACGATGCCTTGTTGAGAGTTATAGAGGATATTCCTGCAACTGATAGCCTTAGTTATAGTGGTAACGAGACAAGTCTTCGTTTTAATACCAGTGGTCGTATTACAACAAATCCGGGAGACTTTATCTATTGCCCTAATAGTGATAATGAAAATAACAAAGCTTTAACAGTATCTCAATCTGGTACTTCTTTTTATACTGGTGATACAGCTCAGACTTGCGGTTAAAAAACATACAAATTAATCTTGTCATATTTGTATCATTTACTAGACTGAGTTAATCATTTATTAACTCAGGTCTTCAAGGATGAGATTATCAATATCAAAAAACAAGGGAGTGACACTTCTTGAATTAATGGTTTCAATTGCTGTTGTCAGTGTAATCAGTCAATTATCGATGTGGTTTTATCCAGACTTCTTGGCTAAAAACCGATTAGATAACCATGTGAATCTACTACACCGAAATATAAATTATGGCCGTCTTTACGCAATTGAAAATGGTACTTACGTCACGCTTTGCGCACTAAAAGGCAGTCAATGCACAAAGGACGAGTGGGATGGTCAAATGTCACTATTTATCGACAAAGATAAATCAACGACTCTAGATGATGATGAGTTACTCTTAAGCACTTTCGAGGATGTTCATGATGCTGATACTTTAGAGTATCCGCGCAACGCCATTACATTTCGTCCAGATGGTTCTTTAAATGGTTTTCAAAATGGGACTTTTATATATTGCCCCAATAGCGATAAAGCCAATCTCGAAGGATTGGCTTTATCTGTAAGTCAAACGGGTAGAATTCGCATCAAATCAACTGATAAGTGTCAGAAGAAGTAATCTAGGCTATCGACCCCAGCAATAGTCAACATCTGAGTCTCCTTTAGACCCTTTTGCACCTTTGAGGCCTGTGTCAGTAATTGTAAGCTCTTTACAATCATTATCGCCTTTTACAGCACCGTCTATAGGTTTAGCTGTAATAGTGAAGGTATTGCTATCGACTACCTTTATGGATAGCTCAAAATGGCCATTTTCGGTTTTACTTTGCAATCCTAAATCAGTAAATGTCTCTGTATATTCCCTATTATCGACAAAATATTGCTCTTCCTTGTTTGCAGCATCTAACAATGCTGCAGCAGCTTCAGCGCGCGAAGCACGCTTTACATATTCAGTATAGTTAGGTAGCGCAATTGAAGCGAGTATGCCGACGATAGCAACGGCTATCATCAGCTCAATTAAGGTAAACCCGTGTTGTTTTTTCATCTAATTTCCTTAATTATTAACTTCGTCATTTTCTTCACGTTTATAGATATATGTTTGTTGGGTTTTAAAGCCAAACCCTACTGCATTGTCATTAACCAACACAACTTTACCATCAACAACAGTTAAACCAGGACCTTTTATTTCTACAGGTTTCATTGGATTTTCCGCATTTTCACCTTTAATACCAGGCCCAATTAAATAAAACTGACTTTCTTGTATTACGTCAACTGTTGGGTTGTCATCACATTTACCATCGCCATTACCATCTACACATGAAGGGCTTTCACCAAAGTATAACTGAGGTGTGTCTGGTACATCATAGCTGGTTGTAAATTTAAGGTCGTCATACACCTTAGTACCGTAATGTAAGTGAAAAGCGTATAAAGAACCGCCACCACCACTTAGCGAACATTGATTTTCAGTCGATGTATCTGATGCAGGTGTGAAGCTTGTAAAATAGGCAACACCTCCAACAACTGTGGCAGCAGCTAGCGACTTTTCACCCGTTCCTAACTCATATCTCCAGCCATTAAATTTAGCCAAGTCTACTTCTAAGTCAACAAAATCATCAACGTCATCTAGGGCATTACCAAATGGATCTGAGTTCATTTGCATTAAATCAGCAGGCACAATAGTATCTGGTGCATTCGTTTTATACGATTTAGTAACCGTATTTTCATCTCTGATCATAAACAATTGATCTTTTTCATTGGTGCCGGTTGGTTTTGAGCGATTACCACTGCCGATAACTATGGCATCATACGGTGTATCTAAGCGTGTTATAACGGTGCTACCATTAACTGTTGACTCGCTTACTTTACTATAAATTGTGCGTGCTACGAGTGGTTTATAGAAAAAGCGTCTGTCTTCAGTTGCTTTATTACTACCAAGTTCAGCTAATTTATAATGGCTAAACTCGCTAGTGTTTCTACCTGGCATATCTACACGCCAAATATCACCTCCGGTATCTGCCGCATAAATTCGGTCTATATATCCATCATAATCTGAGTCAAGCGTGGTTATATCTGCAGCAATACTATGCTTACCTTTAAAGCCATTAATATCCGGTGTTAATGCCCACACCCTTTTACCGGTTTCAGCTTCAACAATATAGATACCTCGCCCTATATCATCATCACTACGAATAGCTTCATCTTTATTTGTATCGTATCCAGCACCAAAAACTAATAAGGGTTTATCCCCAAACGCTTTAATGTAGGCTATTTGTGGCTTTGACCAGGTTTGTGCAAGCTCTTTAAAATCACCTTTACCACCTTCGATTGGAGCGTCCCATAATTTTTTCGGTATGTTCGGGTTTGTTATATCAAGTCCGTAGTAATTTTTACCACCGCGACGCATCCCCGCAAAAGCCCACACTTTATCGTCGCCACTCGCATCAATAATACCGTCATTTAAACCATCACTATTTAAGTTTTTATTATCAAAATAAATACTAATAGGACCATCCATACCATATACTTTCGTATCGGCTTGATTTTCACGTAGAGGTTCAATAATGTTGTATAAAGCAGATGGTATAAATGCCCAACTTTCACTTACACTATCATCTGAATCCTTAAACATATGTAAAAAGCCAGCATTAGTTCCTATCAAAACTCGAATATCATCATTACCATAATCGATTGCAACAGGTTTAGAATGCAGAGGGTCACCAAAAATATCTTTGCGCTGGTCAACGCTAGACCCATCGCCATCTTCATCATCAACGTCTATACCCATTGCCCATTTGATATCATTACTCGATAAGCTTAGCGGATTGTTATCGACTAAATTGAGAATATCACTCACAACTGAGGTATTAAAATTTACTATAGATCCCTGATTGTCAGTGTATAAATTACGGCTATCTGAATCTAATGTCGTTAAATGAAGGTTCACACCACCTTGTGCAACTAAGTTACCATCTGCTGGCTCCCCACTTGGCAACCAAAATGTTTCTGCATTTTCGTCAATTAAACCATTCTCATCAAGTGCCGACAATCCTTTTGAGTCAACAATTTGATTCCCTGATACTTTCAGTTTTTTTAAGTTTCCACGCCAACGAGCACCGGTTTCAGGGTAAAACATGGCAAAATAAACAGCATCCCGGCTACGAGTTTGATCTACATTATTACTCGCAACTGAAGGCGATGAAAAACTATCATTTACTTCTCTAATTCTTGAAATAGTATTTTTTAATGCTTCAGATAAAGCTTCTGAAGTTCGCGCCTCTAAGTACTGGCCTCCACCAACTGATGCAGCTTTCTCTAGTAAGTCGATACCGCCTTCGCTCATTCCTGTGCCAAAGCCAATGGTAAAAACTCTACCAGTATCTAGCACATCACTTGTATCAGAGTATAAATCTACTTTTGTATTATTTGTTCCATGTATTATTTTTGATAGAGCAACTAAATAGCTATTAGAATAATCACCGCTCACAAAAGGGATTGAATCATTAAATAAATTATTATGTACACTTTTAATCTGATCATCACGACCATCATCGTTAGTAGGGTCTCCATCAGTCATCAAAATAATATTAATTGAGTTATCGCACCTGAGAGGATCTCCTGATTCCTTTTTAAATGGTGACTTATAAGTTCCATTAGCATCGGCTGCTTTATCTCTGCTGTTAATACCATACCCATAATAAAGGCTTTGCCCAGTAATATACCTATACGCCTCCCATAATGTTTCAGTTAAAGGAGTTGCACCACTTGCAGGCAAATCGTCAACTTCATTAAGTAAAGTGTTTTTGTTAGCACCAAGCCTTGCTAGTACATAGCCACCTGAACTTTCTCTAAATCTCATTAAACCAAAATCAATATCATCATTATCGGTAATAAGTTGGCTAACAGCGTTTTTTGCTACTAATAAGCGGCTATCTTCACAAACAGCTTGTGCATATCCGTTTACAGACTTGTAACATTGCTGTGTGTAACTAAAGTAAGTCTGACTTTTAAAACAATCTGATGTATAAAACTGTCCATTTTGATATCGACGATAACACTGGCCTCCATCTACAACATCCCAGGCCATACTCCCAGAGGTATCAAATATCATTAACACTCTTGGATTTTCGTCTGTCTCTACATCATGATTTACATAAAGCTCAATATCCTCAGCGAATACCGACATACTTATTGTTAAGCCAAGCAAAGAGGCTAACACT
Organism: Pseudoalteromonas sp. c7(2019); assembly: GCF_011378625.1. Lineage (NCBI taxonomy): Bacteria > Pseudomonadati > Pseudomonadota > Gammaproteobacteria > Alteromonadales > Pseudoalteromonadaceae > Pseudoalteromonas > Pseudoalteromonas sp. c7(2019). The sequence goes on along the minus strand of NZ_WTKS01000002.1, from coordinate 157,407 downwards.
TTGTTTAATTTAAATTTCATCTTAAATCCCCTTGCTTACGCTGGCCATTTCTTGTGCTATACCTGTAACAATAGTTAGTTCATGCTTACTTTTAGATCCATATTCTATTGTGGTGGCAACCTGTAACATATTGCACGATATACCTGCAGTAAAATTAAAGCGTCGAGGACATTCTAAATCTAACGCCCCCTTGTTCAGGTTAGTCATTTTGCTTTGCATATCTGCATGATTTGCAATCACCATACCTTTGTCATCACCATCCGCGATTGCAGTTACTTCATCGGGAGTCAGGAAGAACTGATTATTAGCGCCTTGATTTGCCTCATCAGAGATCATGCGCTGCACTTCACCAATGAGTTCATTTTCGGCCACTTCGCGCTCTTGTGCTGCATTGGTAATTTTAATATCAATACTACTACTGCTCATAAGCGTTACAGCAATACCGGTCACTGCAATAACCATTATTAAAGCTGTAATTAGAACTACACCTTGCTGTTTTTTTCGTGATTGTTTTAAATACGCCATAAATTTGATCCAACATTATTTAATCGAATAGTAGTAGTAAACACAGTACGTCTAAAATTATCGGTAAATGTTAATACACGCTTATCTTCATCCTCACCTAACGTATAAGTTTGGTTTTTAATTTTAACTCCTGGGTCTGGCTGTAATGCGCGTATTAATAAAAAAACCTGAACAGTTAAAATACCTTTACGATTTTCCCAATCTGTATACTTCATATCTTGAATACTTCGGTAGGTATCTACACGATTATCACTGTTAGTATCAAGACCAAAAACAAACCGCATGTTCTCAACACCTTCCATAATAGTTTCTGTGTTGATGCTTCCACCAACCAGGCGCTTTCTCATTAATGCAGGTACAGTTAAATTTTTATTATTAACTTTATAAGTTTGTTCTGATAGATAATAAACATGATGGCTGTAAGGCCAAACGGTTGCATTAACATTAAGAGTGGCAGCGTTAACCGTTCCACGGAAAAATTGAGCTTTCTCTTGCTCAGCTACAAAGTAGTTTTCATCGGCCTGAGTCTCATTAGTTACTGTATTAACTGTTAAACTCTTACCTTGTAAAAATTTTAATTGAATAATGTCAGTGCTTTTAATCGGATTATTTAGGCAGTTAAGCTCTTTTGATTCTCCAGCAACCTTTGCGTAAATAGTTCTAAAATTACTAGCTGTAGCAAAATCAGGAAAACTCCCATTATTTAATCCTTCAAAGCAGTCTGTTCCAGGGTTTGCTAGTGTATCTGTATTTACTGCAGTGAACGAATCGTCATAATAAGTTCCCCAAAAGCCAATTTGTTCAATATCACGTTGCATTATGTTAATTGCAAGGCGCCCTGATTCTTGAAGTTCACCAATAGTCATCGTATCTTTAGTGGTTACTTTCATACCTATATAGGTGAACATAACGCCACCTAGTATTAATCCACCAATAAATAATGAAATCATCATTTCTACAAGTGTAAAACCTTTTTGCTTCATGTTAGCTCCTAAGGTAAATGTAACTAGTTAAAACAACTAAGCGGCGCTTTTTGTCAGCCGTTCCACACTTTATTGCGCCAGTAGCATCATTTGCATTAAACTCTTGTCGACCTTGCCACGAAACAATTACTTCTAAATTAAATGCCTTACCACCCGAGCCAGCAACTGCTGTAGGTGCAATACATACGGTAGCACCATCTAAAGACCCCGTATTTTCTCGAGCTCTTATAGCCCTTTTCCACTGCTCAAGATCTAAGGCCGCAACTTGCGCTGCGCTACAAGTATTTGTAAAGCACGTTTGCGAGGTTGTCGTTGCAGTTTCACTATCAAATGTTTGTGTGTACAGTCCGGCTATTTGAGGGGTATCGTTAGCACGGATACGCTGCACAATATCATTACCAAGTGCAACTGCAGCAGCACGTTGCATAGAATCAAAGCTTGCTTGCTTTGCTTTTGCTTGCAGGGCAACTGCGCCTAAAAGGCCAAAACTAAGAATAATAAATGCAATTAACACTTCAATTAGAGTGAAGCCTCTTTGCACTTTTGTTTGAGATGACTGCATAGTAGAACCAAATAAAAATTATCTGATTATAAGTTTATGCTATTTATTTGAGGAATCAATGAGGACTAAGACAAGCGGTTATATTTGTTGATAAACGGTTAATTAAATCGGCTCATTCAACAAAACAGTAGTAATTAAGTGTAAATGCATTTAAGTCAGAGGCAACTTAATTGCGAAATAAGTCTAAAGCGTATTTTTAACTAATTTAAGCTCGCGGCGGCTCACTGGCAATAACTCACTGCACCCTTGTAGCTCAATCATATGATTGCCATTCCCTTTTGAATGCAAGGCTATTACTTTTTGTTTATTCACTAAAGTATTGCGGTGAATTCGTAAAACATATGCGGGATATTGCAGCTCTAATTGCTTTAGGCTTTGCTCCAGTAAAGCTTCTCCACCCGAGAATATCATTTTGGTATACTTTTCTTCGGCACTAAAGTACAAAACATCATTTATATCAACACTACGTAGAGTACCAGCTAGCTGATAAGAGATTTTTACATTTTGTTGTTTTTGAATATGTACTTTATTTAAACGCCCAACTTGCTTAAGCACCTTTTGCAGTGATTGCACTGAAATAGGTTTAACTAAATAACCTGCAGCGCTTAATTGTAAAGCATCGAAGGCATGCTCAGGGTGGGCAGTTATAAAAACAATAGCAGGAGGTAGAGTTAAACTATTGAGCTCATTAGCAACTTGTAAACCATTCATACCAGGCATATCAACATCTAAAAAAATCAAATCTGGCGTTTGCTTTTTAGCAAGTACTAGGGCTTCATTACCATTACTTGCCTCACCTTGTACAACTATACTTTTATCGTGTGTTAACAAACGGATTAAGCGAGATCTCGCAAGAGGTTCATCATCAACAATGAGCACATTCATACACGGCCCTCAATTAGCTTAGGTATAACGACCTTGACCCTAAACACATCATTTTTATTAGTAATTGTTAGCTGCGCTTTATTTTTATAATAAATATTTAATCGCTGGCGAATATTTTCAAGCGCCATTCCGTTATTAGGCCTAGTTTGAGCATTAGAAATTGTTATAGGGTTAGAAACAATCATGGTTATATAGCCGGTAGTGATATGTAGCTCTACTTTTATTTCTGCACCATGCTCACTTGTTTCAACGCCGTGGCATACCGCATTTTCAATTAATGGCTGCAGGGTTAAGCAAGGAATGCTCAATGCGGGTAGTTCATTAGGTATTTGCCAATCAACTCTTAAGCGATTACCAAAACGCCACGTTTCAAGTGCGATATATTGCTTACTCAACGTTATTTCATCTTCAAGAGATACATTCTTCCCCGAGTGCATTGCAGCCTGCGATAAGGCGGCTAATGCTAAAATAGCCTGCTCTGCCGCATCGGTATCATGATGGGTAAGCTCTGCAGCGGTGTTTAAACTATTATATAAAAAATGAGGACGTATTCTAGCTTGCAAGGCATCAAGCTCAGCTCGAGAAAGCGCTTTAGTTTGCTGCTCTTTTTCAAAATGAATTAATAAAAACTGGACGAATAAAGCCGCCAGTAAAGCCACTATAATGCAATTGCGAAGTGTGAAATAAATTAGGTTATTTGTATCATCTATATCAAAAGCAAAATGAGAAAATAAAATACTAAAAATACAGGTAGATAATAAAAAAAAGGCAAAAAATAGACTTAATTGAAAAGTTTGAGTACGTTTTTGTAAGAAAAATCTACAGAAGTATAAAGAAGAGGTACCGGCTAAAACAATTAAATGCATAAACAAACTAATGATCCCAAGTCGTAGCCAAATATCTCCTTCTACATTAGGTGCAAAAGCTAAAACAATAGCAATAACTTGAGAAACAATAAGCGTGGCTAATACGCCTCGCTCATTAAAAAGAGCCGAAAAAAGCAAACCATCATTTTGAAGTGACTTGCTCATAACGACTCTCCTTTAATCTAAATGTTTAATATATTTAAATTAACGTAGCTCTACAGGAACAGCAAATACTATATTTTCTACTTCACCTGGGTTCTCAACAACCTGTGTGCCACCTAGCTCTTTTAATCGGCTTATTACTTGTTGTACAAGTACTTCTGGCGCAGATGCTCCCGCAGTTACGCCAACTGATTTAGAGCCTGAAACCCACTGCTCTTGTACATCAGTTGCGTCATCAATTAAATAAGCAACTGTGCCCATTTTATCTGCAAGTTCACGTAAGCGATTAGAGTTAGAGCTATTTTTAGCGCCAACAACTAATAGCACATCAACTTTATCAGCTAAGTCACGAACAGCGTCTTGACGATTTTGCGTTGCATAACAAATGTCATCTTTACGAGGTCCGTCAATTGATGGGAATTTATTGCGTAGTGCATCAATAACATCTGCTGTGTCATCAACTGAGAGTGTTGTTTGGCTGCAATAAAAAAGATTTTCAGCATTTTTTACATTAAGCGCAACAACATCATCAACGGTTTCAACAAGATAAATGCCACCTTCTGAGTTATCATATTGTCCCATTGTTCCCTCTACTTCAGGGTGGCCATGGTGTCCAATTAAAATACACTCAATACCTTTACGACTCGCACGTGTAACTTCCATATGTACTTTAGTTACAAGCGGACACGTTGCATCAAATACTTTTAAATCACGACGTTTAGCTTCGCTGCGAACAGCTTGCGAAACACCATGTGCACTAAAAATAACAATGCTGTCGTCAGGTACTTGATCAAGCTCTTCAACAAATACTGCACCACGACTTTTTAATCCATCAACCACATAGCGGTTATGTACTACTTCGTGGCGCACATAAATTGGCTTTTCAAAAATATCTAGAGCGCGCTCAACAATACTAATAGCACGGTCAACACCAGCGCAAAAGCCGCGTGGATTAGCTAGTAATATTTCCATTAACCTTCCACCTCAATAATATCAACTTCAAACGTTAAACGTTGGCCAGATAAAGGGTGATTAAAATCAATCGTTACCGACTCACCTTGCACTTCGCGAACTAATCCAGGAAGCTCAGTACCGTCAGGTTGAGTAAACGCAATAATTGCACCTACTTTGGCTGGTGTTTCTGGGCCAAATTTACTACGGTCAACGTAGTAAATATTATCTGGATTTGGCTGACCAAACGCATCTTCAGGTTCTAATTCAAACGTTTTACTTTCGCCTGCAGTTAAACCTAATAAACACTTTTCGAAGTTTGCCGTTAAGCTGCCATCGCCCATTGTTAATTTAGCAGGTTTGTTGTGCACCTTGGTAGAATCAGCGGCAGAGCCATCTTCTAATTTAATAGAAAAATGGAAAATAACTTGCGAGTTTTCACCAATTACAGATTGGCTCATGCTTTATGCTCCTTTGGACTCTCGCCGGTAAAGGCATCAAATAACAATAATGCTGCGCCAATGCAAATAGCGCAATCGGCAATATTGAATACAGGAAAATGTGAGTCTTTATAAAATACGTGAATAAAGTCGATTACATAACCATACGCAATACGATCGTATAAATTACCAATAGCGCCTGCAAGTACCAGTGCATAAGCACCGCATAGTACTTTGTTTGTTGCAGGTAAGCGTTTTAGCCACCACACAAGTAAAGCACTAATAGCAATGGCAATCGCACTTAAAAACCAACGCTGCCAACCACCCGCTTCACTTAAAAAGCTATAAGCAGCACCATAGTTATGCACATAAGTAATACTAAAAACAGGGAGTAAGTTTATCGACTCTTGATAAGCCATAGTCCCTACAACAAGTGTTTTACTGGCAAAGTCTATTACTAATAGTAATAGACTCAACCAAAGCCACACTAAACCACTTTTTTGGGCTAGTTTGCTCACTAAGAATAACTCCTAAGCGAATTGACGCTTTTCGCCTTCGCCGTCAACATTACTTACACAACGACCACAAATTTCAGGATGAGCAGGGTTAACACCTACATCTTCGCTGTAATGCCAACAACGCTCACATTTAGCAGCATCTGTTGCAGCAACACTAATGAATAAACCTTCAATTTCGGTAGCTTGTGTATCAGCTGGCTGACTATCAACTTCAGAAACATTTACGGCCGATGTTAATAATACAAAACGCAGTTCATCACCAAGCGCATTTAATTTAGCGGCAAGCTCTTTACCAGTAAATAAATTAACCGTTGCTTGAAGCGTTGCACCAATGACTTCTTCTTTACGTGCAGCTTCTAATAAGCGGTTTACTTCGTCGCGTACTGTCAGAATTTCTAACCAGTCATCGTTACTAAATTGGCTATTTGTTGGCGCTTGTAAGCCATCATACCAAACAGATGTAAATACGTAGTCACTACGCTCACCCGGTAAAGCTTCCCAAATTTCTTGTGCGGTAAAGCTCATAATAGGTGCCATCCAACGCGTCATTGCTTCTGCAATATGATAAAGCGCTGTTTGACAAGAACGACGTGCATGGCTGTCACTCTTAGCTGTGTACTGACGATCTTTAATGACGTCTAAATAGAACGAACCAAGCTCACCCGTACAGAAGTTCATTAGCTTTTGCGTTACTAATAGCATTTGGTAGCTATCGTATGCGGCTAAAATTTCGTCTTGCAACTGAGCAGCACGACCAACAATCCACTTATCAAGCTCAACCATATCATCAACAGCAACTTGATCTGTTTTTGGATCAAAACCATTTAGGTTAGCTAGTAAGTAACGGCTAGTGTTACGAATACGGCGGTAGCGATCGGCAGAGCGTTTAAATATTTCATCCGACACAGTCATTTCTGCCGTGTAATCGGTAGAGGCAACCCATAAACGTAGAATGTCGGCACCTAGTTTATTCATCACATTTTGTGGTGAAATAACATTACCTAGTGACTTAGACATCTTGCGGCCGTTTTCATCAACAGTAAAACCATGAGTCAATACTTGGCGGTATGGTGCATGACCATTAATAGCCACTGATGTCATCATTGATGACATAAACCAACCACGGTGCTGATCAGAACCTTCAAGGTATAAATCAGCTGGACCAACCAAGTCTTCACGTGCGTCTACAACACATGCGTGTGAAACACCTGAGTCAAACCATACATCTAGCGTATCTTGCACTTTCATATATTGCTTGGCATCTTCTTCACCAAGTAATGTGGCTGGTTCTAAATCGTACCATGCCTGAATACCAGATTTTTCAACTAGCTGTGCAGCTTGCTCAATGAGTTCTTGAGTATTTGGATGAAGTGCACCGGTATCTTTATCTGCAAACAATGCAATTGGCACACCCCAAGTACGTTGGCGAGATATACACCAATCTGGGCGGCTTTCAACCATGTTCGAAATACGGCTTTCGCCCCACTCTGGCAACCACTGCGTGTTTTTAATTTCTTTTAAAGAATCTTCACGTAAGTTAGCCTGATCCATACTTACAAACCATTGTGGTGTAGCACGGAAAATAATTGGTGTTTTATGGCGCCAACAATGTGGGTAACTATGAGTTATAGCATGATGATGCATTAATGCACCGTGCTCTTTCAATACTTCAATTACGCTCGCATTTGCTTTAAATACATGCTGACCTGCAAAAAGTTCAGTATCTGGTAAATAAACGCCATTAGCGCCAACAGGGTTAGCTACTTCAAGGTTGTAATTTAAACCAGCCACGAAATCTTCTTGACCATGCCCTGGTGCTGTATGTACAACACCGGTACCTGAGTCAGTCGTTACGTGTTCTGCAACAATCACTGGTACATTAAAATCATAAAAAGGATGGGCTACTTGTAAGTTTTCAAGTGCAGCACCTTTTACATAACCTAATACGTGGAAGTGATTAAAACCAAAGCGGTCCATTGCATCTTTAACAAGCTCAGAGCCTAAAATTAGACGTTGTTGTACGCCTTCATCTTCAACCTGCACCAATGCATATTCTAAATCTGCATGCACAGCTACCGCGCGGTTTGCTGGAAGCGTCCACGGTGTTGTTGTCCAAATAACAGTACCAACACTGCCTTCACCTTTATGACCATCAGCCAAATCAAATGCACTAACAACAGCATCTTGATCAACAAATGTAAAACGTACATCAATCGCTGGTGATTGCTTATCTTGGTACTCAACTTCTGCTTCTGCTAATGCAGAACCACAATCTGTACACCAATGCACAGGCTTAGCACCTTTATGCAAATGACCTTTTTCAATAATACGACCAAGTACACGAATTGCATTCGCTTCAAAGTCAAAGTTCATTGTTAAGTAAGGCTTATCCCAATCTGCAAATACGCCTAAACGTTTAAAATCAACTTTTTGACCTTCAACTTGTTTTTTAGCGTATGCACGGCATTTTTCACGAAACTCGCTCGCGGTTACTTTTACGCCCGGCTTGCCTACTTTTTTCTCAACCATTAACTCGATTGGTAAACCATGACAATCCCAACCTGGGACTAATGGTGAATCAAAGTCAGATAATGTTTTAGACTTAACAATAATGTCTTTTAATATTTTATTAACTGAGTGGCCTAAATGGATGTCGCCATTTGCATACGGAGGGCCGTCATGCAAAATAAAGGTCTTTTTACCTTTCTTAGCGCTGCGAATTTGACCGTACAGGTCGTCTTCATACCATGCTTTAAGCATTTTTGGTTCACGTTGTGCCAAATTGCCACGCATTGGAAACGGTGTTTCCGGTAAGTTCAAAGTATGTTTATAGTCGCTCATTTATCCTACATTCCGTCTCTATCGGCTACCTGATTTAAACCAAAACACTGCTTAGCGGCAGCAACATCAGTTGCTATTTGCGCCGTTAATTGTGTTAATGTCTCGAATTTTTTTTCATTGCGAAGTTTTTTTATTAACTCCACATGCATAAATTGTCCGTAAATATCCTGTGCAAAATCAAAAAGATGAACTTCTAATAATGCACGAGTTCCATTAAATGTCGGCTTATTGCCTACATTTGCAACTCCAAAAATCTGTTTTCCTGCAATCGTTGCTTGCACTGCAAACACCCCGTTGACAGGACACACTTGGCGTTTTAGGGCAATATTTGCCGTTCTAAAACCGAGTTCACGTCCTCTTTTCCAGCCGTGTATAACACGCCCAGAAATAGCATAATCGTGACCAAGCATTGTTTTAGCACTTGCTAAGTCACCAGATGCCAAAGCATCTCGTATTAAAGTGCTGCTTACTCTAGCATTTAATTGACGAAAACTCGCGGTGCTTTTTACGTCCATGCCCGCTTGCTTGCCCATGCTAGCAAGTAAGTCAAAGTTACCTTGGCGCTGCTTTCCAAACTTAAAATCATCGCCAACAGTGAGAGCTTTAACACCTAACTTTTTAATCAAAATATCATTAACAAATTGCTCAGCATGCATGTTTGCAAATTGCTGATTAAAGCTAATGCAAATAACTCGCTCAATACCTAAATCACTAAGCAAACGTAGCTTATCTCGTAAGCGCGTTAGCCGTGCTGGGGCATTGTTTTTAGCAAAAAATTCTTGTGGCTGGGGTTCAAATAGCATTACAGTGCTAGACAAACTATGCGCTTTAGCATCAGTAAGTAAGCCTTTTAGTACTTCTGCGTGGCCTAAATGAACACCGTCAAAATTACCAATAGTTAACACACAACCAAAGTGGTGTGGGCGAATATTGTGTATACCTCTAATTAACTCCATGCCACCTAATGCCTTGTTTAGCGAGCTATTAATTACGACTAAAAATTAATTAAAGCCGCAGAGTTGCCGATTATAATCTTTTTTTTAGTTTGATTCAGTAATTGCTACACTTTTTATCGTATTTAGTCTAACGCCCATCAAAAATAGCATTGCAAAGTAGCTAATACCTGCCAAAGCCACGAGTGCTATTAATAAGACTACCTGCTGTGTAAAAGCCCATGTAGCCCAGTAATAGTAACTGCTCACAAACCATGTAACAGCTCCCATAACCATACTTGCAACAACACATTTAAGTGTAAAGCGCATACTCATTGATGAAAACTGATACACATTTTCTTTTTTAAGCTGCCTATACAGCAAAAATGCATTACAACTAGCCGATAGCGAAGTAGCGAGTGCTAATCCTAAATAACCAATAAAAGGAGCCAGCATAATATTAAATACCATATTCAACACTAAGGTAATAATACCAATACGCACCGGCGTTTTTGTGTCTTGACGAGCATAAAAGCCAGGAGCAAGTACTTTAATCAGCATAAAGCTTACAAGCCCTACTGAATATGCGACTACGCCTAAACTTACTGCTTTAACATGATCAACACTGTCTTCTTTAAACGCACCATGGTCGAATAATACGGTGATAATAAGCGGGCTGATGATCATTAGACCTATCATTGCTGGTAGGCCTAAAAATATAACAAAACGCACCCCCCAGTCGAGGGTATGCTGAAAGTCACTACTTTTTTTACTGCTATGTAACCTAGAGAGCGCCGGTAAAATAACTGTCGCAATACCAATACCAAATAAGCCCAATGGAAATTCAATTAAACGGTCTGAATAATAAAGCCATGCAATCGAGCCTGTCATCAGTAATGAAGCAATCATGGTATCAAGCAACAAATTAATTTGGCTAATAGATACACCAAACAAAGCAGGAAGCATAAGTTTACGTACTTTTTTTACGTTTTCGTCTTGCCATGCCCAACGTGGACGCGCCAACATTTTTGCACGGTATAAAAATGGAAGTTGAAACAATAACTGCACAACGCCACCAATAAATACGCCAATTGCGAGAGAATAAGCCCCGACACTAAATTTATCATGTAAAAAAATTGCACACGTAATAATAGAAACATTGAGTAAAACAGGTGTAAATGCAGCAACAGCAAAACGGTTATACACGTTCATTACCGCACCACTAAGCGCAACTAAGCTTACAAAAAACAAATAAGGGAATGTAAATTTAAGTAATGAACTTGCAAGTTCAAACTTTTCGGCATTGGGTCCGCCCTGCCACCAATCTATAAACCAACCGGTGCCAAACAATGCTGCAATAACGGGTGAAGCAACAACACCTATAATAGTGACAATCAGTAAAATGGTTCCTAATGTGCCTGCTGCTTGTGCAACAAAAAGTCTGACCTTGTCGTCGCCTTGCTGTTCTTTAATTTCACTCAGCACGGGTACAAATGCTTGTGCGAAGGCACCTTCTGCAAATAAACGACGTAAAAAATTAGGAATACGGTTAGCAAATAAAAAAACATCAGCCGCCGCACTTGCGCCTAATAAATTGGCAACGACTGCATCTCGAACGAGCCCTAAAATACGCGATATCATAGTCATACAACTAACAATCATACCGGAGCGAAATAAACCTTTTGACACCTTAAACCTACTCAAAAATCCTCAAGATAGGCGATTATGCCACAGTCTTTTTTATAAATCGCTTTAAAGCACTAGGCTGGGGGTCTGTGCTTTGTTACAATGTCGGTATTAACTGCTAAAGCGGCAAATTGATGCTCGTTATATGGTGCAGTTTTTCTTGGATTGTTAAATTTAAATTGACATCCATGATAGAAACAGGCATATTCCACGGCCTTTAATTTAAGCTTTATTTTAAGATTGTTAGGAGCAAACCTTGGCTAACATCAAGTCTGCAAAAAAACGCGCTATCACAAGCGAAAAAAACCGTCAGCACAACGCAAGCCGTCGTTCAATGATGCGCACTTACTTCAAAAAAGTAATTGTTGCTATTGAAGCGGGCGATAAAGAAGCTGCACAGCAAGCTTTTTCTGTTGCTACACCTATCCTAGACCGTTACGCAACTAAGGGTCTAATTCACAAAAACAAAGCAGCTCGTCATAAGAGCCGTATAGCAGCTAAGATTAAAGCTCTATAATTTGTTTTTGATAGAATATAAAAAACCGGCTTTTGCCGGTTTTTTTTTGTTTAAATTTTAAATGTACTTACTTTATTAGACATTTTCTAAATCTGGATAAAACTTCTTAAGCATTGCCGCTATTTTTTTAGGTGTAAATGGCTTTACTACAAACCCTTTAGCGCCTTTATCAATTGCATCCTTAACATTCTCAATACCTGAATGTGCAGATACCATAACCACATTTGTCTCTGGGCTTAATTCATTGATTTGTGCAATCAAATCTTTACCATCACCGTCTGGCAATTCAATGTCTAAAAAAATGATATTATAATTTGCAGCTTGGCACTCACTAATACATTGTGAGGCAGTAGATGCTTCCTTTACGTTATCTATCCCTAAGTGCATGAGCGTTTGGCTCAAAAAACTACGCACTGTGCTAACGTCATCTACAATTAAAATTGATAGCTGCGTATTCATCTTTATTCCTCGTAGGCTATAAGCTAACTTTAAGTTATCATAATAATTAGCTTAGTATATAAATTTACTCATTTAATTATAGAGACCTACGGAAAAAAGGCCAGATTTGCTTTATGTCTAAAACCCCAAATAAACAATCGTTGCTAGGTAAAGCACCGGCAAGAAAAAAAACAGCGCAAAAAAGAAAACCTCAGCGTTCTACTCAGCGCCCTTCACCTGGCGAGTTAAATTCCAGTGCAAAGAATGATATAAGCCAAAAAACAACGCAAAAAAAAGGACTGTTTATATCACTCGCTGTCGTTGCTGTAATAATTTTAGCTTTTCCAAAACCTACCTTACTCACCTATAAAAAATTAGGGATGGTAAGTGAGAGTGTTTACTGGCCCGGATTCTTTGGCAAGGGGGCTACTTTAATTGATTCAAACCTACACCCCACCTATGATTCTAGCCGTGAGTCCCTTTATTTATGCAGTGACTTACAAAAACCGCAGAGCTGCCAAAAGTATCAAGTAATTGCTGATAATGGTTTATTTTCAGCAATCGGTAGCTACTTTTAGCATTAAAAAAACTAATCTGAAAATTTAAAATTACTTGGTTGAAAGGTGCGCAAAAGATCAACATAATGGCGCTCCTTTTTTCAACAACTGAACTATTGAAACGACCATGCTAAACGAGCTAGATTGGCTTTTAAATACTACACTACTTGCACTAGGTTTAGGTGCATTCTTTATTAACCAGATAACACTGCTGCGCGTTGCCGCCATTAGTGCGTGTGGTTTATTATTCTTATCATTTAGCTTAGATCTTATGTCGTCGAGTGTTATTTCAAATATGAGTTTAGTGTTGATCAATACTTTTTACTTGTTTAAAGTTTATACATTTGGGCAATTTAATGTAACCCAAAGTTAACAACTTTTCCCTAGAATATTTAATAGCCCAGCATTGCTGGGCTTTTTTTTGTTAAGAATTTAAAAATATTAAAAAGCACTTTCAATCAAGATGAAAATTAGAGCTTCAGGGGCACACAAGCACTACTGTGAAAATAATGCTTGTGTACTGCTAAAAAGAGGAATACATAGTAAGTAGGCTAGTCCGCTATTGTTAACTCGCTTTGGGTTTGTATTTTAGAAGGAGTATCCTCTGCATTAGCCTGATTAAACCAAGCTGAAACACCAAGTATAATAATTGAAACAATAACTAGGCTTAATTTAACGCCACTTTGACTCGATTTCATAACACCCTCTTTGTATTTTTTATTAGTGAGAATACCTTTTACACTAATGAAAATTACAAATGTTAACAAGCTGTTTTTTAAACTAATTAGCTATCAGCTAATAACCTTTAGTTCTATCTATTGGATTATTAAGTACTAACCCCTTATCCAAGCATTCAATATTATCGGCTATTTGCTCTATAACACTATTTAAATCAGAAATCGCCGCGCAATGTGGTGTAAGCGTTATTTTGGGGTTTCCCCAGTAAGGGTGATTCGACGCTAAAGGTTCTTGATCAAATACGTCGAGTGTAGCTGCGCGTAAGCTATCGTTATTTAATGCACTTAGTAAGTCTTGCTGAACAACATGAGCACCGCGTGCCACATTAATAACAACAGCATGTTTAGGTAGCTTTGCGAGCATTGAGTGATTAATAATGCCTGTCGTTGCTTGCGTAAGGGGTAATAGACATACAAGGTAGTCAACATCAGAAAGCATACTATTGAGGCCTTCCTCGCCATAAAAAATTTCGACATTAGCCGCGCTTTTATTACTTTGCGCCCAGGCACTTACCTTAAAGCCATTATTTATAAGCTTTTGCGCGCATGCTTTACCTAATTCACCATACCCAAGTATGCCGACATGTTTATTACTATGCGCCCGCTTTGGCTTCCATGTTTGCTGTGTTTGCTTAATGTAATACTCTTTTAAACGTAACTTTTGAGCTAACACATGTGTCAGTACATATTCCGCCATATCTTCAGCTAGTTGCATGTCAACAATACGTACTACTTCAACACTTTCGTCGAGTAATGTTAAATCGATACTGTCTACGCCAGCACCAAATGACGACACAGCCTTTAAGTTAGGTAGCTGTGGCCACATAGATTCTGGCGCTTTCCACGCAAGTACAAAATCCACATCATGTGCGTTTTTACAATCAGGCCATTGCTCTATCAGCGTATTTGGTAATCGCTCTTGTAACTTCGTTATTAGTTTTGTGTTGTCACGCCCAGTTATAGCAACCAATACCGACATAAATTCTCCTAACAATACACAGTTTATAAGTTAGCACTTTAAAAAGTCACACTACTGCAAAGTAACTGTCACACCCTTTTTTTAATCTTACATGTATGGCGAATAGGCCAAACGGAATATGAGGTTAATATGATAAGTGTTGATAAAGTAATTGCTGCAAACTTACCACAACTAGAGAACTCTCCAAAAGTAAAAGGTTTAGTAAAAAAAGGCCTAGGCTACTTATTACATGAACAAGAGTTTGTTGCTTTTGGTGATGCCTACCCTCACCTACAAGGATTAGAATTTGTTGAACAAGTGCTCGATGAACTCAATTTTGATACGCGCTATAAACCTAAGCAGATAGAACATATTCCTAATGAGGGTAAACTTGTTATCGTTGCTAACCACCCTATTGGTTCATTAGATGCTTTAGCACTGATTAAAGTACTTTCAACTGTAAGACAGGATTTAAAAGTAGTGGCAAACCGCATGTTGATGTCGGTTACTCCAATGCACTCACTTTTACTCCCCGTAGATAACTTATCAGGCATGAGTAAGAAACAAGAGCTTAGTAATATACAAAACCATTTAAAGGATGAAGGCGCATTACTTATATTTCCGGCAGGAGAAGTATCGCGATTAGGGCCAACAGGTATTAAAGACTGCAAATGGAATAGTGGCTTTTTACGTATGGCAAAAAAAGCTAACTGCCCTATTTTACCTATTTATATTAAAGCCAAAAACAGTCCACTTTTTTATGGCACATCAATGATTTATAAACCTTTGGCAAGTTTACTATTAGTGGCCGAAATGTTTAAGCAGCGCCAAAAATCTTTAGAGTTTGAGATTGGCGCCTCTATCCCTCCTGAATCTTACTTAATAGAAAATCTTAAAGATAAAGAAGTTGTAAACCTCATCCGTAAACAGCTTTATAGGCTTACAACAAAAAAAGCACTGCCGCTAAAAACACAAACACCTATCGCTGTTCCCGAGTGCAGAAAAGAGCTAAAAAAAGCAATTGAGCAATGCCAACTACTTGGTAAAACGCAAGACGGTATGCATATTCATCTATACCAATATGCAGGTAGCTCACCTATTTTTAGAGAGTTAGGGCGCCTGAGAGAAATAGCATTTAGAGCAGTTGGTGAAGGTAGTGGTAAGCGTCGTGATATAGATAAATACGATATGGATTACCAACACCTTGTACTGTGGGACCCAATGCAGCTAGAGCTGGTAGGTGCTTATCGATTAGCCTGTGCACAACAGATAATACAAAAACATGGCCGCGAAGGTTTGTATACTGATAGCTTATTTTCTTATACCGACGCTATGACGCCCTATCTAAAACAAGGAATTGAGCTTGGTAGAAGCTTTGTACAGCCTAAATATTGGGGACGTAAGAGCCTCGACTATTTATGGTATGGCATTGGCGCTTTTATAAAAAGCTATCCACAGTACAGATACTTGTTTGGTGCTGTAAGTGTATCAAATGCTCTACCCGAGCAAGCAAAAGCCATGCTCGTTTATTACTATCAGCATTACTATAAAAGTGGTATTGAATTAGCTACGCCTAATAATGAATTTAAATTAACTGAGCAACAGCTAACCCAGTGCAATACTCTTTTTTGCGGCAATGACGTAAAAGAAGATTTTGTAGAGTTAAAGCATGTGTTAGCTAATATGGGGGCTCAAGTCCCTACTTTATTTAAACAATACACTGAACTTTGTAAACCAGGTGGCGTGCAATTTTTAAGCTTTAGTATTGATCCCGATTTTAATAATTGTATTGATGGATTGGTATTGGTCGATCTTGAAAATGTAAAAGAAAACAAAGCCAAACGTTATTTAGAATAGCCAATAATAAGTGAGTGCTTTATATTTATAAAGTACTCGATTTATATTTAATTATTTATAAATATCTGCTCAAGTAAAGTTGTATAAATAGCTTCAATTTTAAGTAAATCACTAATAGATACGTGTTCATTAGCTTGATGAATCGTATTGTTTCGCACACCACATTCAATAACTTGAGTATGGGGGCTGGCAAAAAATCGTCCATCTGATGTCCCTCCATTTGTACTTAGTAATGGGTAACTTGAAGTGTTTTTGTAAATAGCCTGCTCAATATGAGTAAGTAAACTCCAACCCGTATTATGGCTTGTATAATAAGGCTCGCATGGGCGTTCCCACTCAATTGTAAAATGCTCAGCAAACTTGTTTAGGGTATTCATTAATTGCGTTTTAACTGCTGCACTACTGTAACCGTGGCTATAACGTACATTAAATGTAATCTCACAATGACTTGGCACTAAATTATCGACCACATTATTTATGTTAATTCCAGTCACTTGCAGTGTGGTTTTTGAGCTAGCCACATCGAGTAACCAGATCTGATCACTCAAGCTATTTACTATTTTTGCAGCAATATGAGCAGCATTGAGTGTGTTTTGAGGATAAGCTACATGACCTGCCTTACCAGTAACTAAAATCCGAGCTGAAAGCGCACCACGACGGCCATTCTTAACCGTATCGCCAACTTGTGCCACACTTGATGGCTCCCCGACAATACAGCCATCTAATACAACACCTTGCTTGGCAAGCTTATTAACTATTTCTTGAGAACCAAATTCAGCCTCTCCCTCTTCATCTGACGTGATAAGCCAGTAAAGAGTCCCTACTTTAGCGGATTTACTATTAATTAACTTTTTTGTGGCGCTAAGCATGGCGGCAACACCCCCTTTCATATCGGCCGCCCCTCTACCGTATATTGCATCATTTCGCACTCGCCCTTCAAAAGGAGGACTTAACCAACCGCTACTTGTTGCTGGTACTACATCAATGTGCCCTGAGAAAGCAACACATGGGCCTTCTTTGAATTTTATGCAGGCAATTAAATTAGTCACACCATTTATAGTAAATTGCTCGCAACTTAAACCTAAACCCAACAATTTAACTGCAAGCCAATCAATTGCACCCGCTTGGTTAGGGGTTACTGATTCAAAGCGAATTAGTGTTTGTAAGTGCTCTACAACTTCTTTTTGAATATCCGTTGTTTTTGATTTTTTTTCGAATGCTTCTAAAAACATGTTAAACACACTTTATTATTTAATGTGCCTTTATTAAAACGTGAGTTTATGACTAAGCGATGTCAGCCTTAATACATTCATATGACTGTTGATGAAATAAATATGTCAATCTTTTCAAAAGCAGAACGACGCTAAATTTAATCTAAATCAATAAAGCATTCCACAAGGTTAAAATGTTTTTTAAACTTTGATCTAGAACAGGTTTTCATTTTTATTGCTCGGTAATAATAGCGCCAATCAAACAGTAGTTCTTGGAGAACAACATGAAAACTCAAATTAGCATCGCATTATTAACCTCTTTATTAGCACTCTCTCCAGCTGCACACGCTAACTTTAGCGTAAATGTTGGCGCTATTAACGTAAACCCTGATAACAGTAGCTCAGCAATTAATGAAGCACCTACGCTGGGCCTTAAAGGTGATTCAGATACTCAACTAGGTATCACTGTAGATTATGCATTTAACGATCAATGGGTGTTAGAACTAATAGCAGCAACACCTTTTTCACACGATGTGAATGGCGCAGGCGGCTTAGCAGGCAACAAAATTGCAGATATAAAACAACTTCCACCGTCATTGGTTGCACAATACCACTTTTTAGATACAAGCTATGCGCTAAGACCTTTTATAGGCGTAGGCATAAACTACACTGCATTTTTTGATGAGCAACCCTCTCAAGCACTTAAAGCAACACTAGGAACAGACGATGTAGAAGTAAAATTAGATGATTCGTTTGGCTTTATGGCTCAGGTAGGCGCTAACTATAAAATTGATGCAAACTGGGGTTTACACGCTATGGTATCAATTATGGATATTGATACCGATGCCACTGTTTATGCTAATGGTGCAAAAGCACTTACATCAACTGTTGAGCTTGACCCCGTTGTTGCTATGTTCGGTGTTAGATACAGCTTTTAAAGCATATATAAAGTAGTACGTAGTTACCCAATTACAATGTGTGTTAAAAGGCCGAAAGGCCTTTTTTTCATTTGTAGAGATTAGGGCAGGTTACTTAACTTTTTCTGCTCTAACATTTCTTTCCAGTGCATTACTTCACTTGGCAATATAGGTGTTTGCCCATCAAAACCAGCCACTTCAAGCATTTCTTCAATACTTATAATACCCTTTTTACTCTTAAATACACCGCGTACATAAGCAATAGCATGTAAGCCTCGCTCTGAGTGAAATTTTTGCTCAATATAAAAGTATTTATGATCCCAGCCAACTAACTTAGTACTTATTGTATATCGCTGCATAGGTTTAATATCGCGGATATAAGTAATAGCAGTTGCGTTAACAATCGGAAACCAACGACGCTTCATTATTTGTTTTAGTAAGCCAACACGCTCCGTCATCCACGTGCGAGATAAATCCATCATCGCGAGGTAACGTGAGTTTGTTAAATGTAAATTAATGTCACAATCAGTAGGTAGAGCTTTGTAATCAATATCTACCGTATCAAGTAAATTTTGATATTGCTTGTTACGTTTAATTTTAAAAAACAATAATAAAAGTCGGATATATAAGTTCACAAAAAAGGTCTTACCAGTTAAATTTATTCGAGTGTAGCATAGCCCCTTGCGAAGACGAATATTCTACTTTAATCTTAAATCATTATTACAATAAAAAGATAACTAATGAAATCAAAACTAAAAATTATTACTGCGCTAACTCTATTAGTACCTAGCTACAATGCTTTTGCCGATTTTTCGTTACCAGGTAAAGGCTCTATTACTTACCCTACTGGTGTAGTTAAAGAATTTAAATTTGGTTTTGAATGGCAGCAAAAAGCTGAGAAATTCACTATTGGATCTAAAAGTTACAATATGGAGCAAATTCCTAGCTCTTATTCTGTCGCCATCACGCTTTCAAAAGATGACAGCCAAATATGGGTGCAAGAATTTAATAATGGATTTATTGAAGAGTTTGAATGGCAAATTGGCGAACATAAGATCACTTTAAAAAAGCAGCAATTTAGCGACCCCGTAAAAGGCGATTATGTTATTGAACTTAATGACCGTAGCTATTTTTTCACTCGTAATAACGCCAGCATTGTAATGAACTTTAACGAAGAAGGTATCGAGACGATTGCAATTGACGGGGTAACAAAAAATATGGGCACTAAAAATTAGTCCCCATATTTTAATTTATTTAGGCCAATTACACTTTTACTGTTTTTCGGTTAATACCGTAATCACGTAACTTATTAGCTACCGCGGTGTGACTTAGGCCCAATCGCTTAGCTAACTGACGTGAGCTTGGATAAGCTGGGTAGAGTTTGCGAAGTAAGGTCGCTTCAAAACGTTTAACAGCTTGATCTAGTGAGCCTTCAAAATCAGACTCTAAATACCCTAAATCATGGGTAAAAGTTGGTAACTGTAAATGCTCTACGCGAAGCTCGCTATCATCTAGTAACGACACTGCACGGTAAATTGCATTTTCCAGCTGACGAACATTTCCTGGCCACGGATACTCTTGTAAAAAGCTCAAACACTCTTGTGATAAAACAGGAATTGCATGACCATTTTGTTGCGCATATTTTTGAATAAAATGCTCTGCAAGTGGTCCTACATCTGCTTTTCTATCTCTTAGTGGTGCTATTTCTAAAGTAAGCACGTTTATACGGTAATATAAGTCTTCTCTAAAAACCCCTTCTTGTACCATTGCAGGTAAGTCTTTTTGAGTAGCGGCAACAATACGTACATTTACTTTAACTTCGTTCTCATCGCCTACTTTTCTAAACGTACCATCTTGTAAAAAACGCAGTAACTTAGTTTGTAGTTGAGTCGACATTTCGCCAACTTCATCTAAAAATACAGTTCCACCATCGGCTTGCTCTAATACACCGCGCTTTGGCGCTGCATTTTCTTCGTACCCGGCATAACCAAATAACTCAGACTCAGCAACATCATCAGGAAGTGAAGCACACGACAATGCAATAAAAGGTTTAACAGAACGATTAGATGCGTAATGGCACGCTCTAGCTAATAACTCTTTACCTGTTCCTGTTTCACCAGTAATCAAAATAGGGGCTTCTAGTTGCGCCATTTTGCGTGCTTCGCGCACAACTCGGCGCATTGCCGTACTAAAGTTATGAATAGTAGCAAAGCTTTCTTGCCCGTAACGTCTAAATGCACTGACTTGCTGCCCTAACCGACTTTGCGATTTAATGTTAATAACCGCACCAGCAAGCACATCACCTTCACTACCTTGAGGCACTGCAATTGGCAAAATGTCTGCAATAAAATCCTCACCAGCAACTTCAACGCGAGTGGTTTGTCCGAGTACTTCTTTACCTTCTAACCAGCGTGTAAAGTTAAAGCCTTTAAGCAGGTTATTAATATTTGCACCAATCACGTCTTTTTCAATTAGCTGTAAGTCTTTACATGCTGCATCGTTACATAAACGTACCCAACCTTTGGCATCAATAGAGATAACCCCATCAGGCAATGCACGTAGTAAAGTATTTAATTCGTTGTGTTCACGCTCAGATGGTAAAAATGCAGTGGTACGCACATCATGTACACCGTCGATTAAACGTATCGATGGCATAATTTTTTGGAATTGTTCAAATTCAATTTCGGGAAAACTAACGTACATACGACAATTTATAGAATCGACTTCAATTCCTTTCAAATCAACGCTGTAGTTAACTAATATATTAAGGATTTCTTGAGCAATACCAATTCGATCAGCACAGTGAATATCTAGACGCATACATCCTCAAAGAAGGAAAAACTATATTAGCCGAATAATACGCTAAGTCGCTTTGAGAAGGTAGTTTATTGTAAACATTTTTGGACAAAATAGCTTTTAGAACCAAAGGGTGGGATGTAATTAAACGAGGGAAAAAAGCACTGATATTTATATTTAACTATACCAGTGCTGTTTATTAAATCTTATTATGAGACTACTTACCTTGTGGGTAAGCTGACCAATCACCACCATCTAATTGTATGAATGGTCGTTGGTTAACATACATCATTATTGTGCCTTCATTTTCAGCAACTTTAGGTGCTTTAGGTAGGTTTTCAAGTAAATTAGCAACACTATTATTCCCACCAAACACATCAGTTTGCAGTGCCTTACTTACCAGCTCTGAAAGCGCAAAGTAACTTGTTGAATCATCAACCACAATTTGCGAGTAGTTTTGTACATCAGGACCTATAAATTTAATTGCTACAGGTACCGACACAATTGCTGGACTAGGGATTTCACGTAATCCTGCAAACTGTACTTTATCACCTTTTAAATTAGCGCCGTGTTCAGGCACTATCATTAACATAACGTTGCGACCACGCTTTTCTAATTTTTTTACAAATTGGTTAATATCAGCAAACAAGTTTTTATGCCTGATTGGGTATGTCTCTTTACTATTCACCCTTGGTTGATTCTCTAGCTGATTACCGTCATGTAAACTTGTGGTGTTGTAGTACATTGCACACGGCTTACAATCATCAGCTTGCTCTAACCAACCATCCAGCACAGCTTCATCTGAGTAAATAGGGCTATTATCAAAACCTCGAAGCGCCACTGGCATTGAATCGATATTAAATGGCGTGCTATCTAGGCCACCGTACTTATTTATTAAACCTTTAAACTCATCAAAATGTCCGTCGTGATTCATCACAACATTATTTTGATAACCTAGTTTCTCAAGGTTTTTAAACAAGTGGCATTGTTCAGGTGCCTCTTTAAATAATGCTGTTTGACTAGTTTGCCCACAACTAGCGCGCAACAGTCTTACCGCAGCTGGTCCACTGTATGATGTAGCCGAGTTAAAGTCTGAAAACACCACATCAAAGTCTTTATACATATCAGTAACACTTACACCAATGGCATTTAAATCAGCAACAGCCATTGAGCATATGTTCAAAATAATTACGTCAAACAGTTCACCATTTACTTGGTTCGGAAAGTGACTCATTAATAAGCTTTGTTGTTGATAAAAATCAGCTAATTTTTGATCAGGAGATTGTGCTGCCTGAGTGATCACTTGTGTTTGAGGATTACTTTGACTCTGTGTAACGGGCTCAGGGTTAGCCACATTATTAACAAATTGTGATTGAGAGTTACCCCCTTGCCATCCTACAACTAACAGCCCAACAATAGTGACTGTTGTAAAGCGTATCCATTGCGATGTATACCAAAAACATACACTAATTACGAACAAAGCCAATAACATATCAATGTTAATAACACGGGTTAATAACTCAATAAAGTAACCAAAACTAAAATCTTGAACGTTACCCGCTTGTTTAGTCAACCTGTTTATTGGTGGCAACCATGAGTCTTGGTAAAGTAATACCACAGCAAACACAGCACCTACTATATGTTTTGCCTTCTCTATTAATGGCTGTTTAAATTTAATCGCAAGCAACGCAGCAAAAGCCGCATTAGTTAATACGTTAAAATCAATTGCACCATAATAAAACAGAGCAAACTTAACTAAAAAATAAAGGTTCCAAACCCCTAAACCTGATAATTTCACTTCTTATCCTTTTTTACTGTATTTGGTGTATAAGGCTCTAGTACTTCATGTTTAAAAGTAAGCTTATAATAATATTTTGTTATTTGAGATAAAATGTATTTGCCTAGCATACAAAGCACCGCGCCAAGCACCATTGCAAGAAACACGGTAATTAAAAGCTGATTCATACTCATAAGTTATCTCTTAATTTCATTATAAAAGGCTTAGCATCTGGGCGGCTTTTGCTAGAAAATTCAGGTGTGTTAATATTTTCAGTAACGCTGTTTGCTATATCAGGTGCAAATTTATAGCTATCATTCTCGGCAAGTTTTTGCGAGAAATCTACAACACTCTTACCTTTATAAAAACGCCTTAATTGTTTACATTCTTGTTGAATGTAAAAGTGATCAGAAATTACATTTTGCTGTACAAAAAAATCGCTTGTTTTTAATTTAAACAAATGCTTAATCGCATTATCAACGTCATTCTCTCTACAAGCATGCAAATATAAATAAACTGTATTATCTGCAATACTAAATACATCACCTTCGCGTTTAATATGAAATAAATGCAAAGGGTGTATTGGGTCGATTCGTGGCAGTAATTCAAGCTTTACTAGCACACCACTCACACCTAAATTAACGGCTGAGTCACTATGAATTTCTACTTGTTTTGTAAACTCAATGAAAGGTAAATATCCTTTCGAAAAAGTGTTTTCGGTGTATTTCAATACGTCCTCAACTGAGGGAGGTAAAGGCCTAGAAAACTGAAAACCTTGAATAGATTGAATTTGTGAGAGCAACCGAGAAGGCTCTGAAAAACTATATAGAATAAGGTTTACACCCAATGTTAAAAATAAACATTCATCTTGATGGCGAATAACACCGTCTACATTCTGAATAACAAGCTTTAACCAGCGCCCACAGTTTTTTCTAAGTTCAAAACACTGCTTACCTAATAACGCTAAATCAGTGTAGCGCGTTACTGCAAAAATTAAGGTGGCTGCTTCTACCTTTGGGCCTTTATTAAATAAGTCATTATTATCTTTTACACTATTATAGTGCATTGGTAATTTAGTACCTTCGGGCACCGCACTTTGCACAAGCCAAACATCGTCTTCATCGGAAAAGTCTGAACTTTTAGGTGCTTTGCTCTCGCTTATTATTCCCTTTTGAACAACAAACTGATTATTACTTAATAATAACGGGTAATGTTCACCAGCAATAACACCCGTGCTATGGCGCCAATAATCATATTCAAGAACTCGCATTGCAGAATCATTATCAACAAAAACCAGCCCATCAAATACATTATTTAATCGCCTAACTAGAAAACGGTAGTTAGCAATATCAGGCCCAGATATTAAAAATAGTAATGTAGCTCCGGTACGACGAACAAAGTCGTTGTACTCATTCATCATCAGTTTTAAGCTTTTTTCGCCAGCACTGTTTAACTGTGTTGTATTAAAATGAACAAAAATGAGCGCTTCGTTTAGACGTTTATAAGCACTTATCTCTTTTATAATACCTGAATTGATTCGCTCAATTGAATAGTGTTGTGTTTCTGGGGCCAACGAAAAAGGATATACTCGATTATGTTCATAAGCATAATTTAACGATGCAGAAAAAGAAGAATCAAAAAATGATTCAGCCTCTTGAGAAACTATATATATATCATTAGCCAAACTTTGGTTAATTGAATGTAACGCTAATTCGATTGCAAAATTGTCTAAAGGGGCTAAAACAGCATAACTTGAAGCCGATTTTAACTCTTTTGCAGCAGGCTCTAATCCCGTTATGTTAAAGTTATGCACTTAAAATGCCCTATAAAAAATACTTTTTTACTAGTTTTAACCGTTATTCTATATATAATAGCCAAATATTGTCCACTTTTAATCAAAATAATTAAAGTAACTGTAAAGGTAAAGATGAACAACTTAACATCTAAAAACTCACAAACGTTAACATCGAGTGATATAGAAAACCTTACACTGCGTTTTGGTGGAAAGAGTGATGACTACATAGAAATAGTAAACAAGCAGCAAAATAATAATACAATTAATAAATATGCATTGCTTAAAGAGATAAACAACGAACTAAACACATACACTAGTTAAACTAAGGATAGGTAACCCCGTTGCAAAGAGTTTTCATTAAAGGTATCAAAGGCGGTTTAGGCAGTACTTCTGTAGTTGCCAATCTTGCATGCGTGCTAAAAAAGTCTGACGTTGACGTTGTTGCTATCGATTTAGATGCAAAAAGTGACTTAGGTTTACATTTTGGTTTACCGTGGAAATACACCAAAGGCTGGAGTAATGAAGTGCGCTTTGAAGATGCACTTACGCATTTTCACCAAGATAACGATGGCATTATATTTTTACCATTTGGTGATAACGACGACACTAGCACCGATAACATCACTAAAATGGTCAATAAATGCAAAAACCTAAATTATAACAACGAAGCCTGGATACTTTTTGACTGCCCTTCACATATTAACCTTTCTCACTACCCATTAGAGAAAGACGATATTGTAATTGAACTTGTTAATTGCGACGCTATTTGTCACAGCTTAATTTATAGGCGCCTGCAAAGACTTAAAAATTCAGATACCAATTGGAAACATTACTTTTTAGTTAACCGCTATAACTCTGCATCAACGCTAGAATTTGACTTATTTTCCCTATGGCAATCGACACTTCCCCTTATGGCTCCCTTTTTTATTAATAGTGACGAAGTTATTAAAGAGTCAACCGCATACAGAAATGTAGCACTTAATTGCGCGCCATATAGTGTCGCAAACGATGACTTTGAAACACTAGCTGGTTGGCTAGTTAGTAAAGCGGCCTTATAAAATGAGCATTACACTATTTTATCAGCGCCCTATTCATAGCACTTTATACTTGCTGCTGAGCATTTTATTTACTGATAAGTTAGTTCGGTACATTTTATTCAAGTTTCATAGCTACTTTAATCAACATAAAGTAAATGTAATTGAAGCTTTCTTAATGCCTTTTATTACGCTTTTAAGCTCGCTATTTATAAACATTAAACAGCATAAAATCAGCTTTGAGTTTACCCTTTATGACTACTACCCTCATTTAAGGTTGCCTTACCGAACCTATATTTACTCAAATATATTACGCTTTATTATTCAAAGTGTTTTTTTAGTGTTTTTTAAAAACCAGCTTAAATCTAGCTCAGTAAAAGAAGATGCAGTTAATTATTTCTATGATGGCGTTAGCTACCTTTTAAGGCAATTACGTTGGTTTGATTTAAAGTTAGGTAAATTATTAAAACGCCTACTATCAAAAAACAAAAAAGGCCCTAAAAAAAGTGCATTTAAAGCCATGGCTGATGCACGTGTATGGCAAAATAAATTAGTTAAATACGTCATCCTCGCGTTTATTTTATTTTTATTAGCAATATTCATTACAATTCCTTTTAGCTTGGAAGCTCAAGCCGTATTTATAAGCTTTATTTTATTAGTTGCGTATGCACTTAAACGAGTAAAAGGCCAAATGGCAACCATTGTCATGATCACCTTGTCAGTAACTACGTCTTCTCGTTACTTATGGTGGCGTTACACTGAGACTTTAAACTGGGATGATCCGCTTGCACTTGCACTAGGTGGCGGCTTACTACTTGCTGAAACATATGCATGGCTTGTACTGATTTTAGGTTTTTTTCAAACAGTTAATCCGCTTGAGCGAAAACCAGTGCCTTTACCTAAAGACACTGACCTATGGCCAACTGTTGATGTATATATTCCAACTTATAACGAGCCGTTAAGCGTTGTAAGACCCACTACTCTCGCTGCTTTAAGTATCGATTGGCCTGCAGACAAGCTAAATGTTTATATATTAGATGATGGCAAGCGCTCAGAGTTTAAGGATTTTGCAGCCGAGATTGGAGTGGGTTACTTAGCGCGTTCGGATAACAATCACGCTAAAGCCGGTAATATGAATAGCGCTATGCGTTATACCGATGGCGAATATATCGCAATTTTTGATTGTGACCACGTTCCTGCTCGCTCGTTCTTACAAATGACAATGGGACAGTTTTTAAAAGACAGTAAAGTGTGTTTGGTCCAAACACCGCATCACTTTTTTTCTGCCGATCCATTTGAGCGAAATCTTAATAACCACAGTCAAATCCCTAACGAAAACATGTTGTTTTATGGACTAATTCAAGACGGTAACGACATGTGGGATGCAACCTTCTTTTGTGGTTCTTGCGCCGTATTAAAACGAGAAGCGCTTGATAATATTGGTGGTTTTGCATTTGAAACAGTAACTGAGGATGCTCACACGGCCCTTCGTATGCAGCGCGCAGGTTATAAAACTGCATATATAAACATCCCACAAGCCGCAGGCCTTGCAACCGACAGCTTGTCAGCGCATATAGGCCAACGTATTCGCTGGGCGCGTGGTATGGCGCAAATATTTAGGCTTGATAATCCATTGATGGGTAAAGGTTTAAGCATTCCTCAACGATTATGCTATATAAACGCAATGCTGCATTTCCTATCGGGTATTCCTCGTATTGTATTTTTAACAGCTCCTTTGGCGCTAATATATTTTAATGCCTACATAATTTATGCTCCTTTTATTGCTATTTTTATCTATGTGGTACCGACACTAATTCAAATAAAAGCGACTAACTCACGTATTCAAGGTAAATACCGTTACTCTTTCTGGGGTGAAGTGTATGAGTCAGTACTTGCTTGGTACATACTAAAACCAACTACCGTTGCTTTATTTAATCCTAATAAAGGTAAATTTAACGTAACCGAAAAAGGCGGTTTAAATGATGAAGAGCATTACGACTGGGGGATTTCTAAACCGTATTTAATTCTCTTACTTATTAACTTACTTGGAATAATAGTGGGTGTATTACGTCTGTTTTTAGGTGATTCAAGCCAGATTGGCGTACTTATAATAAGTATGGGTTGGGCTTTTTATAATATTATTATTTTGGGTGCTGCGGTTGCGGTTGCTGCTGAGGCTCGCCAAGTGAGGCACTCGCATCGTATCAAGGCAAACTTTCCTGCCGGTGTTCGTTTAGCAAATGGTCATACTTTAAAAGTAAAAATAACGGATTATTCAGATAACGGTGTAGGTATAGAGACTGAACACGCACATTTATGCCGCGTTAACGATAAAATTGAATTATTAATGAGTCGCGGTAACAAGCAATTTTCGTTTACAACGTATGTATGTAATACCCGTAAAAAACAAATTGGCCTTACACTTAAAGATTTATCTCTCGAAAAGCAAAGAGCTTTTATACAATGTACTTTCTCCAGAGCAGATGCTTGGCTAGATTGGCAAAATAACTTTAGACATGACCGTCCATCGTATAGCTTCAAAGAAGTGCAAAAAACCAGTTTACGGGGCTTTAGTAATTTATTATTTCATGCCCCAAGAGCGTTACAACCTATAATTAAGTTTATGACTAATACTGTCATTTACATAAATTCATTTACTCCAAAAAAACCGATAGTGCATAATAATTATGATTAAAAAGTTACTTAATACATTTCTAACATTGTTACTTATTAGTAGCGCATATCAAGTGCTCGCTATCGAGCCTATGCACGACAAAACTATGTTTGTAAATGGCTACCCTGAGAGCGCTCAGGTTTCTAGTTTACGTCTTAGCTTTGAAAAGTTAGGGTTTAACGACTATAAACTCGACGGCGTGAATAATAATTCTCGAGTCGATTTCACAAATAGAATTGATAAATTAAGCACTAATCTAAAGCTTAACTTTTCGTACACCAACTCACCTTCATTGCTGGCTAATGTATCGCATTTAAAAGTTTATTTTAACGATAACTTAGTTACTGTTTTACCTATTAATGAGCAATTAAGTATTGTAAAAAATACGGTAAGTCATAGCCTAGACCTAAATGCTAAATACATTCAAGACTACAACCAAATTCGCTTTGAACTAGTTGGTTACTACGACTTACGATGCCAAGATTACTTTAGCCGCTCAATTTGGACTGAAATAAACAAATCAAGCCACATCACGCTTGATCAAAAACAGTTAGCAATTGATAGCCGCCTTGAATATTTACCAGAACCATTTTTTGATGCTAAAGATTACAACAAATTAAACTTACCTTTTGTATTTGCAAGTACACCTAATACACAAGCAATAGAAGCTGCAGCCACTTTATCTAGTTGGTTTGGCGCACAAGCTGACTGGCGTGGCGCTAACTTTCCAGTCGTTTTAAATAAAGCACCAGAGCAGCATAGTGTGGTGTTTATTACTAATGACTCAAAACCTGATTTTTTAAAAGATTATCCAGATGTTGAAAAGCCAACCGTCGAGCTAATTTCAAGCCCTATTCACAGATACAATAAAATGCTGTTAATTTTGGGGCGTGATGAAAAAGACTTAAAAATAGCGGTCACTGGTCTTGTATTTGGTCATAAAATTATGACTGGCCGAAGTGCAAGCATCGAAGCTATTAACAAACTCCCACTGCGTAAAGCTTATGATGCGCCGAGATGGCTAAGAAACGATCGTCCCGTGCACTTTGACGAGCTTATTGACTACCCAACTCAGTTACAAGCTGAGGGTCTTAACAACGGCCCTATAAAATTAAATGTTCGTTTTGCACCTGATTTATTTACTTGGCGTGAAAAAGGTATTCCTATTACTTTGCAATACCGTAATACCCCAGAGAGCGAAACCTTAAATTCACGTTTAAACATGCTAATAAACCAAGAATTTATAAGTGGTTTCTTACTTGATAAAAAAGACACATCGTTAACTACCGCTAAAACGTTGCTGCCTTTAATTGCTAATACAGACACAACGCAAAGCGCTGAAGACTTTTCATTAGACGGTATTAATCTTGCCAGCCGAAATGAGTTAAATTTTGACTTTAGATTTGCAGTACTTAAAAAAGGCGAATGTGCCGTTGCTCCACCTGGTGGCGAGTACGGGGTAATTGATGGAAACTCTAACATTGATGTAAGTGGGTTTGATCATTACATGGCTTTACCTGATTTAAATGTATTTGCAAATAGCGGATTCCCATTTACAAAATACGCAGACTTACAACAAACTTTAGTATTGATAGATGAAGTTCCATCACCTAAAGCACTATCTGTATTGTTTAATTTAACAGGCCACTTTGGTGCTATTACAGGCTACCCAGCTCATAGAATAAGTGTTGCTCATTTAAATGAAGATGCCAACTTAGATGATAAAGACATCTTAGTAATCGCCAAACCTAATAGCATTGCTAACAACTTAGATGAAGATGCGCAAACCAATATCCTGCTTGATAACAATCAGCGCGCTATTAAACAAGCTATATACAATGGTGCTTACGATGAGCAGACAACAGATAAAGTCCAAGTAAGTATAAAAAGTAGTGGTGATATGGCCGTTATTACTGGCTTTCAATCACCGTTTGATTCAGAGCGTTCAATTGTATCGCTTAGTGCAACATCACAAAAAGCCTTTACTCTACTAGATGATGCGTTAATGAGTTCAGAAGCTCTTGCGCAAATTAAAGGCAGTGCTGCGGTCATAAATTCTCAAGGCATTAAGACAATTAAAACTGATGAACAATATTTTGTTGGCCACATTCCTGTGCATACCCTAATTTGGTTCCATTTATCGGATCACCCATTTGTACTGGCACTATTGTCTATTTTAACACTACTGCTGATCTCATTTATTATATGGCGATTACTACAAGCATTAACATACAAGCGATTAGCTGAAGGAGATAAGTAATGAAGTCACTCATTAATGTATTTTTTACCGTGATTGCATTATTTACCTTTAATGCCAATGCACAAATAGAGCAATGCCAACCATGGGATGCATGGCAAACGTTTAAAAGTAACTTTATAAGCCAAGATGGTCGCGTTATTGATTTGGGGAGTGAGCAAAAAGTCACAACCTCTGAAGGCCAATCTTATGCCTTATTTTTTGCTGTCGTAGCAAATGACAAAGCAATGTTTGACCTAGTCCTGGATTGGACGCAAGAACATTTATCAGAAGGTGATTTAAGCACTCGTTTACCGGCATGGCAATGGGGTGTTAACAATCAAAATGTTGGCGGAATTTTAGATTCAAATCCAGCGTCTGATTCTGACTTATGGATAGCATACAGTTTATCGCAAGCTGCTATTCTTTGGGATGACCGCCGCTACAGCATATTAGCAGCCGTACTTGCGAAGCGGATAATGCGTGAAGAAACCGCCTATATTTCGGGCTTAGGTTTATCATTACTACCCGCCCCTACTGGTTTTGAATTTGATAATGAGCGTTTTAAGTTAAACCCAAGCTACTCACCGTTATTTATTTATCAGCAGTTTAAAAAGCTTTATCCACACTCGCCTTGGCATCAACTGCACGAAGGCTCAGCAAAGTTGATTTTAGATACAGCAAAGCAAGGTGTTAGCCCTGACTGGGTAATGTTTGATGCAAATAACGGCTTTTATTACGATAAAAAAACGAGCGATTTGGGCAGTTACAACGCTATTAGAGTATATTTATGGGCAAGTATGATGGCAGACAACGCACCTTATAAAAAAGAGCTATTAGCGCAATTTAACCCTTTTATAGAAACAATTAATAAACGTGGTTACGTGCCTTTAAATACTTTTGCTAAATCTGGAAAATCTGAAAAAAGAGGCCCTCTGGGCTTTAACTCAGCTTTATTACCTTTACTAGCGACTAATAACGATAATTCTACAGTAATGGCGATCCAGCAAAAACTAATGATTGATAAATCATTTACCCAGACTCGTTATTACGACAGCGTACTTAACTTATTTGGTACAAGTGCTTTAAATAAGCGTTTTTCAATTACAGCAGATGGGACGCTACAACCAGTATGGAGCACTGAATGCCGTTAAGGTTTGCCCTCGCTTGCACATTAGCGCTTAGCTCTGGATTAAGCGCTAACACAGTCAACGATATTGATACGCAATCTGTTGATTGGTTATTAAGCCAAATAGGTATTGGTGAAGCACAGCAAAATAAAAAACTAGTTGAAGATAGCTTGAGAAAGCTAGTCGCTATTGCCCCTGCCCGCATAGAAACACAGTGCGCGGTAGCGCGTTATGATTTTGCCAATGGCGAATCAGCGAAAGCCAACCAATTACTAAGTAAAATAGATAATGGGCTTACTAAACAAGCTCCGTGCGTTGAAAAGCTAAAAGTCCTTTCGCGTACTGAAGGAAAAGACAAATCTTCAATTCAGCAAGCTAAATTATTGGCTCGCGCGGGTCGTTATGAACAAGCTCGCGAAATCTATAATAATATTTTTAAAAACGTCTACCCAACATTAGATTAC
The DNA here is from genome assembly GCF_011378625.1 of Pseudoalteromonas sp. c7(2019). Taxonomy (NCBI): domain Bacteria; kingdom Pseudomonadati; phylum Pseudomonadota; class Gammaproteobacteria; order Alteromonadales; family Pseudoalteromonadaceae; genus Pseudoalteromonas; species Pseudoalteromonas sp. c7(2019). The sequence goes on along the minus strand of NZ_WTKS01000002.1, from coordinate 124,958 downwards.
GAGCTTGAGCATTTAAGCTGGTATGGACAAGATAGCTCCCAATGGGAAAGTGTTAAAAAAGGCTATAATAAATTAGCTCAAAGCTACCCAAGTATTGCGCAGATAGAAATTGCTTATGCCCGTCACCTACTTAGGCGTAATCTTACAGATAAAAAAGCGATTGATATTTTAAGTAAATATGGCGCAGGCCCTACTTTTATTAATGAAGTAGAATATATTTGGCTTAGTGCTTTGCTAGAAATGCCCTTAACGGATGATACAGTTAAGCAGTATCAGCGCTATTTCACTCTTTATCCTTTTAGTAGTAAAGGTGAATTACAATACCAAGATTTTCTAAAAGATTATAAAAAACGTCAAACACTTCTTGCCGACCCCGCCTATCAGCTTTGGGTTAGGGGCGATAGATTACTTGAGAAAAATAAACTTGCTGCCGCAGAGCCTTTACTTTTAAAAGCTTTAAGGGGCCGACCGCAAGACGGCGCTATAATGCGAAGCCTTGGCACACTCTATTTACGCCTTGGTGAAAACCAAAAGTCGTATCAATATTTTACTCGTGCACAAAAGTACACAACTGAGTTCGCTGAACGTGAAACACTACAAGAATTAGCAAAAACAGCTAAGCTTTGGCTTTATATACGCGAAGCTAAAAATGCCATTAATAATAAAGAATTTAAAACGGCTAAGCTTAAGCTTGATTTAGCTGCCACCTTAGAACAAGAAACTAATACAGTAATTTATAACAAAGGTTTATTACAATTTGCTCAAGGGCAATATTCACAGGCTGCACTTACATATCAAATTGTTTTAAGAAGTGATCCACTTAATAGCAGCGCTTTAATAGGCCTACTTGAAATAGCTGAATTAGAGCAGAATGAAAAAGCCCTAACCTCTTTTTACAACAGCTTATCGTTTAATCAAAAGAAACTAATTAAAGAATCTTATTCTGTATCTTTAAGTAGTCAGTACCGCGCAAAGGCAAATACGTTTGCACAGTCGGGAGATTTAGAGCAAGCCGAAAAAGTACTAAAAGACGCTATTGAAATAGCGCCAGAACAGCCTTGGTTATACTACGATTTAGCCTTTATATACCAACAAAAGGGGTTGACAGAAGAAGCCCGCGCTTTATTTAATAATGTGCTGTGGCAATTTCCGTTAAACCCTCAGATTCGTTACAGCCACGCGCTTTTTTTACGCTCTCTTGATGACTATCAAGGTGCTATTAAAACATTGCAGTACATTCCATTTAAATCCAGAGATAAAGACATTATTGCGCTTGAACAGCAGCTGCAACTTAATGAGTCTTTGACACAAAGTGAGCGCCACCTTGATGCTAAAGATAAAGCCACTGCAATCTATCATTTAAGCAACCTAGAGGCACAAAATTTAACACCCGCTATGCAGGCAGAGTTATCGCGAAGCTGGTATCGAATTAATGAAAAAAAACACGCTATAAAACTTATAAACAAAGCACTGGAAGCTGAGCCTTCTCTTTCTGCTTATTGGCATACACTTTATGGTGAGTGGCTTTTAGAGCAAGGTGATGAAAATAAAACGAAGCAATGGTTTGAAAAGTACGTATTACCAGAGAGCGCAACTGAAAACGAAGCAACTCAATATGTACAGCTACAAAATAGCTATATTACTCAGTATTACAATGGTAGTGATTTAATCGCTAAGCTTAACCAGCTGGATCAAAAATATAAAAATACTCCAGCAACAACTACTGCCCTTATTAATGCAAATTTAGCACTTGAACAACGCGAAGCGGCCGTTATTTTGTACCAGCAAAAAGTACAAAATAAACAAACCATTGAACCTCAAGCACTACTCGCTATTGCTAATGCATACATAGAACTTGGGGACGACTTTCAAGCAAAAGAAGTTACGCAAAAAGCGATTACGCAAACCACATCGCAAGAAGGTTATTTGCAACGCCAAATCATGTCATCTCTCAATGAGTTTAATTACTCAGGGGATGCACTTTACTTAGCTAAGCAACTTGTTGAAAAGTCACCCAACGATCAAGAACTACGTTATTTAGGCGCTCAAGTAGCCAGCAAATTCAACGAAACCGAACAAGCACAATCTTGGTACGCGCAAACCCTATTTCCTAATCGTACATTAAATGAAAAAGAGCTTTACGGAGCGCTTTTAAAAATAGATGAAAACGATCAATGGTATGTAAACGGTGCTAAACGTGAGCTAATAAACGAGCAAAACAAAAACCAAGCATACATTGCCATTGGTGTTAACTTTAGTGGACAAACAAGCACCGAAAGTGAAGCAACACTTGGTGCGGGCTTAGTCCCGATTGAAGCTTACTTTCCGCTTTGGCAAGGCCAAGGGTTTATTAAAGTAGACCCGACTACTATTAGCGCACAAACAACGCGCTTTGATGAGCAATTTGCTGGCAGCCGCTATGGACAAGGTGCACTGTGTATTTTTACCTGTTCAATCAATGAAGTAACACCTGAGGAAAGTGGTGTAGATGTAGGTATTGGTTGGCAAAATGAAAACTGGCGTGTAGATATAGGTACGACCCCACTTGGCTTTTTAATTGAAGATATTGTATGGGGTGTAAATTACGCAGACAGTTTTGGTGATTTTGGATACAGCCTAGAACTTGAAAAACGCCCGGTTACAAGCTCGGTACTTTCTTATGCAGGTCTTAAAGATGTAAAAACAGGTGAAGTTTGGGGTGGTGTACGCTCTACAGGCCTAACGGCTAATGTATCTCACGACTTAGGCGGAAAATGGGGTTTTTGGTCAAGCGCCGACTTTACCCTATATAAAGGCCAAAATGTAAAAGACAACCAACGCTATCGTATGATGGGCGGTACTTATTACCGTGTAATTAGCAATCAAGAGCGTGAATTCACCGCAGGCGCTAGCTTATTACATTGGGCATACAAGTATAATTTAAGTGAAGAAACATGGGGTCATGGTGGTTATTACAGCCCACAAAACTATGTAGGTTTATCTGTGCCACTCACTTATGACGCGCGTTGGGGAGATGATTTTGTTTATCGATTAAAAACCGGTGTTTCGTACTCGCAAACAAAAACTCAATCTATTGATTTCTTCCCTAATGATGGCGATTTGCAAATAGCTGCATATGATAGAGAGTCAATAACAGGTGTTGATCCTGTATTTGAAGGTGAAACAAGTTCTGGTGTTTCATATAATCTTGAAGGTAGTTTTGAGTATAGAATAACGCCGAATTGGTTCTTTGGTGGTTACTTAGCCATCGATCGTTCTGACTTTTACGAACCAAATTTTGGTCAGCTTTATATACGTTACTACTTTAATCCTGTGTACGGAACACTTGAGTTTCCAGGCACCCCTATTGTTCCTTATGCTGAGTTTTAACTTGGCATAAGGTGATACACCGCGAACACTTCCCCTAGCACTAAGGTATATGTATACTTGAGCGCAATTGTAACTAGGATAAGGGTGTGTCTCTTACCTTGTGGTGTTACTGCCATATAGCAAATCATTATCTTAGCTACAAATAATATACTGATGGTCGAGCATTTTAGTGGTTACAAATTCTAAAATAGCTAAAGCAAAAAATTATAAGGCCATTACAACAATTCTTAAAGTTAGGAAGTAAATATGAGTTCAGCTCCAGATAGTGGTTGGTGTGGCCACCCTAAAGGACTTTCGACATTGTTCTTCACTGAAATGTGGGAACGAATGAGTTATTACGGTATGCGAGCTATGCTCGTATTATTCATGACAGCAAGCTTACAAGAAGAAGGCCTTGCCTTTACTGTTGCCTCAGCTGCTGCAATTTATGGTTTGTATACGGGCGCAGTATACTTTTTAGGCTTACCTGGTGGTTGGCTAGCTGATAGATTGTTTGGCGGTCAAAAAGCAGTATGGTATGGCGGCATAATTATTATGATTGGCCATATTATTTTGGCTATTCCACATGATTATTCTTTCTTCATTGGCTTAATATTTGTAGCAACAGGCACTGGTTTGCTAAAACCAAATATCAGTGCAATGGTAGGCCAACTATACAGTGATACAGATGAGCGTCGTGATGGCGGTTACGCTCTTTATTACATGGGTATTAACATGGGTTCTTTAATCGGTTACTACGTATGTGGTTACTTTATGGAGAACGTAGGCTGGCACTGGGCATTTGGTGCGGCAGCTGTCGGTATGGCCATTGGTTTAGTTCAGTACAAACTCACACTTAATAACTTACCAGAGCACAGCGCTTTACCTGCTAATCCACTTGGTCCTAAAGGTACTTCACGTGCATGGATTGGTATTGCTGCATTTGTAATTGCAGCTGCTGCAGTTACTACGGCTGCAATGACCGGCGCAATTGTAATCAATCCAACAGTGGTTGCAGGTTACACAGCGATTGTATTTACTATTATCTTTTTTGTTTATTTTGGTGTTATTTACTTTACAGGTAAATTAACCGATGCCGAAAAACAAAGAATGTGGGCACTATTTTTAGTCTGTATTGCTTCTGCATGTTTTTGGTCTGGCTTTGAACAAGCCGGTTCTTCATTAAACCTATTTGCCCGTGATTACACCGACCGATTTATTGGTACGTTTGAAATCCCTACAACGTGGTTTCAATCATTAAACTCACTGTTTATTATTGCTTTATCGCCATTTTTTGCAGCACTTTGGATTAACTTATCTAAAAGCTTAGTGTCACCTAGCTACAGCGTTAAATGTGCAATTGGCTTAATTATCATGGCATCTGGCTTTTTAGTTATGTTTATGGCGGCTCATTACGCAGCTGAAGGTTTAAAAGTAGCGCCTTACTGGCTTGTTACTACGTACTTTTTACATACAGTGGGTGAGCTTTGTTTAAGCCCTGTAGCGTTAAGTGCTGTAAGTAAGTTATCGCCTAGACGTTACACAGGTCAAATGATGGGTGTATTTGTATTAACTTACTCGATTGGTAATATTATTGCGGGTTTACTTGCTGGTAATTTCGATCCGAATAATGTTTCTGAAATTCCTAACTTATACTTACAAATTGCATTATTTAGCATTGGTGTTGGTGCTGTCTTAGTACTAATGACCTTTAAAGCTAAAGTATGGGAAAAACAAGGGTTAGAAGAGAAAGTCTCTTAATTGTTGTTTATTTTAATATAACAACATAACCTAAACATTCCTCCATAGCCTCTATGGGGGAATTTTTTTATTCAACTTTGCCCTGCCCCCGTTAACTGATATTATGTCCTGATTGATTATTCAATAGACCCAGGGACAGCAGTATATGCATTCATTAACATTATTACGTGCCACTCTAATAGCATTTCTCCTTATTTTTTTATCTGCCTGTGGTGGAGCCGAAGATCAAGTTACAGTAAATCCAAATGATCCTGTAGAACCTGAGCCTAGTGGCTTAATTATTACCAATGCTAATGGCTTACAAACGTCATTAGATGAAGGTAACTTTACTATCAATGCCCCTGGGGAAATAGTGGCTAACGATACTGAAATAACCTACGAAAAATTAGTCCTTGATGAGAATAATCAAGCTAAAAATATCATTTCAGATATACATACGCTTACCCCGAATACACTCCAACTTTCTAGCCCAATGACAATCACTATAAAAATACCTGACGACTATGTATTAGGCGGCCAATTAACTATTGCGCGTTTGAGCGGCGATTCTTGGTCAAGTATTACTAATTCAACGGTATCGCAAGGCTTTGTTAGTGCACAAGTAGACCAACTAGGTAGCTATGCAATAGAAATGCAACGTACTGTCGCGTTTTCTGATATTGGCCCAACCTGTGATGCAAATGCAACAGAGCAATCTGTAAGGTTTGTGCACGTTGCCGACATGCATTCTCGCTTTGGGTATCAGGAACAATATTTTAGCCGCATTAAAGCTTATTATAAAAAAGCGCTAAGCGAATCTCCGCATACATTATTTACCGATGGTGGCGATGATTACGAAAAAGGGACCGTTGCAGAGCAAATATCACAAGGCTTAGCCTCTGATGAAACCGTAAAGCTAATGGCTTTTGATTTACGTGTTTTAGGGAATCATGACTATGCATGGGGTCCTGAAAAGCTGCTTGAGTTTTCACAAGACGATAATGCCATTGTACTTGCAAGTAATACCCGGTTTGAGGGAGAACAAAATAAGAGTTTTGGCGGTGTGGACTTTGCTAAAGTACAGGTTGGCTGCATAACATTGGGTGTGTTTGGGATGACGTCAGTACCATGGGATGAACTTGACGAGCCAATTGAAGATGACCCTATTCCTGACTTTATAAAACAATTTAAAATGAGTTGGAAGTGGCAACAAATCGCACAAAGTATTGTAAGCCAATACAGCGGTGATGTTGATTACATGATAATGCTAAGCCACTTAGGTAAAGGAACTGACGTTGAGATAGCAACCAATGTGCCCGGTATAGATTTAGTGCTTGGTGGGCATACTCATGGTGGTGAAGACTTTATAGAGCTTGAAAATAATGCTTTAGTCATTCAACCAGAATTTTATGCTCGCGGAGTCACCGATTTAAATTTAGTATTTAATACTGCAGATAAAGCACTAAGTCGTTACGATTATCAACATGTAGATACGCGAACATCTATAGAACCTGACGAAGAAACCAAGCTAGCTATCGATGAAGTAATGGGCCGATATGCACCCGATGCTGATACAGAAATTGCCATTTCAGAAAACTACCCAAGTAGTTTTGAAGTTGCAGAAATAGCAGCACTTGCAACTAAACATTCAAGCTCAATCAACGCAGCGCTGCTTAACCCTGAACTTGTACAAAAAAGATGGACGCCAGGCACTGTTACACAAGAAGATTTTCACAAAGCATTTTATGTTGAAAGACAGCCTTCAAACACACCTGGCTTTAATTCGCTGTATCAAGTAACCGTTACAGGCACTGATTTAAATACAATGATTGCCAGCCAACCCGATTGGTTTGTGTTAAAGCCAGAAGATATTCAAGTAACGACAAATTATAATGTCGCTTTATTTAAAGGTCCGGCACTTAATCCAGATTTATTTTTTAGCAGTGTTACTTTTAATGATGTAAAGCCAATTGCCGAAGCATGGTGGCTACTTGATCAATACGCGCGCTTTAGAACAACTCAATGTCTTCACCTTGATACAGACACACAGCTTAATGCTTGCCAAGATGTTGCAAATATAACAACTTGGAACTTTGACGATCCAACAAACCCACTAACTCCAGACTCAGGCCCATCTGTTTTAAGCTACTTTGACCCAGAAAATGACGGTTGGGGCCCAGAAGATACACGCTATGAGACAACCACTGATCTTAATATTGCCGATTTAACTGATGGTCCTTCTGGTGTAATGGCTTTTACTCGTCACTCTCCAACAGAAGGCCTATTAATTACGTTAAACACAGCTGCAAATGGTGATTTTAAGGATGACGGGTTAGTGTCTGACTACACAATAGTTATGGATATAAACTGGCCATTGGAAACAAACGACATTTACCGCGCAATAATCCAAGCAGATACCGAAAACTACGATACAGATGACGCAGATATATTTGCAAGCCCAGACGGTGGGTACGGTGAAGCAACCAGCAATAGTGGATACTTTGGCGATACTGAACCAGGTAACTGGCATCGTATTGCCTTTGTATTTTATGCCGCACCAACAAATGGCGTATTTGAAATATACGTAGATGGTGAACTCGAAGGCGTTAAAGAAGAAGGTGAGATAAACCGTCGATGGGCACTTGATAAAACAATCCTGTTATTTACAGATAACAACTACGAAACCCGACCTGGTTACTTAAATGCATTACTCTATGCTGGTCGTGCTATGACTCGCGGTGAAATTAAAAGTATGGGCGGCGCACAACAAAAGTTGTCCTTTGAGCAACCAACGCGAGTGTTAAACCAAACGATTGAACGTCACTATCAAGCTGCGCCAGCGATAAAAACAAACCAATGGATTGAGCAACGTAACAAGTTCTTTGGTGGCAACTCTAAAAGTGTAAATAATTAAATACAACCAAGCTTTTGCTTGTTCATTCTAAAAGGAGGCTTCACGCAGGTGAACTCTCCTTTTTATTATTTAAAAACAACACATTAAGAATAAAAACCACTATTCAATCCTATACCATATAACTTCATTTTACTTAACTGTATTACAAACACGTAACTTTATAATAACCGTCCTATAAAATTTACACATACACTACACACTAAATAGTGCCCCCCTCTTCCCCAAATCAAGAATCTGGTTGATTATCTACTGCAATATGACAACAACACATAATCGCAGTGCTTAATTGCGGGAGTAATAATAATGAGTGAAGTAAATAACTATTTAGGTTTAGTCGGTATTGAATTTACCGAGTACGCAACACCTGATGCTGATTATATGGATAAAGTATTTACTGATTTTGGCTTCTCTAAGCTTAAAAAATTCAAAGGTAAAGACATTGTTTATTACAACCAAAACGATATTCATTTTTTACTGAATAACGAGCGTGAAGGTTTTTCTGCAGAATTTGCTAAAAGCCATGGCCCTGCTATTTGTTCAATGGGTTGGCGTGTTGAGAATGCGCAAAAAGCATTTGAAACTGCAGTAGAGCGTGGTGCAAAACCAGCCACTGATTCAACACATAAAAACATGCCTTACCCTGCAATTTATGGCATTGGCGACAGCCTAATTTACTTTATTGAAAATTTTGGCGACAAAGGCACTATTTACGAAAGTGATTTTGAAGATTTAGAAACGCAAAATGTTGTAGAAGATAAAGGCTTTATCCGAATCGATCATTTAACCAATAACGTTTATAAAGGCACCATGGAAAAATGGGCTAACTTTTATAAAGACGTATTTGGTTTTACAGAAGTACGCTACTTTGACATTAAAGGTCAAAAAACAGCGCTTATTTCGTATGCACTAAAATCACCTTGTGGCACCTTCTCTATTCCAATAAACGAAGGTAAAGGTAACGATAACAACCAAATTGATGAATACCTTGGTGAGTACAACGGCCCAGGCGTTCAACATTTAGCGTTTTTAACAGATGACCTAGTAAGTTCTCTTGATAAGCTTGATAAATCAACAATTGCAACGCTCGATATTATCCCAGAGTACTACGATACTATTTTTGACCGAGTACCTTGGGTTGCTGAAGATAAAGAAAAAATTCGTAAGCACCAGATACTCGTAGATAGCCAAAGTGAAAATTGTTATTTATTACAAATTTTCTCTAAAAACTTATTTGGTCCAATCTTTATAGAAATGATCCAACGCGTTGATGATGGTGGCTTTGGTGAAGGTAACTTCCAAGCATTATTTGAATCAATCGAACGCGACCAAGAGCGTCGCGGCGTTTTATAAAATATTTGAGTAAATTAAAAGCAGCGAACTTCGCTGCTTTTTGTCGTTTTAATATTTAAAAAGTATGGCGCCAAGTACAAGTATGATTAAATAAACTATACCTTGTCGCCATACAGTAAAATCCAAAGGAAATGTAATGAGCCTAATTAACGAAACCCACGATATTAATTTAACCAGCTGGGTAGAGTCAGCTAATGTTGATAATTGCGACTTCCCTATTCAAAACTTACCGTTTGCAGAGTTTCGCCGTAAAGGGTCTGATGAGGCCTTTCGTGGTGGTGTTGCAATTGGTGACCAAGTAATTGATTTAGCAAAACTGAGTAAATTAAATGTTTTAACAGGTGACGCTAAAACAGCCGCTGATGCAGCAAGTGAAGCAACTCTAAATACATTTATGGGTTTAGGGGGGCAGTATTGGTCAGCACTGCGTTTAGCCCTTTCAAAAGCACTAAGAGCAGGCTCTGAGCACCAACAAGCACTTAGGGATACGCTTGTTGCACAATCTGATATAGAGTTTTCTTTGCCTTGTCGTATCGGTGATTACACTGACTTTTACACTTCTATTTATCATGCTACAGCCGTAGGCAGTTTATTTCGCCCTGACAACCCATTATTACCTAACTATAAATGGGTACCCATTGGTTACCATGGTCGTTCTTCATCTATTGACGTATCAGGTCAAACATTTCATCGCCCTAAAGGCCAAACTAAAGCGCCTGATGCAGAAGTGCCGTCATTCGGTCCTTGTAAACGTCTTGATTACGAATTAGAACTAGGTATTTACTTAGGTAAAGGCAATGCACTGGGCGATGCAATCGCTATCGAAAATGCAGAAAACCACGTATTTGGCTTTTGTGTATTTAACGATTGGTCAGCACGTGACTTGCAAGCGTGGGAATACCAACCGCTTGGTCCTTTTTTAGCTAAAAACTTTGCCTCAACTGTATCGCCTTGGATTGTTACAACCGAAGCGCTAGCGCCTTATAGAACAAGCTGGACGCGTGATGAAAACGATCCACAGCCTATGGACTATTTAGAGTCAAAAGCGAATCGCGACCAAGGTGCTTTTGATATTCAAATGGATGTTAAAATCCAAACGCAAAAAATGCGTAGCGAAGGCCATAACCCAACGCGTGTATCAACATCTAGCTTTAAGCACTCTTACTGGACTGTGGCACAAATGGTTACTCACCACACAGTAAATGGCTGTAACTTTATGCCAGGTGACATGTTAGGTTCGGGCACTCAGTCTGGTCCAACGCACGAAGAAGCGGGTTCTTTACTTGAACTATCTCGTGGCGGTAAAGAAAAAATTACGCTAAGCAATGGCGAACAACGTAGCTTTTTAGAAGATGGCGATAACGTTATTATGCGCGGCTGGTGTGAAAAAGAAGGCTATGCACGCATAGGTTTTGGCTCTGTAGAGAGCACAGTACTGCCTACAAAGTAATACGAGTATTAAAAAAATTATTAAAAGGGCTGCTTACTAAAAGCAGCCCTTTTTTATTAATTTTTGAACAGTTACAATTTTTTTCTAGCTTTTTTAACTCAAATTGCTATCTTAATTCGGTTAATAGCCAGTGTTTATATGCCATGTCAGTATTTATAAAGTCTTTTTATCATAAATTTTTCCCAGCTCGTCAGCTACTTATTCGCCAAAATGGCGAAGTTAAGCATGTTGTTTTAGCCTCTTGGTTTCAACTTCTTGTAGCATCGCTTATTTTAGCCACTTTTATTTGGCTGAGTATTTCGAGCTTTCGTGTTTACACACAAACTAATAAAATATCTGACATAGAACAAAGTCAAATAAACAAGCAAACACTTTGGCAACAAAAAGTCAGTGAGCAACAAGCCCTTCAAGCAACGCAGTTAGAGCAACTTGCGATACTTGAGCAAAAGCAGGCGCTACTGCAAAGCATGATAGAGTCCCTTCCTGCTTCAATTAGCAAAGATGTTATTAAGCTTGATACAGAACTTGATGTACCTATTAATGAAAATGGCAATGAATTTCATGAGCCATTAGTCGATGAAAATCAAAAAGGTAAACAAGCACAGTTAATCGTTCCAATTACATTCGCAACAAGAGTGGCCAACTTAAATAATCATTATGAGCAAAGCTTTACCTATTTAGATAACCAAATTAGTGAACGTCATCAAGCCATTTTAGCTATGGTCAAAGGCGCAGGAATTGAGTCAGCGCTTGAGCAACACTTAATATTAAGTGCCCAAACAACCGCACAAGGTGGCCCACTTGATACATTTAACGAAACAAAAATTCCAAGCCACTTTTTAGCCATCGTTGATAAGTTATTAGCATTAAATAATTTAGAAAACTTTTTAACTGAACTACCAAACACCCTCCCCTTAGCTAAAGCTAAATATTATATTTCGAGTAGTTTTGGTCTTAGAAAAGATCCAATGAATAGTAATCATGCCTTTCATAAAGGAATTGATTTAGCCGGTTGGCATAAAACCGAGATATTTGCCCCAGCAGACGCTGTAGTGCTTCGTGCCGGTCGCAATGGTGGTTATGGTAACTTTATTGAGCTTGAACATAAAAATGGCTTAGTGACTCGATTTGGACACTTAAATAAAATTAAAGTAAAGAAAGGTCAATCAATCACTAAACATGATGTAATCGGTTTAATGGGCAGCACAGGCAGAAGTACAGGTACTCATTTACACTACGAAGTATTACTTAACGGTAAACAAGTCAATCCTCTAAAAATAACAAAGGCGCTTTCTCGTGTTTGGTAGAAAAAAACAAAAAACAGTTAGCTCTAATTTAAAAAGAGTAAATCACACTCCGTCTATTATTTCTGAAGACGTACGCCTTACAGGCACTTTAGTTAGCCAAGGTGAAGTACAGCTTGATGGCCGCATTGATGGCGATATAAAAGTGGAGCATTTAGTTATTGGCTCAACGGGTGTTGTTGAAGGTATTGTTGAAGCTAAAAGCGTTATTGTTAAAGGCAAAGTTATTGGCTCAATTAATGCCAGTGAAGTGAAAGTACAAAGTGGCGCTCATGTTCATGGCGATGTGTTTCACGATACATTGAGTATTGATGCAGGTGCAGTAATTGAAGGCAGTTTAAAACAGCGCTTTGAAAAAGAAGAGCCGGAACTAATTTCAAAAGAACTAAAACCCGCAAAAGAAGTTAAAGCATTATTGAAAGAAGATGGCAGCGACTTATCATTTGTAAATAAACAAGCCGCTGATAAAAACTAAGTAGAATCAGCTTTACGTAAGTTACCTTTTTTCAGTAATGTACATTGTAATATCTGCAGTGAAAACAAGCTCATTGCGGGTATTATACAGTTTAACCGGTACTACTAAGTCTTCTTTATCAATCCACTTATGCGGTAAATCAATTTCAGCGACTGCCCTTACATCTGTATCTACTTTAGCCAAATACCTAACTGTCATGCCTTTTGGGATCCAACGATGCGTTTTAACTGGCACTGTTGCATCAACCATTACACCTGCACACAATTCAGCTAAGTTACACTGCGCAATAGCATGAATAGTTCCAATATGATTATGAACGCTGCGACGATTTTTAACCAACGCACTACAATGCCCTTCTCGAAGGTCGAGCACGTAAGGTTTCATTGAACCAAAATATGGCGCTTTAAAGCAAACAGCTTTAGTAAAAAGCCAATTCCCAAAAGGTAGACGCTTAAATTTATGCCATGTTTGTACAAGTGCAGATTTATTACTCATTATTATTTTCCATCAACAGTTACTTTTTTCAAATTAACACATCAGACCAGTTTTAAAAAGTGCATTTACACTGCCTTTTTAGCTTAATCCAATCAAAAAATAAAAATGACAACCTATGCAGGGGTCATAAGCCCTTTCTTTTTTACGAGTGCCCACCTAAAATACTCGGCAAAAGGAGACTCAATGCAAACACAGCCCGCTAAACCTAATATGACTTTGTTACTTATCCTAGCGTTACTCGTTATATTTTGCCCTATGGCAATCGATATTTACTTACCCGCTTTTCCTACTATTGCAGAACAATTTGCAGTTACAGAACAACAAGTTCAGCAAACCGTTGCTATTTTTATGCTAACAGTAGGTTTAGGCCAATTAATTGCGGGGCCTTTGGCCGATAGGTTTGGCCGAAAGCCAGTGGCTATAGTAGGTATAAGTTTATATGCAGGCTCAGCATTACTTGCCTATTACTCGCCTTCTTTTGAAGTATTGATGATTGCACGTGCCCTGCAAGGTTTTGGAGCCTGTGCCACATTTGTTGTCGCATTTGCGATAGTACGTGACAAATATGGCAGTGAACGAAGTGGACAAATGATTACCTACCTTAACGGGATTGTGTGCTTTATTCCGGCAATGGCACCTATTTTAGGAGCTTGGCTTACCGTACAATTTGGTTGGCGTATGAACTTTATGTTTTTAACCGCGTTTGCCATTGTAGGGCTTGTTGTTACGCTATTCTTTTTTAGAGAAACTCGTCCTGCTGATAGCCATTATCAGGGGCATATTTTAGATTTACGTCGCTTTACACCTATTATAAAAACACCGGTATTTTTGTTTAATAGCCTAATTTGCATGGTCTCAATGTCGGCAATATTAGTTTATGTGACGCTAGCTCCAGGCTGGCTTATTACGCATTTAGGCGGCACTGTAGCCGACTTTACTTTTTGGTTTACGTTAAACGCCGTAATAAGTATTGTCGCTAGTTTTATTTTACCAACGTACATTAAACGAAATAGCCAACGTGCTTTGCGTGTCGGTGTGAGTGTACTGGTTTTTTCAGGTGTTTTAATGCTAGCCCTTAGCGGTATAGAGACGGCATTTGCGCTTATGTTACCTATTTTAATTGCAGCATTAGGCTTTGCTCTAAGTTTAGGCTCAGCTGCAGGTATGGCTCTGTCGAGTTTTCCTAAACAAGCAGGCACAGCCTCGGCATTACTTGGTGCTATGCAAATGAGTGGCGCGAGTATACTCGTTGTTTTAACCCAATATTTGGGGTTAAGTACACCGTGGTTAATTGCTTTTCATTTATTATTACTAGTTCCGCTTTGGATTATTTTAATGAGCAAAAAAGCACATACTTTACACCCAACTAAAAGCGCTCAATGATCAATCCTGATTTTTTAGCCTCGTTTTTATTAGCCAGCTTTTTAATGGCTGTAGCACCTGGGCCATCAAATGCATTTTTGATGGCACAAACATTTGCTAATGGTCGAAGCGCCGGTATGCAAAGTGCTTTTGGTTTTGCATTAGGTGGGGTTATTCATACTCTATTTGCTGTTGTAGGCCTAAGCGCAGTCCTAAAAGCTTCCCCAAGTGCCTATGCCGCAGTGCAATATGTAGGCGCAGCATATTTATGTTATTTGGGATTTATGATGATTAAAGGCACGCTAAAGCAGCCAGAGCCTATATCTGATGACAAGCAAACCGATAAACCGCATATAAGTACCAGTAAAAAAAGTAATGTCATGTTTCAAGCCATGATGACTGAAGTGCTAAACCCTAAAGTGGCGCTGTTTTTTATTGCATTTATTCCGCAATTTGTAGATCCAACGCTTTCATCTGCTACTTTTCAACTCGCTTTTTTTGGCTTGCTTTACCCTATTTTTGCTTTTCCGATTGACTGCACGTATATTTATTTTGGCGACAAAATTGCACAGTTTTTTAGACGTAACCCAAATAGCCAACTTTGGATTGATAGGATCACCGGCATTGTATTTATAGCCCTTGCTATCAATCTATTATTTTAACTAACCTGCACTTTGGTTAAGAGATTTATTACCCAGAGTTTAAGCTAACTAATAAAAAAGAATCAGCATGGAACAAAAAACACAATCTCTTCCCGCACAAAAAAATATTGCTTTAGTTGCCCACGACGGTAAAAAAGCAGCATTAAAATTATGGTGTGAAAAGCACAAAGAAATACTAAGTAAGCACACTTTATATGGCACAGGTACTACCGGGCATTTAATTCAAAAAACCACGGGACTTGATGTGGTTCAGCTATTAAGTGGTCCTATGGGCGGCGATCAACAACTTGGCGCTAAAATAGCTGAACATGAGATACATGTTTTGATATTTTTTTGGGACCCATTAGCATCACAGCCTCATGACCCTGATGTTAAAGCACTGCTGCGTTTAGCCGCTGTTTGGAATATTCCGGTGGCGTGTAATGAGGTGAGTGCAGATATGTTATTAAGCTCACCACTTATGGATGTAGAGCTTGAACGTACATTGCCAGATTACGAAAAATACCTCGCAACCCGACAAATAGATCTTTAAACCTCAATTGTAATCTAGGTTATTTATAAAGCATGCTGGCCCATTTAGTCAGGCCAGCAGTTACACTACCAAAGTGGTCCCCGTTAACCATTTTTATATTACCTAAGTGCTCACTTAAAGCCGCTTTAATCAATGGTGACTGTGCACTACCGCCTGTTAAGTAAATAATGTCTGGCGTGGTCGCAGCGTCGCTGATTGCTTGTTTTGCTAAAGTAACTATTTGGCTAATACTACTCTCAACGGCAACAGCTAAATCGCTTACAGATACATTTTTATTCAGCCCACTATCTAAAAAGCTTAAATCACAATCAAACGCACTAGCTGATGAAAGTGCTATTTTAGCCGCTTCACCTTGTTGTACTAACTGATGACCCTGCTTGTTTTGCTGTAAATGTATTAAACGCTTATAAAGCTCAGGTGCACTTACATCACGTAATTGTGCATTTAGCTCTCGGGTATGGCTTTCACTATAGAATTGGCTTTGTAAATTTACATCGTTAATTTTACACGCTTGCCAAAACGCTTGATTAGGCAAAGGTAGACCTGATTTAAACGTACTGCCTAAACCCAATAACGGCATTAAACCATGAAAGCTCAAAGCAATATCTAAATCGTTTCCGCCAACACGTTTACCACTGTGAGATAAAAAGTCGCCATCGCGCTGGCTATTTCCTCTAAAGCTTGGGCCCATTTGTACAAATGAGCAGTCACTTGTACCACCACCAATATCAATAACGAGTACTTTTTGATCCTGAGTTAAATCACTCTCGTAATCGATACCCGCAGCAAGTGGCTCATATAAAAACTCTACGTCTTTAAAACCAGCGCGTTTAGCAGCGCGTTCTAAAATACCGACCGCTTGTTGATTTGATTGCTCACCACCCACAGCTTGGAAGTTTACTGGGCGACCAATCACTGTTTGTGTAAGTGTTTTACCTAAAGAGAGCTCAGCGCGTTGCTTAATTTTTAAGATCATCGCGGTTGCGATATCTTCAAAAAAGTTAATTTGACCTTGCTTTAAACCTGTTGCGCCAAAAAATGATTTAGGGGACTTAACAAAGTAGCCTTCTTCAGGGAACTGCACGTACTCGCTAATCGCTTCACGACCAATAAATAGGGTTTCATCTGAAGGCTGTAAATCAAGGTCTGACTTAATACGAGGTAAGGTATTTAATAATGCTTGGCGCTGTGTTAAAAAGTCATGCTCATGGGCTGTGCCATGTAAGTGCTTAGCAACAAAGTCAACAACCAAGGCACTGTGATGAGTGTAAAGTGTAGACGGTAAGTAATGTTTTCCTTGCTCTAGCGGTACTAATTGAACATTACCCTCGCTCATTACACCCATAGCACAATTAGAACTACCGTAATCAAAACCTACAAACATACTTCACCACACATTACCAAAAAGGCCGCGCAATTTAGCACACTTTGTAAAATTTATAAATGTTATAAATTATCTCTAACTCGTAAAAAACTAGCAAAACGCGGTAACCCGTTTTTTGTTAAGCCATGATACCGGTACGTTACAGCGCTGCCTATCTCAGGTGGAGTGGCGCGCTCTGCATCATTAAACCCAGTACCAATTGAAAACACCTGCCCTTGTGCTGTTTTTACTCTTAATGCACCTAACATACCTTGGTATTTGCCTTTACCTGGTAAGTGCGCAATTACAATCGCTTCTGCATCTAAATAAGGCTTTAATTTTAGTAATGCACTGCTTCGCCCATTGCTGTGCTTAGCACTGGCCAAATGAAGCATTACACCCTCGCCGCCCTGCTTAGTTATATTTTCAAAATACTCTGTGAGCTGCTCATTATTAGTAAAGCTATATTGAACTACAACGCTAATGTGCGGCGAGTTTAGGCTAGTAATAAGCTCATTATAGTTTTTATAGCGAATGCTAAAAGGCAGGGTTTTATCTGGCATATCAAATACTTTATAAGTAATAGTTTGCCAATCATGATTATTAGGGGTTTTAGTTCTTACTATGCCACTAAGCGCAGAAAAGTGCTCACGTTTGGTCCACAGCTCACCATCAAGCCATACGTTTGGCAATGGCGCTGTAAACCAACTTGGCGCATTAATAATATTACCCTTGCGAGTAACAAACTGCGTGCCGGTCCATACAGCTCTTACGCCATCATATTTTTCACTGACTAAATATTTACTTACATCGTAATGCTTAGTTTCGTCATATACTTTCGCGAGTAAAACAGAGGGTTGTGCTGCACTTATACATTGCGTAAAAAGTACAAAAACAATTAAAAACAGGTGTTTAATAGTAGACATTAGCGCATCCAAGCAAGTAAAAGTTGGCTTAAACTATAGTTGAGATTGCACCCATTGCCAAAACTCATCTAAGTTACTCATTTTATAGGTAGCTTGGCTAAAATCGTGATCTTTTGTGTGGCTATTAGCAATGGCTACAACACGTAACAAGGCGTTATTGGCCGCCGTAACGCCGGTAAATGTATCCTCAACGGCGATTGCATTGCCTGCCTGTATATTTATCTGCTTAAGTGCCAGTAAATATGGGTCTCCAGCAGGTTTAGGATTAGTTACATCGTCTTTTGTTACCACCGTGTCAAACAGCTCATAAAATCCTAAACCTTTAAGTATTGGCATAGCTTCACTTTTAGCACTGCCCGTTACTAGCGCCATTTTTAAGCCACTCGCTTTTACAGCTTTCAACGTTTGCTCAGTAAACGGCATTAGTGGTGGTAAATGTGTTATTACATATTCGCCAAATAAACTGTATTTTTCATCCGCTAAAAACTGTGCGCTTACTGATAAGTTATGCTCTTGCTTAATCTCTATTGCAGCTTCTAAAGTGGGTCGTCCTGAAAAGCGCTGACAAAAATTACTTTCTAAATAACTAACACCATAAGGCTTAAGTAGTTTACTCCAACATACAAAGTGCATGCTTTCTGAATCAACTAATGTGCCATCCATATCAAATAATACTGCTTCTAATGTCATCCTCATTCCTTATTTAACCTAAGCCAAATTTTGACAATAAAAAAGGCGCCTTAAGCACCTTTTATTAAATTGTTGTTATTGCGTTAAGCCTGCTGGTGGCTCACCCGTTGCTTCCTCACCTGTTTCAACATCAACAAGCTCGTAGCCACGCGTTTTACGCATAACTTTAAGTACAGGCTTTTCAAATGCTGTTTTTAAACGATCTGAGTCATCTTTCAACTCATCAAGTGTTGTACCAAAAGGGGCTGCGCCTGTTTCTGACCAGTTAGTCACTTTACCGTTCAGATTATATTCTACTTCGTGTATTTGATATTGCGCTGCTTCATCTTTCGTTGCTTCACAAAAAATTACACGGTAATTCCAAAATCCAGCCATTGCTCTTCTCTTTAAATAAACCAATTAGGCGCTACTTTAGCAGCTCTAAAAGGGGTTATACAAATAAAAAAGCCTGCGCAATGCAGGCTTTTAAAATAAATACTTCTAGCTATTAGTTAGAAAAATCTAACTTTAAACTCAGCACCTACATAACGTTCTTCGTTAACAATACCCGTATTGTTATTAAAGTCTACAGCACCAATAACTTGTTGCTCGTCAAATAAGTTACGAACAAAAGCGGCTACTTCGTATTCGTAATCGCCTTCAGACCATGTGTAACCTGTACGCAAACCTGTTTCAATAAGCTCTTTACCTTCAAACTCTACTGATTCGTAAAGGAACATATTGATTTTACTGCGATAAGAAATATCACCGCTAGCGAAGAAGTTACCATCGGCAAGTTCTTTAGTGTAGCGGAGCGTAAAGTTAGAGATCCACTCAGGAGCATGCGGTAAGCTATTACCATCAAGTACAGCAAGACCAGAACCATTAATTGGGTCAGTTACAGTACATTGAGCACAAACAGCGACAGCTAAATCGTTATCTTTAATTTCTGTTTTATTGTAGCTTAAGTTAAACGTTGCATTAAACTCATCGCTTAATACCCACTGCGTATCTAACTCAAAACCATAGCCAGTCGTTTTATCAGCATTAACTAAACGGTTAAAGTTAGCACCACCGCCTACAGCGGTAAGTTGCTGGTCGTCCATTGTGTAATAAAACACAGTCGCGTTAACACGACCTTGGCCATCTAACACGTCTGATTTAATACCTGTTTCGTACGATGTTACAGTTTCTGATTCAGCTGTTGTTACATCATCACCAAACAAAATACGACCTTGTAAACTAGGTGCGCGGAAGCTGTTTGCTACACGGCCGTACCAGTTAACATCATCGTTTACTTTATAATTTGCAGATAAGTCCCAGCTAACATGGTCGTCACTAACATCACGCTCTACTAGTAAAGCACCACCGCCAATTGGGCTAAGTGTACGGTCAGCGACAAAATCTTTATCATCGTCAGAGTAGCGAAGTCCCGCTGTTACTTTTAAATCATCTGAAAAAGTATAATCTACAGAACCAAATACAGCCCAAGCTGTAGTATCTTGCTGTTGACGAACATAGCCATTTAAAGCACCAGCATCGGGTGTTGAGAATGTATCGTAGCTGTAGTTTTCAATTGTTAGTTCTTCATCGAAGTAAAAAACACCTACTTGATAATTTAAATCGCCATCAAAGTTACTAGATAAGCGTAGCTCTTGCGTCAACTGGTCGTGATCTGGAATGCCATCAGCACTTTCTGAAGAGAAAGGGATAAAACCAGGCCCCATGAAATCTGGAATATAAGAAGCACCGTAACCGCCGTCGATGTCAGCGCGAGAATAAATTTCAGCACTTTCCCATGCAGAAATTGAAGTGATTGTGTGATTTTTAAGTTCCCACTCAAGCTTTAAGCTTGCACCTTCAGATTCTACTTGTTGAGTAGAACGAGATGCCGCATCTTGATAAACAACATCACTTTCATAATTATCTACTAGCTCGTTAGTACCCGTTTTAATTACATTTGCACGAAAGGCAATTGGCGAGCCATCTAAATCACGTGTGTGATAGTTTAATAAAGCAGTAAAATCATCGCCTTCATATAAAAATTGAACACGTGCCGCTTTTTCAGTGTAACCACCTTGCTCGTCTTTAGCTTCAAAGCCTGGAGCTTGGTTATCAATGTAATCGTCTTTATCTTGCCATAATAATGAAACACGAGCAGATAAACGGTCAGTTAAAGCACCACCTACAGCACCACTTGTGTCTACAGCGCCACGGCTACCGTATGAAACAGAGCCATAACCATCAAATTCTTGGCTTGGTTTAACAGTATCAAACTTAACAAGGCCAGCTGGCGTGTTACGTCCAAATAAAGTTCCTTGAGGACCACGTAATACTTCTACGCGTTCAACATCAAATACTGGGAAGCCTTTTAAAATTGCATTTTCTTGAACGACTTCATCAACAACAAGTGATACTGGTTGTGATGCATTCAAATCGAAATCGGTATTACCTAAACCACGAACGTAAAAGCGTGGGAATGAACGACCAAATGAAGATTCAATAGATAAACTTGGAATTTTCGCATTTAAAAAACGAATATCCATACCAGCTGAGCTATACGCATCAAGGTTATCACCTTGTAGAGCAGATACTGCTACTGGTACTTCTTGAGCGTTTTCTACACGTTTACGGGCTGTTACTTGAATAACTTCTAGTTGATTACTTTTTTTAGCTGTTTTTTCTTCAGCAGCTAAAGAAGAAAATGAAGTACCTGCTACTGCAGAGAACAACGTTGCATTGATTAGGGTAGCTAACGTAGATCTTTTCATTGCTTTCATGTTGGGTTTAACCTTTTTTGTGCACTCTTGTTCAACGGTTTTTTGTGTTGCGCAATGTATTCATTGCGGGCTCGTTCAATTTTTCGCGACTTGCGTCATGCGCGCGGACCTTATTACCGAGAGTACAAAAACGATGTTATAAGGCTGAACGAACGATTAAGATTATACCATTGTGTGACAATTTTACTGCATAAATATAGACATAATTAGAAACTTTTTTGCAACATTTAACTACAAAATCACGTGTTTTTATCACTATTTAGATGCAAAATCCTAATATTAAGGACATATGTCCTTTATTGAATTTAATAAAATGGAGTAGGAAGAAGGGATTGTTTTACATGTTAACCTAAAATAGAAACACCTGTGTTTTTATTAAAAGCCGCCCAAGAGCGACTTTTAATATTTACTATATTTGAACTATGAGCGCTTAAATGCAATTTCACCGTCGATATGAATATCACGCTGCGGAAAAGCAATCACTACATCATGCTTTTCAAATACAGCGTAAATACTAAAACGAATATCACTGCGTACTTTTCTAAGCATGGTTTCAGACTCGGCGCACACCCAAAAAATAGCGTTAAATACGAGCGAGCTATCTGCAAAGTCATCAAATAACACCGATGACTTTGGATTAGCCAATATTGCTTCATGATCATCAAGCACTTGTTGAATAAGCTTTTTAACCAGTATCACGTCTGATCCATACGCAACGCCTACACTGACCGATGAGCGTGCATTGCCATCTATTAGCGTCCAGTTTGTTACTGTGTTTTCTAGTAGTTGGCTGTTAGGTATAAGCATATGTACGCCATCGTTTCGGCGAATACGTGTTGAACGTGTATTTATTGTTTCTACCACACCTTTTGCATTACCTACTTCTAAAAAGTCACCTATACGTATTGGGCGCTCCCACATTAATATCCAGCCACTAATAAAGTTATTAATAATATTTTGCGCGCCAAAACCAACACCAATGGCAATAGCACCTGAAACAAAAGCAAACGCAGTAAGCGGTATGCTTAATACTTCTAAAGATGTAAAAATTAAAATAGCGATACTTAAAATAAAGTAGATACGTGTAAATAAATGCACGGCATCTTGGCTTAACTTTTTTGCCAATAATGTTTTTGTTATTAGCTTGCCAATACGCGTCACAATAAACCAAATAGCGAAAAGTATTAAAGGCACTTTAATAATTTTTGCTACGGTAATGTGTACATCGCTGTAACTAAATACAACAAAGGCAAGAATTTGGTTTATGTGTTCTAAGGTCATTTATTTTCCAAAACAAGCAAAGGAGCGCTTTAAATTTAAATCGCTATAAAGTGAAAGCGGTTCAGTGTTGGGTAAGTTTAGCAGTCATAATATAACTAAAACGCCAAGTTAATAAGTTCAATATACTTTTTATGAACAATTTATTAACTCTTTATTGCACCGAGTGCTATATAAATAGTGTACAAGCACTGGAGATCACATATGACACAACTTACTTTAAATCAAAGACTCGCTACTTTGCAGCCGCAGGTAGACTTACATTTGTTTGAAAGCAGCCTAGATTACCGAAATAAAATTTTGTGCCTTCTTGCAGAACAAGAGCAAACACTGGCATCTATCAACAAAGAGTTTGGCCAACAACAACCTAGCAACTTTGGCTCTGAGAGAAAATTTGTACTTGGATATAACTAAGCAATTATGACTCAACGACTTATTAAGTAGCTCAGGTGTTTACTTTTAGAGCTACTTTTACCTCCCTTAAAGCTAAATATTAGCTAATTTGCGTTCAAATCCCCCTTAATACCGATAAACTTTATTGTATAAACGCCAAAATTTGATAAGTTAACTAGGTTTTTCGACTCGCAAAGCCTATTCCGGCTAATCTTTCTATGGAGTTATTATGCGTAAAACCCTGATCGCCACTACTATTGCTAGTGCCTTAATATTATCGGCCTGTTCATCTAACGATACACAAAACATGGCAAAAGAAGGCGCAGCACAAGTGCAAGACATGAACGCAAACAATGTTTTATTTAAGCCAAGCCCATTACAATACATGGCACCAGAGTTTGATAAATTTGGTACAAAAGACTACGAAGCAGGCTTTGACGCTGGTATTGCGCAGCATACAGCGCAAGTACAAGCGATTGCTAACAACCCTGCTCCTGCAACATTTAAAAATACTTTAGTTAAAATGGAATTGTCAGGGGAGCTATTAAATCGCGTATCGGCTGCGTTTTTCAATTTATCAGGCTTAATCTCAGATGACGAATACCAACGCATTAGCAAAAAAATGGCGCCGGTACTATCTGCTCACTCAGATGATATTTACTTAAACGGTGAATTATTTAAGCGCGTACAAACAATTTACGACAATCAAGATAAATTAAACGCAGAAGATAAACGCCTAGTTGATTTTTACTACAAGCAGTTTGTAAAAGCAGGTGCTAAATTAAATGACGCTGAAAAAGCTAAAATGCGTGAAATTAACTCAGAGCTAGCTCAGCTATCTACTGCGTTTTCACAAAACATTTTAAAATCGTTTAAAGAAGACGTTATTGTAGTTACAGATAAAAGTGAATTAGCGGGTCTTTCTGAAGGCGAAATTGCAGGCCTTGCAGCTTCAGCTAAAAAAGCGGGCAAAGACGGCTACATGATCACTTTGGTAAATACAACGCAACAACCAATTTTAAGCAGCCTTGAAAACCGCGACCTACGTGAGCGAATTTTTAAAGCTTCTGCAAACCGTGCAGCAAAAACTAACGGCCCTATTATTATTAAAGAAACCAACCTACGCGCTCAAAAAGCAGAGCTTTTAGGCTACAAAGATTGGGCTTCTTATGTAATGACGTCGCGTATGGCGCAAACAACTGAAAACGTTTACGGCATCCTTGATGACCTAGCACCAAAAGCAGTTGAAAAAGCAAAAATTGAAGCAGCCGCTATTCAAAAAGTGATTAACGATTCAGGCGAAAGCTTTGAGCTTAAACCATGGGATTGGACTTTTTATGCTGAAAAAGTACGTGCAGAAAAGTACAACTTAGATCCAGCACTTGTTAAACCATACTTTGAAATGCAATCGGTTATTCACGATGGCTTATTTTTTGCAATGAACAAACTGTACGGTATTACGTTTAAAGAACGTAAAGACCTTCCTGTTTATCATGAAGATGTAACCGTATACGAAGTATTTAACGCTGATGGCAGCGCTATTGGTTTATTTTACTTAGACCCTTACGCACGTGAAGGTAAACGTGGCGGCGCATGGATGAGTGCATACGTTAGCGAAAGCGGCTTAAAAGGCACCAAACCTGTTATTTACAATGCGCAGAACATTCCAAAACCTGCTGCAGGCGAGCCTACGCTAATGACGTTTGACGAAGTGTCTACTATGTTCCATGAATTTGGTCATGCTGCACATGGGTTATTCTCAGATGTTAAATACCCAAGCCTAGCAGGTACTGCAACGGCACGTGACTTTGTTGAGTTTCCGTCGCAAGCAAATGAAGATTGGATGATTGAACCAACAGTACTTGCAAACTATGCTAAGCATTACAAGACAGGTGAGCCAATTCCACAAGCTTTACTTGATAAAGTACTTGAATCGCAAAAATTCAACCAAGGTTACGGCACTACTGAATACTTAGCCGCTGCACTACTTGATATGGAATGGCATTCATTTGGTTCTGATAAAAAAGTAGCTGACGTTCAAAAGTTTGAGCAAGACGCGCTAGAAAAACACGGTATTGCTTACTACCCTGTTCCACCGCGTTATAAATCAAACTTCTTTAGCCACACATTTGCAGGTGGTTATTCAGCGGGTTACTACGCGTACCTATGGACTGAAGTGTTTGCAGCAGACGCCTTTGCACATATGGAAAACAACGGCGGCTTAACACGTAAAAATGGTGATAAGTTCCGTAAAGAAATCCTATCAAAAGGTAACAGCCGCGACTTAATGCAAAGCTATATTGAGTTTAGAGGTCAGAAACCAACTACCGACGCACTACTTAAGCGCCGTGGTTTAGTTGAGTAATCAATAAACTAATTTATTGATATACTAAATTTATAAAAGCCCGCTTGCGGGCTTTTATTGTTTATACATTAATTTATAACAGATAAACTGCTGCCATTAATTATTTAAAGACGACGGCTATGCGGTACTTATTTGCAGTAACTTTACTTTGGGCATTTTCATTTAGTTTAATTGGCGTGTATTTAGCAGGTCAGGTTGATGCATGGTTTAGTGTGTTAATTCGCATAGCACTAGCAACCCTCGTATTTTTACCATTTTTAAAGTTTAAACAAACACCTAAACCTTTAGCCTTAAAGCTCATGCTGATTGGCGCTATACAACTTGGTGTTATGTATAGCTTTTACTACCATTCCTTTTTATTTTTAAGCGTCCCCGAAGTACTGCTATTTACAGTAATGACTCCTTTGTACATTACCTTGCTAAATGATGCATTGAACAAACATTTTAACCCACGCTTTTTTATAATCGCACTTATTGCTGTAATTGGTGCAATTACCATTCGTTACGAAAACCTAAATAGCAATTTCATAATTGGCTTATTATTAGTTCAAGGTGCGAACATAAGTTTTGCTGTAGGCCAAGTAGCCTACAAACGCTTAATGATGAACAATCAGCTTGATGATAAAACCGTATTTGGATGGTTTTTTATAGGCGCACTTATTATTGCCACAATTTGTTATGCATTATTTGGTAATTCAAACAAATTACCAACCACTTCTACTCAGTGGAGCATACTGATTTATTTAGGGATTGTTGCATCAGGCCTTGGTTACTTTATGTGGAATAAAGGCGCAACACTCGTCAACGTTGGAGCTCTGGCAGTCATGAATAACTTACTTATCCCAGCAGGGATTATAGTTAACGTGCTTATTTGGAACAGAGACGCTGACATAGTTAGGTTAAGTATTGGGGCTGGCATAATGTTAGGTGCATTATTAGTGAATCAAATGCTTAATAAAAAATAAATTAATAAGCTTGTAGCTAAATTGTCATTAATAATCATTAAGGTAGTACAAATTTTACTTTTTAAGGATAAACAATGAAACGTATTACCTTACTTACAAGCTGTATATTGTTAGCCACACTTGCTGGCTGCGACGACGATGTAGAAATAATAGAAAAAGAAGTGGTTGTTACCAACACCGAAGTTGAGATTGTTGAAGTGCCTACGCCTGTTATTGTAGAAGTACCAAACGGTGATGCGCCAGATATTCAACTAGGCACTCGTCCTTATTATTTAGTCAATGATATGAGCGACAGCGCTTTAAAAACACAATTAGAATCTTGTAGCGAAGGTCCTTTTTATCGTACCGATTTTTCTATTGGTCATCGCGGTGCATCAATGCAATATCCTGAGCACACCAAAGAAGCCTACATTGCTGCAGCTAGAATGGGCGCAGGCATTGTTGAATGCGATGTTACATTTACAAACGATAAAGAACTAGTATGTCGCCATTCTCAATGCGACTTACACACCACAACTAATATTTTAGCCATTCCTGAGCTTGCAGCTAAATGCAGTGTGCCATTTACACCAGCAGACCCTGCTAATGGTGTTGCTGCTTCTGCAAAATGTTGTACCAGCGATATAAGCTTAGCGGAATTTTTAACCCTTGAAGGTAAAATGGATGGTGCAAACACTAATGCAACTACCATTGCTGATTACATGGATGGTACTCCAAATTGGCGCACTGATTTATATGCTACCCAAGGTACATTAATGACCCATAAACAAAGCATTGCACTGTTTAATGAGCTGGGTGTAAAAATGACCCCTGAACTTAAATCGCCACAAGTAAGTATGCCATTTGATGGAATGACGCAAGAGCAATATGCGCAAAAAATGCTAGACGAGTACACACAAATGAATGTGCCAGCCTCAAAAGTTTACCCGCAATCGTTTAACCTTGATGACGTAAAATACTGGATTAACACTAACCCTGACTTTGCAGATAAAAGCGTATACCTAGATGGTCGCGACAGTGAAGCCGGATTTGATCCAAGTAACCCACAAACATGGCAACCTGGTATGGATGAACTTGTGGCTGACGGCGTTAAAATTTTAGCCCCTCCAATTTGGATGATGCTAACAATAGATAACGAAAATAATATCGTGCCATCACAATACGCAATTGACGCAAAAGCAGCAGGTTTAGAGCTTATTGCATGGAGCCTTGAGCGCTCAGGTCCGCTTAATGAAGGTGGTGGTTATTACTATCAATCAATTGCTGATGTTATAGATAACGATGGCGATATGATGACGGTCGTTGATGTACTCGCAAAAGACGTGGGTGTAATGGCTATATTTTCAGATTGGCCGGCTACCGTAAGTTATTACGCTAGTTGTAATAAAATGCCTGCAAGTATTTAATACCAATCTGCTTATATATGGGGTCTATTTAACGTTAAGAAAATTACGCTAGAACTAGGCAAAAATTTTTTATCTAGTTGTTCTAAATAAAAAATTTTTAACGACGTTATAGTGAAATTTAATTCGTTAAATTGATCAAAGATTTATGCAGGTTGGTATAAATACTCGACAACAAAAGTCGTTTATTTTATCGCGCTCAGTTACCATATCATTATATAATTTTATTTAACTGAGCGCTTTTATGATAATTCAACAACATAACGCAGACTTGCCAACACCTACAGGTTTAATGCGAACAACCATCTATCGCCCTCAGGCGCAAGGGCAGTTCCCTGCTATTATTTTTTATTCTGAAATATTTCAGCAAACTGCACCTATTGCACGCAGCGCAGCTATTTTAGCAAGCCATGGTTTTGTAGTGTTCGTACCGGAAGTATTTCACGAGTTAAACCCTATGGGCACTGTGCTTGCTTACGACGATGCAGGTAAAGACAAAGGCAATGCAGATAAGTGGGAAAAACCACTGGAGCATCATGATAGCGACACGCAAGCCATGATCGACTTTATAAAGCAGCAGCATTACTGCACAGGTACAGTGGGCGCTATGGGCGTATGTATTGGCGGGCATTTAGCTTACAGAGCGGCGCTTAACCCTGAAATTAAAGCGG
This sequence comes from Pseudoalteromonas sp. c7(2019), assembly GCF_011378625.1. Taxonomy (NCBI): domain Bacteria; kingdom Pseudomonadati; phylum Pseudomonadota; class Gammaproteobacteria; order Alteromonadales; family Pseudoalteromonadaceae; genus Pseudoalteromonas; species Pseudoalteromonas sp. c7(2019). Next base: position 96,513 of record NZ_WTKS01000002.1, on the reverse strand, counting down.
CTTTTTGCTTATACGCAACTGATATTCACAGCAATACATTACCGGCAAAATCAGGTAATAACTCATTTGAACGCATGGCTGATATACAAGGCGAAATTCACTTTATATGGGGTAAACAAGACCCGCATGTGCCAAAGGAAGGCCGTATTAAAATATACCAGCAATGCGTAAGTACTGGCATTAATTACCAATGGCAAGAAGTTAATGCCCAGCATGCCTTTATGCGTGATGAAGGTGAGCGATACGATGCAGCCCTTGCAATTAATATGTATCAACAAGCGGTTGCATTATTTAGCCGTACTTTATAAGTGTTTTATAAATGCTTTAAAAGCGAAAATAATTAAACACTTTTCAGCATACCTAAGGCGGTATGCTGTTTTACAAAATACGCTTTTAAGTAATCAATAAATAATCGTAGTTTTTTAGATCCCGCAGCTCCTGGCGGAAATACCCCGTACAGTTCAATATCTTTGCTTTTATAATCATCTAATATTATTTCAAGTAGCCCAGCTTGTACTTTAGGCCACGCATCGTAAAGCGGAATACGCCCAATGCCATGCCCCGCTTCTACAAAGGCAGTACGTGCAGCTGCGTTATTAGTACTTAAGGCGCCTTGCATTGCAATGTCGTGTTTTTTGCCATCTTTTGAAAGTGTTAACGTTTTACTTCCTAGCTGATAAACCACCCATTGATGATCTGCCAATTCTAAAGGTGTTTTAGGTTTACCAAAATGTGTAAAGTAATCCGGCGCGCCACAAATACAAGTGCTCATTGTAGTCAGCTTGGTTGCTTGCAAGTTGGAGTCACTCAGTGCCACTCCCCTAATTGCAAAATCAAACCCATTTTTAATAATATCAACCACATCGTCAGTAAGCTGTAAGTCTATTTTAATTTTAGGGTATTGGCGCTTAAACGTATTTATTGCAGGCACAATTAACTGCATTCCCACATTTACTGGGCAACTAATTTTAAGTAAACCTTGTGGCTCGCTCTTTATATTTTCTATTTGCTGATTAGCCGCATTAGCTTGTTCTGTAATTATTCTACAACGCTCATAATAAGCAATGCCTGCTTCAGTGAGCGCCATGGTACGGGTTGAGCGATTTAGTAAAGTAACTTCAAGCTGCGTTTCTAATTTTTTTAAATGATAACTTGCAACTGCTCGCGTAAGCCCTAGCTGTTTGGCAGCAGCGGTTAAGCTGCCCTGCTCTACAATTTGCGCAAATACAACCATGCTCTTTAACTGCTCAAACGACACCTTCATATGTGCTCCGTAGCGTGTTTTAAATTCAACCCCTCTATTGTATCAATTATTAAACCAATAAAGTTAAATTTATCATCGTTGTTTAAAGCTCTGTTAGTGCATATAGTAATTGGTAAGCAAGATAAACCAATTTAAATCATCAGAAGGAATATATTCAATGTCTAAAAAAATACTTATGGTTCTTACATCTCACGCAGAACTTGGTAACACTGGCGAAAAAACAGGTTTTTGGGTAGAAGAATTTGCAGCCCCTTATTATGCATTTGTTGATGCAGGCGTTGAAGTAACATTAGCGTCTCCAGCTGGCGGTCAACCACCAATTGATCCGACAAGTACACTTTCTGATTTTCAAACAGATGCAACTAAACGTTACGACGCCGATAGCGCAGCACAAACACTTATGGCAAACACTAAAGTGTTGAGTGAAGTAAAATCTAGCGATTTTGACGCTGTATTTTACCCAGGCGGTCACGGTCCATTATGGGACCTAGTTGACAACACTGATTCAATTTCGCTTATCGAAAGCTTTGTAAAAGAGCAAAAGCCTGTTGCTGCGGTATGTCATGCAAGTGCTGCATTTTTAAATGTTAAAGATGCTGATGGCAATGCATTAGTAGCGGGTAAAAAAGTAACTGGTTTTACTAACTCTGAAGAAGCTGCAGTACAACTTACCGATATCGTGCCATTTTTAGTTGAAGACGAGCTAATTAAAAAAGGCGGCGATTATCAAAAAACTGACGACTGGGGCGTATTAGCGCTAGTAGATGGTTTAGTAATTACCGGTCAAAACCCAGCAAGCTCTGAACTAGCTGCAAAAAAACTATTAACTAAACTAGGTTAATAGTGAGTAAAAATTAAAAATAAGCACAGCATTTTATGCTGTGCTTTTTTAATTGCTTTTCATTAGCAAATACAATTCCTATACTGGCAACTCTTAAAGTCAATTAGGGCGATTATATGGCAACCAAGCCAACCACACTGTCATTACTAACGAGTACCCGCTTCGCAATTTTTAGTATTGTTGTTATTTGCTTCGTACTACAGGTGATCAATAGTCTACCTGGCATAAATCTTAATGGTTTAGGCATATATCCACGCAGTATCCAAGGATTAATTGGCATACTATGCGCACCTTTTTTACATGGTAGCTGGTGGCACTTTGCCAGTAATATGATCCCATTTGTAGTATTAAGCTGGCTCATTTGCCAGTACAGCGTAAAACGTTTTTATAACGTATTTATTTTTACCGCTCTAGTCGGTGGACTGTTAGTTTGGGCATTTGGGCGCAGTAACATACATGTTGGTTTAAGCGGTGTTATATATGGTTTATGGGGCTTTATTCTATGCTACGGCTTAGTAAGACGCTCATTAAAATCAATTATAATTGCAGTTGTAGTGGCTATACTTTATAGCGGTTTTATATGGGGTGTTTTACCTCAGCGCTATCATGTATCGTTTGAAAGCCATTTATTTGGAGCGCTAAGCGGGTTGTTTTTAGGTTATAGATTAGCAAAAGCCGATAAATTAAAAGGTCGGTAAATTAAGTATTAGGGCCTTTAATTAATTTTTTATGGCCACATTTACCATATATGTATTTCATCTAACAGAGGTTATTTATGAGTGATAAAAACGAATACACGCCACCAAAAGTATGGACGTGGGAAAGTGAAAGTGGCGGTAAGTTTGCCAGCATTAACCGCCCAATCGCAGGCGCGACTCATGACAAAACTCTACCTATTGGTGAGCACGCATTTCAGCTTTATTCTCTTGCGACACCTAATGGCCAAAAAGCTACAATCATGTTTGAAGAGCTTTTACAGCTTGGTTGCACCGATGCAGACTATGACGCATATTTAATAAACATAGGTGATGGCGATCAGTTTGGATCTGACTTTGTTGATATTAATCCAAACTCAAAAATCCCAGCGCTAATGGATCATTCAACCACGCCGCCTACTCGCATCTTTGAATCAGGTTCTATTTTACAGTATTTGGCTGAAAAATTTGATGTACTTATACCTAAAGATCTAAAAGCTAAAACAGAGTGTCGTAACTGGCTATTTTGGCAAATGGGCTCAGCGCCTTACTTAGGTGGTGGGTTTGGTCATTTTTATAGCTACGCACCAAGTAAAATGCAATACCCTATTGACCGTTTTACCATGGAAACTAAACGCCAGCTTGACGTGTTAAATCGCCATTTAAGCGAAAATGAATACATGGCAGGTGATGAATACTCAATTGCCGATATTGCAATTTGGCCGTGGTACGGATCGTTAGTGCTTGGAGCTTTATATGATGCAGCAGAGTTTTTAGATGTTGCCTCATACACCCATGTTGTACGCTGGGCTACGCAAATATCAGAGCGACCCGCTGTTAAGCGTGGTCGTCGCGTAAATCGCACATGGGGTCCTGAAGAAGAGCAAATGGCAGAGCGCCATAACGATAGCGATTTCGAAGGTTAAATCTATAGAACAGCAAGTAAAGTCGTTAACACTTTAACCTGCTTGATAATTTTAAGGCTCAAAATAAATATTTATTTTGGGCCTTTTTACTTTTTAAACTTTTTTTATCCCTCCCGTAAACTATATTTACTTTACATTAAAGTTTTATTTAGCTGCGTAAAGGCTTATTAAGCTCTTTGTATTACCAGTATTGCATTAGTGTAATTTGCTAAATGGTTTACTTAATTTCCTAGGGGTTGTTTTTGAAAAAGGTTTTAATTAGTGCCATATAACAATTTAAGTAATAATGAGCGAAAAGAAGCGCTCAAAATTTTATACTCGAATGCTATTTCCGGAATTGCAGTCTCTGTACTAGTCAGCGTTGCTTTAGTATTTGCTTTTGATATAACTAATGAGAAAACTAACCACGATAAAGTAGTCTGGTTAGGCATAATGATGTGCGTGCTTACTTTACGTATTATTGATGTAGGGCTTTTTTTGAAAGCTCAAAATTCTCGCCAACCTTACAACACACACTCTTATCTAAATCGCTTTGCTATTGGCTGTATATCAACAGCCGTGTCTTGGTGTGGTTATGCTCTTTGGTTTCATAGCACTTCATCTACGGTGGAAGTTACTACGACCATCGCTATTTTATCGGCGCTTGCCGGTGGCTCTGCAAATTTGCTGTCTGGAAGTCGTTTTACCGCTGTTCTATATAGTTTTACTTTATTGGCGCCCTACTCTTTTTTGCTAGCGCTTTCAAACGATCACTACCAACACGTATTGGGGTTATTAGGTTTAACTTTTGCCACAATCATGATTGCCTCTTCGTACAAATCAGCCACATTTACACACAGTGCAATCAAGCTCAAAAACCAAAACAGAGAGCTGCTTAATGAAATGGAAAACAAGGTCGAACAACGCACTGAAGAAATTTACCGCTTATCGAATACCGATCCACTCACAAATCTATTAAACCGCACCGCATTTTTAAAAAATGCAAACAAACAACTAGCAGATAACCCTAAAGAACCCTTTGCTTTATTATTTGTAGATTTAGATGGTTTTAAGCAAATCAACGATTCGTTGGGTCATAAAGTGGGCGATAAAGTATTAAAAGAAATAGCACTGAGAATTAGTAATGTATGCAACCAACAACTCTATAAATGCCGTTGGGGCGGGGATGAGTTTTTAATTTTAGCAACGTATCAAAACCAAACTGAGCTTATCGAGTTTGCTAATAAAGTGCTTCAAAGCATTAGCGCCGAGCATGAAACATATAAATATCAAAAATGGGTATCAGCAACTATTGGAATGGCCATGTACCCTGAGCACGGGAGTGATTTAAATACCTTAATTCGCTCTGCTGATATTGCAATGTATCACCAAAAACGCATGGCTAAAGGTAATATCAATATTTATAACGATTCACTCAAATTAAAACAAGAAAGAGAGTACCTGTTGAGTCAACGCCTAGCCAGTGCCATAGAAGAAAACAGTTTAAGACTAGTATTTCAGCCAATTGTAGATAGCAAAACATCAAAAGTAACCTCTTTCGAATCATTATTACGCTGGCAACTAGACGGTGAAAATATTTTCCCTGATGAGTTTATAACTATTGCCGAGCAATACGGTTTAATAACCCAAATGGGCCTCTGGGTCATAGAACAAGCATGTATACAAGCAAATAAATTCAACCATTTACCGACAAAAATTGCAGTAAGCGTGAACGTATCGGTAATACAATTACAAGATCCAAATTTTGTAACTAAGGTATTAAAAATAGTAAACAATCACCAAGTAGAGCCTAAAGATCTGCATATAGAAATTACCGAATCAGTATTTGCCGAAGATAAACTCACGTTTTTGACAGCCGTTAAAGCACTACAAAAACAAGGCTTTTGTATTTCAATTGATGATTTTGGAACTGGCTACTCATCACTATCAAGCATGCTTGATATTGGTGTAGATATAGTAAAAATAGACAGAAGTTTTATTCAAAACATGGATAAAAGAGGGTTAAGTATTATTCATGCAATTGTACAAATGGCCTCATCTTTAGATTTTACTGTGGTTGCCGAAGGCGTTGAAACTATTGAACAAGCAAACACGCTTACTAATATTGGTGTATCTCACCTGCAAGGTTATTACTTTTCAAAACCGATGGAAGTAGATTTTGTAGATGCTTATTTAAATGAGCAAAATAAGCTGTGCCGTTGATAACCAAAACCCGCTAAAAGCGCTTAACTACCATATGAGTTTTGCGCTACCTTTCTTATTAGGGCTTGTTTATCTTTCGAGGTTGAACTTGCAGCAGACTGTTTGGTATTTAGGCAATACAGAGCCTATGTAGTGTGGTTATTCCCCATAAATAGCCGATAACGTAGCATTAATGCCAAACATGCGCTGCCGAAGGGTTCTGCCTAGGGGAGATTGACTCTTTGTAACTAGGTTACAAACCTCGCGCCGCAATTAAATCGTCCTTGGGTTGAACAAAGTTCAATCCTGAAAGGTCAATAAGCCCTCCTTAAAACATAATCTTACAATTACTTACACCCAGTACATAGTTATTAGCGTAGGCTAAATATAAACCAACTTACATAAGTGTATTACGTTTAAATTTACGCTAATTAGCAAACCGCCAGCGCTGGACCCTACGTTAAGTTGTGCGCTGATGTTGCTTATATAAGTGAATAATAAAAATGTAACGATACAACTAAATATAAAAAAGGGATTTGCATGATAAAACCACTTTGCTATTCACTCATCACTTTACTTACCCCCATTAGCGCTATAGCTCAAACAATAGCAATAAAAACAACGGATGAATTAGTATCAACCGATTCAGAGATTTTATTTGCATATAATAAAGAATCAAAACAATTAGAAGCCATCAATTTACTCACATCACTAAGTAGTGAACTTGCTTTACCAAAAAATGCCATCGGGTTTGATGTGGCTACACTTGCTAACATTACCGATAAACAAGCACTCGTACTAACAAGTGATGGCGTATACAAAGCCCAAGCTGGTAAACCAACACTATTGTTTAATTATGAGTCGGTTCTAAATCAATTAAAAATAGATAAATTTGAAAAAGTAGACTTTGTCTTCGATGCCAACAATGACGGTCTAAGCGATATTTTTATCCCTGGGTTAGCAAGCAGTACTTTATACATTCAAAATAAAGATGGCAGCTTTAAGCCTAACAAATTTAAACAAACACCTATGTATGAAGGCAGCTTTTCAGGAAAAGGGCTTTCTCTAGAAGTTAATATTAACAATAAACCCGTCGTTATTGATTTTAACCACGACGGATTAAGCGACTTGGTTTTTTCAAATGACTTTGGAGCAGATGTACTACTTGCTAATTCAGAAGGTTTTGAGCAAAAGCTCACCTCAATTGATTTTAACATCGAGTTAGGCGAGCTAAGCAATGGCGAAACTCGCAAAATAAAGCAAATTATTGATATTAATAACGACGGATTTCTAGATTTTACAACCAGACAGTTTAAGCCAACGCAAGGTATGGACTCGCTAGATATAAAAATAGCACATACTTTGTACCTAGGAAGTGCTAAAGGCTTTACTAATACGCCCATTACCTTATTTGAAACACAAGGCCCTAGTGAGTTATTGCTCAAAACTGATTTTAATAATGATGGCTTAATTGATTTACAAAAAATGGATTTAGATATTGGCTTAGGTACTATTGCGTCTATGGCATTGGGCGGTGGCAGTACTGATGTAGATGTAGAAATGAACCTTTATAAGCAGCAACCCGACGGCTCATTTACCAATAAATCGAGTATAGAACTTGATTTAGAAATGGAAGTAGGAATGAACGGCGATGATTCCGAGCCAGCCCTATATTTAGGTGATATTAACGGCGACAGCTATATTGACGCAGTATACAAATACAGTAAAAAAACGCTGTATATTTATTACGGAGAGCAAGACTCACTGCTAAATGATAAACGTAAAAAATTAAAACTAACGCTGCCTAAAAATAATAAAGATATTCTTCTAGTAGATATAAACCAAGACGGTAAAAAAGATTTTGTATTTAAATTTACCGAAGAAGATGGCACCAGCAAAATAGAAACACGCTTAAATTAAGCCAATAAAAAAGCCCAACAGAGTTAACCGTTGGGCTTTGGACTTAAGACTTTCGAGTAACAGTCAGCTTTACTCTAAGTTATAACACCTAAGCAGTTACATTTAGCAGTGAATCGCCTTCACTTAAACCAAACTTCTCTTGCACTGATGCAAGGATTGATTCTTTATCTTCATCAGACAACTGGTTTGAATACTCAGTTAATAGCTCATCTAAGTAGCTGACTACTTCGTCTGTATCTACTGATTCTAATGAGTTCTGTGGCGGCGGTGGCGGTCTTTGACCTTCCACTCGTCCTGCATCACCAATGCTTTTAGCATCAAACTCAAGTTCGCTCATTAAATCAGCAAGCTCTTTTGTTGGTTCAATACCTTGTTCTTTAAATGCCGCTTGAATACTTTGCGCGTTTTCTTCGGTTAAGTTTTCAGCGTCAAACTCTGCAAGCGTTTCTTTAACAAAATCGCTTTGCTCTGTTGTTAGTTTTGCAGCCTGACTACTTTGTTGCGGCATAAAACTCGCAGAACTACTGTTAATACTATTAATCATTTTAGTATCCTTTCAGCGTTCACGACGAGGTGGTTTATGATCGCTAAGTTCTTGTTCACTAATTTCGCCATTACCATCGGCATCTATAGAATCAAAAATTGTTTGTGCATCGCCGTGTGGCGGTTTTTTAGCACTAAACTCTTCAAAGCTAATTACGCCATCACCATCAGTATCAATAGTTGAAAAGTCAGGTTTTTCAGGAGGATTGTCACCGCCTCGAGCAGCTACATTAGCTGAAAAAGCAATAGATAATATTGCCACAGTGGCAAGAGTTGAAAAATGCTTCATAGTAATAACCTCGTATTTAAGAATTAAACTAAGCTTACGCTTTAAAAACGCAAACAATGTGCAAATAATGAGGAAGTAATAAATTATTTTAATAAAAAATAGTAATCTAAATGCTTATTTAAAAAGTTCTGGTTGATTGCTTTGCAATCAATATATAAGCTAATAAAATAATACGATTAATTACTCTCAGGCAGTAGTGTTACTGCCCTTAATTCTCAAAGCTGATATACTGCTTGAGCCAATTAAACAAACAAATACAGAGCACTTTCATAAATAATGATTAATAACCAACCCTACTTAGCAGGCAATCTGTGAAAATACCTAAACGCCTACAACCCCTTGTTGATGATGGCCTTATTGACGAAGTTATAAGCCGACTAATGAGCGGTAAAGAAGCCGATGTATTTATTGTCCGCTGTGGTGAGCACATTCGCTGTGCAAAAGTGTATAAAGACGCGGTTAAACGTAGCTTTAAAAAAGCGGCACAATACCAAGAAGGCCGAAAAGTACGTGGTGGACGCCAAGCGCGTGCTATGGGTAAACGTTCTAGCTATGGCCGTCAATTAGAAGAAGAGATTTGGCAAAATGCCGAAGTTGATGCGTTATCTCGTTTAGCTGGCGTAGGTGTACGTGTTCCTGATACTTACTTTTGTATTGATGGCGTGCTGCTTATGGAGCTTGTGTCGGACGAGAATGGTAACGTAGCCCCTCAACTTGGACATGTCGTTTTTAGTGAAGAGCAAGCGATTGAGCAGCATAAACTCATGATGCATTACATTAAGCTTATGCTTTGCGCAGGTATAATACACGGCGATTTATCTGAATTTAATGTACTTGTAGATAATAACGGCCCTGTAATTATAGATTTACCGCAAGCAGTTAACGCTTCAGCAAATAACAGTGCACAAGCTATGTTTGCACGCGATGTAAATAACATACGCCGCTATTATGGTGAATTTGCGCCAAGCATACTAAAAACTCAATACGCTAAAGAAATGTGGGCATTATTTGAAGAGGCCAATTTAACGCCTAATTCAACGCTTACTGGTGAATTTGAAGACAGTGACGAACTTGCCGATGTAGATTCTATTCTTGATGAAATTCAAGCTGCCGAATACGAAGAGTTTGACCGTTTAGAGCGAATTAAAAATGCTGACGATGATGAGTAACTCATCGTCATAGCTCACTAATACCTCTTACTGCGGGTGCACAAATCGGTAGCCAACCCCATAAACAGACTGAATAACACTTTCAGTTTGTGTCACTTCATCTAGTTTTTTACGCAACTTTTTAATATGGCTATCAATAGTACGATGGCTCACAATACGCTGATCGGCGTACATAGTGTCCATTAAACTATCGCGCGAATAAATGCGATTTGGGTTGTTAAACAAAGGTTTAAATAGCTGAAATTCAAAGTTCGTTAGCTCTATGCTGCTTGATTTGTATTTTACGCTGTAAGTGCTCTCGTCAAGCTTCATTGTTGACTCTGTAACATCACTTGCGCTACTTAATCGCCTTAATATAGCTTTAACTCGCGCCACCAGCTCAGCATAACTAAACGGCTTACAAATATAATCATCTGCACCTAACTCAAGTCCAAGCAGCCTATCTATTTCTTCTACTTTTGCCGATACCATAATAATAGGCACATTTGAAAAGCGCCTGATTGCTTTACATAGTTCTATACCACTTTGACCAGGTAGCATTATGTCGAGCAAAATTACGCTCGGCCTGTTAATTTCAAGCCAAGGTAATACTTCATTCCCGTGATGTATTTGATGAGTAATAAAGTGATGGCTGCTTAAAAAGTCACTCATTAAGTTAGCTAGCTTTACTTCATCTTCCACAATTAGTATTTGTTCACTCATAAGCATCTCTGTAAGTAACCTTAACTTTATTTTGTAAACTAAATAGTTGGCAATCTAATAATAATAGCAAGACCGCCTAGAGTGGCTTTTTCAGCAGCTATTTCACCATTATGGCCTTTAACTATATGCTGGCAAATAGATAAGCCCAAGCCCGAACCTCCCTCTTGGCGATTACGCGAACTATCTACTCGATATAAATACTCAAACAAATGCGATAAATGCGACTGCTCTACACCTACGCCATTATCTTCAATTATAAGCTCTAAGTAGGTTTGCCCTTTAATGCTTATATTATTAGCTGTTAATGAAATAGTGGTGCATTGTGCATAGTGCACGGCGTTCATTAAAATATTATCGAGCAGCTGCAAAAGGCGTGTTTTATCTGCTTGTACAGTTATGTGTTTAGCGCTATTGAGTAAGTAAATTTTTATATTGTGCTGCTCAAGTATAACCTGATATTTTTGCTCAATAGTATTTAATAATAACGCCATGTTAGTGGGTTGCATAGTGTAATGCATACCCCCTAACTCTGCGCTATTGAGCATATGCAAATCATCTATTAAGCGTTTTAAATGCAATGCCTCGTCGTTAGCCGAACTTATATTTTTTGCGTTCGGTTCTCGTATGCCAAGTAGCATAGCTTCAAGTTCACCGAGCAAAATACTCATTGGCGTTCTAAGCTCGTGAGAAATATTGGCAAGCCAGCGTTTGCGCACTTGCTCGTCTTTAGCGAGTGTAAATGCAAGGATATTAAAATCTTCGCTTAATTGGCCTAATTCGTCTTTTCGCTCAAGCGTAAGTTTGGTCTCGTAATTACCTTGCGTTAAGCGATGCATACCATTAGCAATTTGTTTTACTGGGCTAACTAAGTGACGAGACAATAAAAAGGTAACTAGCAATGTAAGCAATACAGCGGCTAAAGCAATAAACCATAAGTAGTTAGTTTGCTGCTGTAAAAAATCAAGCTCATAACCATCAACCAAGCTATCTCTTTTAGATACAGCTAAGTAACCCACTGTTTTATCGCCCACTGTAATTGGGGTTGTTATATATTTTAAATCGCTGAGGTATCTACCCACTACTCGCTGCTTATTTTCGTCAAGCAAAGCGTAGTGAGCAATATTTTCAGGTGGTAGGCGGCGCTCTCCCCCTAAACGAATATGATCGGGTGGCGGCCGTCGCATCATTCCCCCTCTGGGGCCTGGACCTTCTGGTGGCCTAGGTAAAAACTGGCTATTTTCTAGCTGAGATTCAACAAGTTTTCTAAAATTTTCGCCATTGCCGACAACACGTTCCCATGAGGGGTTTTGTTCGTATTGCTTTGCAAGTTGCACAACAAGTGGTTCAAGCGCTTTTACTTCTTTTGCATTAACAAAATCAATTACGCCTTGCCCTATACTCCATTGTATAAGTACTACTAGCCCTGCAATAACACTAAAGGTAAAACTAAATAGTATTAAGAAAAGTTTATTATGAATTTTCATTAATTAGTGTTTTCAACCTTGCTAGGAAAGCTTTCAAATCGGTATGTTATAAACTCTTTGGTTTGATCGTTAACATACAGCGTAGCAACTATTTTTTTGCCCTGAGCGGTCCAATACATATGACCATGATTATTTAAAGTAACCGATACGGTATTTATACCACTTTTAAATAAGTTAGCAGGTAAATGCAATGCATGTCCGTAAATTCGCTGTATTTTAACCCCATTTATATATAAATGAGCATGACCTTGTAAAAAGCCCGTGTCATCGTTTGTAGTAACGCTCATCATTTGCTGCATGTTCATTGCGCCCTCAGGGGGTACAGATAAATCATAGCGCTGAGTATCTAAAATTAAGTTATAACCCGACATACTATCTTTTAATAACTTAAGGCTTAATGCCGGGATTGGCGTATCACTTGGCACTGCTATAGGCATATGGCTATGATCCATCATTTCCTGCTGCGCAAAGAGCTTAAAGCTCAATAGCACAGCAGTAGTTAGGATCAATGCGTATTTAAAATAACGCATAGTTACTCCTTACATTCCCGGTGGTGGACCCATTGTTTCGCCCGTATCACAGCGACCAATTGAATTATCGGCTAATTGACCTTTAAAACGAGGCCCTATTTGATAAGGGAAAGAAGGCTGTAATTTACCATCGCTGTCTAACGTTAGTGTTATATGGTAGTGATAACCCTTGCCATCGTTAGTATCGTGGCCGTTATGCTCATCTAATTGAGCACCGGTTACTGTTTTTTGTGCGTAGTAGAAATCTTCAAAATAATAACCATCGTCGGCATTTAATGTATTACCAGAGAGCGTCGTTACTTCTGCGCCAATAGCAGGACCTGCATCACTTGTTTGTGTACCTTGGCTAACATCGTATTGATCAACTAAAGTACAGCTTCGCTCACCCTCAGTACCACAACCACCTTCACTTTCTGATGCGCCATAATCACGCATTTCCCAGCCGCTTAATGCAAGTTGACCGTTACTTTCATAAGGACCATAAAGCGGATAGCCATCAGCTGCAAACCCATAAATAGGTGAATGCGCATCGCCATCATCTTCAAGTAAATCAGCTAAGCAACTCGTGTAAAAATGGTGATGATATTCACCGTTAGCAGCATGTCCGCCACACACATCAACATCGTATTGCTCAGCAATGGGCGCTAATGTATACCAAATATTATTACCGTAGCTCATACCATCGCCCCAGTTAAATATACTGGTGCCATTAACCATTAAGCCAACTGTACCTAAACCTGTTTCGCAAGTTTCAGTGTCAGATAAATCGGTAGGTGTTATCGGAAAATACGCCTCAACGGTTTGTTCTGTCGGGCAACCTGGTCCTGGAGGCCAATAGCCTGCGCCGCCTGTGTCATCACAGTTTTCAGTGCTGCTGTTATAGCCAATATCTTCACCAAACGAAATAGTTTGCCCTACTGCTGCTGAGGTTACACCGTTATAAAAATCAGTAGCTGCACGCGGGCGATTATTTAACGTGTCTACTTGGTCTTGTGTAAGCGTTACGTCATATTTAGGGATGTCAGTTGTTTGCACATACATGTAATCAACGTCAGCATCTTCCTCAGTAACAGTAACAACCTCAATTGATTGAACATCTTCAACCACTGCGCCATTGTTTTGTATATAAGTAGAGGTTGTATCGTTATTAATTAACCAGCTGGTAAGTTTTGCACTATTATCAACTGCACCAGTATCTGAGCCTGAGTCTGATGAAGCAATAACATTAACTATAACTGTATCTACAACGACATCGTTTGTGCCGTCATCTGCACTGATTTCAAATACAAGTGCTTCATCGGTTAAAACTTCAGGTGCAACAAACTCAGTAGACGTTGCAGTACTTGAAGATAAGCTAACGGTAGTGCCTGATGTTTGTGACCAGCTAACAGATACTTCGCCATCATCTTCAACTGTTGAAATTAAATAAACGGTATCGCCCGCATTAACAGTTTGGTCAATACCGGCGTCAACCGTTGGAACACTATTACTGACTGTCTCGCCGTCTGTTGTAGTACTTGTAGAATCGCTATTACATGCGCTTAAAGCGATACAAAGCGCACTTAACGCGAATAACTTAGTTACATTAGAGGCTTTTGTTTTAAGAAGTGTTTTCAATGTTTGAACCTTTACTTTAACGTTTAATAAAACAAAGTTAACAAGTAAAAGTGCAAACATTGTGCACAAACTAAGGAAGAATAAACATAAGACTAGGGCGTGTTGATCTTTGGTGGTTGAATTTGCAGCAGTATGTTTGGTTTTTAGGCAAGGCAGAGCCTATGAAGTGTGGTTATTCCCCATAAATAGGCGATAACGCAGCATAAAGACCAAACATGCGCTGCCCTTTGGGTTCTTTCTAGGGACGATTGACTCTTTGTTGCTCGGTTTTTACTTAGCCCACTAGGTTACAAACCTCGCGCCGCGATTAAATCGCCCCTAGATTGAACAAATTTCAATCCACAAAGATCAACACGCCCTAAATTTGTGGTCGTTTAAGTACAAATTTGTCTTTAGTGGTTGCATAATAATCTCCACCCATTCTACCTACCGCATCTAAAAGTGTTGGGTCAATATAACCGTCAACAAACACTTCATCGTCAACACAAATACCCACTATGTCTAGTAACATCATTTGCCCGCCACCTGGCTCGCTTGAAATAGTAATAACTTCGCGTAGCTTACACTCATAGCGTACTTTTGAATCAGCAACACTCGGCACTGCGACCATTTGGCTATCAATTTTAGTTATATTTGCAGCATCAAACTCACTAACATCACTAGGATAATTAGCACAGCTTTGATTCATTTTTTCAACCAGTTCATGGCTCACAATGTTAATCACACATTCTTTAGTCGCTAATAAGTTAATTAATGTATCTTTACTTGGTTTATCGCGTGGATTTACTTGCGTCACACTCAATACTGGTGGGTTACAACTCGCTACTGTAAAAAATGAGTAAGGAGCAATATTAGCCACACCGTCGCTACTTAATGTACTTATCCATGCAATTGGACGAGGGCTGATCCCGCCAACTAAATACGAATAAACATTAAGCTCTTTATTTACAGTTAAATCTAAAAACATACTTTTCCTTTTAATACATTAAAACTAAATCTTAATTCAAGTTAGTTACGTATAGGTTTGGCTGACTCAGTTAAATAACAAGCTAATTTTTATCTCTATTTAAAGCAATAAACAAATTATATGAAAATAAACATCGTGTGGTTTAAACGTGATTTGCGTCTTAGCGATCATCAACCATTAAAAAATGCATTCAGTAATGGCTTACCTACCCTATTACTTTATAACTTTGAGCCATTACTGCTCGAAGATGCACACTACAATGAGCGGCACTGGCGCTTTGTATATCAATCAATAGTTGAGTTAAACAAGCAACTAGAGCGTTTTAACGCCTGTGTTTATATATTTAATTTAAATATGAGCGATTTACTTGAATCGTTAAAGGCACAGTATGAAATAGTTAATATTTTTAGCCATCAAGAAATAGGCTTAAATAACACCTTTAAGCGCGATAAAGCAATAAAAGCATGGTGCCAGCATAACCATATTAACTGGCAAGAGTCGCAAACAGGCGCGGTTATTCGCGGCAAAAAAAATCGTAATAATTGGAACGAACGCTGGCAGCAAACAATGCAAGCACCTATTGCTGTTCCTAATTGGAAGAGTATAAAAACAATTACCCTCAATAACTACCAAACACCTGAGCTACCAAGCGCTTACATGCAAGATCACGACAGCTTTCAACAAGGCGGCCCGCTGCATGCGCGAACTGTAATGCAGAGCTTTTTTGCCGAGCGCGGTAAAGGTTATCAAAAAGGAATATCGAGCCCAAGTTTAAGCCAAACACATTGCTCCCGACTTTCGCCGTACCTAGCATGGGGGAACATTAGCCTTAGGCAAGTGTATCAAATGGCCATTGATGAATATCATTCAAAACACCCTGACAAAAGAGGCTGGAAGCGCCCGCTTGCTGCGTTTGTATCGCGCTTGCATTGGCACTGCCACTTTATGCAAAAGTTTGAGAGCGAATGTTCTATGGAGTTTTTAGCCCTTAATCCGGGTTATCATGTATTTCCGTATCGTGATGATGAACATGTTAAAAACGATATTGAACGCTGGGCGCAAGGTCAAACAGGTATTCCCATTATTGACGCTTGCATGCGCTGCTTAAAAGCCACCGGCTATATAAACTTTAGAATGCGCGCCATGCTTGTAAGCTTTGTAACGCATCATTTAAATATAAGCTGGCAGCAAGCAAGCTTTCCTCTCGCTAATTACTTTTTAGATTTTGAGCCCGCAATTCACTATCCGCAAATTCAAATGCAAGCCTCGGTAACAGGCATAAACACCATTAGGCACTACAACCCAATTAAACAATCAGAAGATCAAGATCCAACAGGTTCATTTATTAAAAAGTGGTGCCCCGAGCTTGAAAAACTCCCTATTGAATATTTACATCAGCCTTGGGAGCAAACTCCAATGGAAGCACTCTTTAACGACTTTAAGTTAGGGGAGGATTATCCCGAACCCATGCTTGATTTAACAGCAGCCTCAAAAGAAGCACGCGAGCGCTTATGGCAATACCGTGAGCGAGCCGATGTTAAACGCGCCATAGGGAGGATTCTTAAAAAGCACGTTGGGGGTACTCAAAAAGTTACTCGAACAAAAAGTAAAACAGATACTAAAAGTAACAGCAAGGCTAAGTAAGCATGGCGCACAAAAAACTAAACTTACCTCAGAAAATATGCCCTATTTGTAATAAACCTTTTACGTGGCGTAAAAAATGGCAGTGCGACTGGGATAACGTTATTTTCTGTTCAGAGCGCTGCAGGCGTAATAAATAAGAGTAATAATTAACTGGCGTCTATTTTGCAACATCATCAGCAATTAATGCTTTTAAGGCTTTATATAAGTTTATTTTGTAAATAACGCTTAGCTAACCTGAAAAGCTTACACTCAAGCAAGGAGAAGATGATGACGATTAAAAAAACGGCTAGTTCAACATGGTCTGGCGATATTAAAACAGGCAAAGGTAGCATATCAACTCAAAGTGGCGCGCTTGATAAACAACCTTATGGTTTTAATACCCGCTTTGAAGATAAGGCAGGCTCAAACCCTGAAGAATTAGTAGGTGCAGCTCACAGTGCATGTTTTAGTATGGCACTTTCGCTTGCATTAGGTGATGCAGGCTTTACCGCAGATAAAATTGATACTAAAGCCACTGTAAGCCTTGATGAAGTAGATGATGGTTTTTCGGTGACGCATATTACCCTTGAAGTAAAAGCGCGTATTGATGATATTCAAAATGAGCAGTTTCAAGCCTTATGCGAGCAAACCAAAAAGAACTGTCCTATTTCCAAGCTCTTAAATACTGAAATATCACTAGATGCGACACTTCAATCAGCATTTTAAATATTTAGACTTAACTATTTAGACTTTACTATTTAGACAGTTTCCTACTAAGCAAGCCAAGTAATTACTTGGCTTGCTTATTATAAAGAAGTATTTTTAGGTTTATTCCAGCTCAAAGTATTTACTGCAAGCCCTATTCCCATCCCAATTGCTGGCCATACAACCCATATATAACTAGGCGAAGTTAGTAAATTTATAACGCTTAGCAAAGTTAAAATAAGTAAATATCCTTTAATTTTTTTGCCTAATGTCACTGTATTGCTCATTTATATTCTCCAAGTGATGTATGTCGCTATTATTATTTTAATAAGCAACGTACACACTTGCTAAATGTCACTAAGTGATCTGACATTAGTCATCAATTTTCATTTAATTACATAGTCATTTATTATGTGTAAAAACATAAAAAACAATACTTTAATCTATTTGTGTTAGAATCTCAACTAACCTAAACAAATAAACATAAAAGGATGAGCTAAATGAGCGAAAAATCAAAAGATTGTGAAAAAGTTACGTGTAGTAACTGTGCTGACGCTAACGATCTCGAATTTGATTTTTCTATGGCTTTTCAACCGATTATAAACTGTAAAACTAATCTTATTTATGGCTATGAAGCGCTGGTTAGAGGTTTAAATGGCGAGTCTGCTTATTCAATCATTTCAAAAGTGAATGAAGACAACCGCTATGCATTTGATCAGCTTTGTCGTATTAAAGCCATTCAACTAGCCTCAAAGCTAGGCATAACATCAATGCTAAGCATTAACTTTTTACCTAATGCTATTTATAAACCAGAGCGATGTATACGCACCACACTAGAAGCGGCAAAAAAGTATAACTTCCCAATTCAAAATATTATGTTTGAATTTACTGAAGTTGAAAAAATAGAAGACACCGCACACATTAAACGCGTTGTTGATTACTATCAGTCTCTCGGATTTAAAACCGCCACTGATGACTTTGGTGCAGGTTATTCTGGTTTAAATCTGCTGGCTGACTTTCAAACAGATATTATCAAGCTGGATATGGCGCTAATACGCGATATAAGCAACGACAAAAAACGCCAATTAATAGTAACTCATTGCTTAAATATGTTTCGCGATTTAAATATTATCGCACTGGCTGAAGGGATTGAAACAGTAGATGAATATACATGGCTTAAAAACGCAGGTGTTGAGCTTATGCAAGGGTATTTATTTGCCAAACCAAGCTTTGAAAACTTGCCTGAAGTAAATTTTGAGGAAATAGGTGCTGATTAATACCCAGCACCTATTTTAAGTTTATTGAAACTAAGTACGCTTAAACTACATATTACCTAGCTCTATCATCATCGCTGTGTACATACGTAAATTAAGCTTAAGTTGCTCAATGGTCATAAATTCATGCTCTGAGTGACCGGTGTAGCGCTTGCCTGGCATTGAAGGACCAAACGATACCGCATTATCAAACAGCTTTGCGTTAGTGCCACCACCTATTGATACAAAGTCAGCTTTTTCGTCGCCCGTAAAATGCTTGAAAATATCAAGCAGCTTTTGCGCATGCGGCGCGCTATCAAGCAGCATAGGTGTGCCAATAATTGTTTCTATGTTAGCAAGCGTTACATTGTTAGCAGCTTGCCAATTAGCGAGCGCATCATCAATTTGCTTTTGTAATACAGCTTCGTCTTTACCCATAGGGCGACGTGCATTTACAGCAAGTGTTAGCGCATTACCATCGCGCTCAATAACGGTTGGTGCCACTGTCATCGGGCCCATAAAGTCGTGCTTGTAAGCTATTTCGCCAAACTGTTTACCATGAATATCTAAACCAATTAACTGATTCACAAAGTCGATTAGCTCACCGTCACTGTTATTTTCAAGCTCCACGCCTTTAAATAACTCAGCTAAATAAGCAATGGCATTTATACCCGACTCCGGCTCAGATGAATGCGCCGACATACCTTTAACGCTTATTGCTAAACCATTACTTTTTTCACTAAAGTTAAACTCAACTTTATTTAATGTTTTGGCTTTTGCTTTTAATGTATTAATAAGTGCAGCGTCTGCATTGTGAAGTACTAAGCTGGCGTCTTCTGGAATTTGGCTTCTAAACGCACCGCCAGTTACATCCTTTACATATAAACCCGTTTGTGGTGATGTTGCATTAAAAGTAGGTGCAATTAAGCTCCAGCCTTTCTCGGCAACCACTACAGGATATGATGCATCAATCGTTACTGCATATTTTGGTTGTTCATACGTTTTCATAAATTGAGTAAGCGGACCCCAATCAGACTCCTCAGCAAGGTAAATCATAAGCTCAATTCGGTTATTAAGGGTTATGCCTTTATCTTTAATTGCTTTCATGGCGTAAAGCGCTGTTGCTATTGCACCTTTATCGTCTTCCGTACCACGACCAACTAATTTTCCCGGTTCAGATGTATCAATAATAAAAGGACTTTGTTTCCATTTGCTAGCATTAGCAGGTTGCACATCACCGTGCGTTACTACCGTTACTTTTTCGCTTTGCTCGCCCATTCCAATTAAAACGGTGTAGCCTAAATCTTGGTAGTCAAAACCAAGCTCTGCGGCTTTCATTTTTAAAAGTGCTTTAAAGCCAATAAAATCGGGATTTTGAGGAGCGGTAATGTCGCTTTTATTAACGGTCGGAAAAGCCACTAAGTTAGTTAGTGTGTGTATTTGAGCATTTTGGTAGGTATTTACTGCGTAATCGGCAACGCTATCAATATTTTTATTTAACTGCGCATGAGCACCAAACGCAAATAAAGCAATACTGGCTAAAGCTAACTTTTTCAAAACAATTCCCATTTAATTAATAACTAAGAGCGGTAATTATAACGCTATGAAGCGCTTACTTATAGCTCTTTACGCTAAACACGCAGGTAACTTAAGCTGAATATTTATATAGCAGCTTTTATGAGGATGAATGTATAATGCGCGACTTAAAATTAACAGGGTATTTAATTGTGAACCGTCGTAAAAAAATCGTCACTAAATTTCAAAAGAAAGATAAACGCACTAACGCTAAACTACATAAAAGCAACAAACCTGGTTATGTGTCAAAAGCTGAGCGCGAAAAACTAGCTGAACAAGAAAGTAATGAGCCACAGGCAACCCAAGAGTAACTCTACGTTACCTGTTCCTTTGATAGTTTAAAGTGGCAAAAGTACCGACCACTTACATAACCGACTACTGCCGTGGCGACTATAAGTTCAAACGTAGCTAAGTAACTAACTGCATCTACATATGGTATTGCGAGGTTTATACTTTGCATCCAGTCTTTCATTTTAAATAATGCAGTTGCCCCAATAACCATTGGAAATGTAAAAGCAGCGTAGCTCGGCGTAAAAGGTCTGCGTAATAACTTTATAAATAACACATAAACAATCAGTGTTTTTATTATCGCTAATATAAATAATGCGCCCACTATAAAGAGTGATGGATTAGCAACAATATGAAAATACCCCGCTAATGTTAAACTGGCAGGCGCAGCTAAAATGGCAAGTGTTGGCTGTATTTCGTAGTCACTTTTTAATGCTAATAAAAAACGATAAAACATAATTGGCAGCATAATACTGTACGTTGATATACCAATCACCAGTGCGCTATAAGCTAACCACGCTAATGTCGGATTTCCCGAAAAAGTAACATCTGCAATAATTATCCCCACTGGCGGCACAAACCAGCTGGGCGCCATATCCTCAAAGTTAAACTTTTTTGCTCGCTGGTATAAAAAACTCACCAAAAATGTGAGATGCAGCACAAAAGCTAAAACCCACATAATGTCGCCAGCTAATGAATTAAATTGCCCAACTGAGTTTGAAATAACAAGATTAGCCATTGCAAATGTAGGGATCACACTTCCTGCAACTGGGTGTGCTAAATCGGCTTTTAATAAATGAGGGTGTAGTAAAAACTTAGCAGCCAAAAGTAAAACTAATACGCCAGCTAGTACCGCTCCCAAAAATTGCCCTTGGGAGTTTAAATTAAAAACGTTTTCCCATGTCCATCCCATACTAGCAATACCCAAAGCTAAACCGGCCATAGCTGTTGGCGCACCCATCACTTTATTTTTAAATTGCTTAAACACTGTACTTCCTAATTATTGGGTGATGAACAAGTTACTGCTTTTTACTGCATTGCCTTAAAATAACGCTGTAAAATTAGTACAAGCGTGCTTAATAGAACGCTTTTTGCATACAAATATTTCATAAAAATAAGTTTACGGCTTACATATTAGTTATTAGTTATTAAAGCGCAAAAAAAAACCATAACGTGGTTATGGCTTTTGCTTTATTTTTAATTTGAATGTGAGGTTAATTAAAACGCGTAACTAACGCTTAAATTAAATGAACGCCCCTGCCCTGCAAGTTGTTCAAACCCGTTGCTGCTATCTTGTTTAAGTGCCGCAATACTTACACCACCTAGCGGAAGTTGGTAGTACTCATCAAACACGTTACTCACTTCAGTACTTAGCGTTAATGAATCCCATGTGGCTTTAGAGCTTAAATTAACCAGGCTGTAGCTGTCTGTTTGGTTTTCAAAACGATTATTATCTACACGGCTTTTAGTATCGACCCACTGCCAAGATAACGCGTTTTCAAATCGACCTATTTGCTGGCTAATACCTAGCTGGGTTTGCAGTGGTTTAATTTGATAAAGCGGCTGGTTAGTATCGTCGCGCTTACCTCTCGTATTAGTAACATTAGCGTGTAACTGCCAATTACCTAATTGCTTAGATTCATAAATGTTGGCTGTTAAATCTATTTTTGCACCATACAAAATAGCATCTACATTAGTAAACTGAAAAATGTTACGCGCAGTGTTGTCCAAGTCATAACTATTGAAGCTTCTTACAATATCAGCATCAATATAGTCACTCACATCTGTATACCACACATTGGTGCTTAACCGCCAACCATCATCTTTAGCCTGCTTAATATAAGTAGCACTTATTGTATGCGCTGTTTCAACGTCTAAATCAGGGTTACCAATATAACCATTACCATCACCATACCAACCAATCATGGTGGTTGCCATGGTGCTTACACCCCAACTGTATCGCTCGTATAAATTAGGCGCTCGGTTTTTACGGGCAAGACCAAATTGCAGCTCATCATAATTTGTTATTTGGTAGTTAATTAATAAGTTAGCATCAACTATAGTGTCGGTTTTATCTCTGTCGCCAGCATTAAAATTCTGTGCAGCGATGGTATTATCTGTAGACGTATCGCTCATGGTCATACTTTTCATACTACCCATGTCGCTCATATCGTCCATATCCGTCATGCTCATACCATCGTTGTAAGATTGAACCTCTCCAACGTGGGTATTAATACTTTCAATACGTACGCCTGCGTTTAACCATAACTTTGTATTTACTTGGCTCTCAAATTCTGCGAATGCCGCTATGCGCTCTCGTTTACCGTTATTTACATTTACGTAATCGTCTGGTCCCATCATGGTTGAGCCTTCAATACCTGGCCACCAATCATCAATACTGTAATTGTAATATTCTTGACCGAGTAAAATACTGCTGTTTTTATCAAGCGCGATACGCCATTTAAGCTGCGTACTTATATCTTGTGCATCGGTTTTCATTCGCATCATGCCTGTTTTTTCTTCACTGAAAAAACCCATTTCGTGCTTTACGCTATGCCAGTTAACTTGCCCTTCAAGCTCGCTGTTTTCAAAGGAGCGTTTGTATTGAGCTATTGCACCGTAGCTGGTGTTATCGGTCATATCCATATACTGATTTGCAAATCCCTGATACGGGATTTTTTGATGCGTTAGCTTTATAACTAATTGCTGCTTATCATCGCGCATAGCTGCGGTTAAACTATGATTTTGTGCTCGATACAATGTATCTAATACTACATCGCCGTTACCGTCTTCATAACTATCTGCGTCACTAAACGAACCCTGATAATTAAGGCTAAACGTGTCACTTGCTAAACGTGCACCAACGCCAAGTTTACGTCCGTTATCAACGCTACTGTACTTTGCTGACACATAACCTGAGTGCCAACCTAATTCATTGCTATCGCTATACTGTGGTGAAATAGAATTAACGCTTATTACACCGGCAATATTATCGCCGCCCGCGCTTACTGGCGACACGCCTGCAACCACATTGTAAGACGTAATTTGATTAGCCGAGATATACGAAAGTGGCGGGTTCATATGATTAGCACATGCAGCGGTTACATCTGCACCATCAACTAACACTTTAATTCTGTCGCCCATTAAACCATTTAAAATAGGTAAGTTAGATACGCCGCCCGCTGCTGAAAAATCGACACCTAAATCACTTAATAACGATTCTGACGAACCAAGTGCTAAATGCTTATTTTGAGCATGTCCGTGTACTTCAATCACTTCTAAAGGCGTATCGTCGGCAAATGCAAAAGGAGATAGCACACCGCTAATAAAAAGTGCGACAGGAGTTAGTAAATATGTTTTTTGAGTTTTGCTTTTATAAACCATTGTTAATTTATGCCACTGTAATAATTGGCGTAATTATAGTGTGAGTTGCAAAAGCAAAAGCGCGACATATTGTCGCACTTTATCAATTTAAAATGTTGTTAGGTGTGTTTGAGCACATAAGAAGGCAGCTTTAAACATAGGAACATGCAATTAACTAAGTATTTAACTTAGCTACCGTTTGAGAAACAATATCGGCTCCACGTTCAATCTCTTTAATGACCTCAGACACATTAGCAATAAGCTCTCTTCCTTGTTTTGATGAGTCTGAAACTGACGTTATTTGCTTTGATATATCATTAGTGAGCTCTTGGTTATTTTTAACAACACTTGCTATTTCATTAGTAGATCGACTCGTACTGGCTGCAAGCTGCCTTACTTCATCAGCTACTACAGCAAAACCTCGACCATAATCACCAGCACGCGCTGCTTCTATTGCGGCATTAAGTGCCAGTAAATTAGTTTGATCCGCAATGCTGCTAATTGTCGAAACAATGGAACCTATGACCGCAGACTGTTCATTAAGATTTTTTATTAAATCTACCGATTTAAGTACTTGGCTTACAATGGCGTCGGAGTTCGCTATAGAGCTTTGTAGTATTTCAGAGCCTTTTTTAGCGGTTGTAGCAGTAGCTACCGCCGATTCATGTGCTATTGCAGCGGCTTCTGTCACTGCACTGTTATTATTAATTCGATCGGTAATATTTGATGCAAACTTAATTATTTTAATTACATTACCTTTGCTATCTAAAATTGGATTATAAGTTGCTTCTAACCAAATTTCTGAACCGTCGGCGGCAATACGTTTGAATTTTCCTGACTTAAACTGCCCCTGCGCTAATTCACTCCAAAAGCGTGGGTTTTTCTCATAAAACAATTTAGTACAAAACATTTTATGATGCTTGCCTACAATGTCTTTTAAGCTATAACCTATTGTTGCTAAAAAGTTTTGGTTCGCCTTTAAAATATTACCCTCTGGGGTAAACTCTATTGTAGCCAAGGCTTTGTCGAGTGCATTTGCAATAGCTTCTTGCGCTTTTCTTTGTATGTAACTGGTCGTAATATCAGAGGCTATTTTAATAACTTTGGTGACTACGCCGCGCTCTTCTACAGGAAAGTAAGTTGCCTCAAGCCAAAGCTTATCGCCATTAGCTTTGTACCTTAAAAACGAGCCTGCTTTAGAATTCCCTGTTTTTAATGCTTGCCAAAATTGACTATATTCGTTTGACTTTGCATATTCAGGTTCGCAAAACATACGATGATGCTTACCAATTATTTTCTCTTTGCTATACCCAATCGTTTTTAAAAACAACTGGTTTGCGTCTAATATTATTCCATCAGGTGTAAACTCTATATAAGCAACGTGCTTATTAATTGCCGATAAAATAGATTGTTTTTGAATTAATTGAAGCTCCATTTCTTCAATTTTTGCGTTTCTTTTAGAAATACCAAACATATAAAAACCTTAAGGAGTAAATTAGTACAAAAATTAGCAAATTAATGTGATATCAATATGTAGCTGTACTGTAAATATAAGCTTTAAATAACCTTTCGGCTAATATTTAATATCTTATATATATATGCTTTATAAATAGTTTTTTTATTTTATAAATGTTAAGTAGTATTTTCTTCTAATTAACATTTTAAAAACCTAATAAAACCACTAATTTATGCATGACTCTGTACTTTTTTTAACTTAAAATAGCGCCCTCACAGACTACCCTCTTACACCAAAATTTAAGCATACACATAATATGTCCTATTCTAGATCTATTGTGCAGTTTCATTTTTAAAATTAAACCTTAAGGGATCATCTATGGCATCAGATGTAACGTCGGCATCTAGTCAACTTAACAGAACCGCTATTTTACTCGTATTAGCGCTAGGCACATTTATTTTAGGATTATCTGAGTTTTCGATGATGCCTATGCTGCCACTAATTAGCGAAACATTTGGCTCAACGCCATCACAAAGTGGCTATGCAATTAGTGCTTACGCCATTGGTGTTGTAGTGGGTGCCCCTATTTTAATGCTTACCACTGCTAATATGAGAAAGCGCAAAGCATTGCTCATATTTATAAGCTTAATGTTTGTCTCAAACGGATTAAGCGCGATGGCAACGTCGCTTGAGCAGCTTGTAATATTTAGATTTTTAAGTGGTTTACCTCATGGTGCATATTTTGGCGCGGCTATTTTATTAGCATCGGATATTGCCCCAAAAGGTAAGCGTACTAGCTTTATGTCTAAGGTGTTTATGGGTTTAACTGTGGCCACTATTGTTGGTGTGCCTGTTGTAACACTTGTGGGTCAAAACCTTAGTTGGCGGTACTGTTTAGCCGGCGCTGCAGTGCTTGCATTTATTGCTTTTATTTTTGTTTACAAAGTAGTTCCAAATATAGATAACGCTAAGCCTTCTAACTTACTAAACGAGTTTGGCGTACTTAAAAACAAACTGGTTTGGTCTATTTTGGGTATTGTAATTATTGGCTTTGGCGGGGTGTTTTGTATTTATACTTACATTGCCGACACCATCTTAGTGGTAACAAAAACAGCCCCGTATACTATTTCTATCGCAATGGTAATGTTTGGTATTGGTTGTACGCTCGGTAACTATGTACTGGGTAAAGCTGCCGATAAATCAGCAATTAAAACGACTGGCCTTGCGCTTGTATGTACCATTGTATTTGCCTTTGTTTATGTAACGGCAAGCCATAATATTTGGGCTCTTTACGCAGTGATCTTCTTTATTGGTTGCAGTGTGGGCTTGGCTACGCTGATTCAAACGCTTTTAATGGACGTTGCACCCGAAGGCCACGCTATGATTGGTGCCTTAGTACAGTGCGCATTTAATACTGCCAATGCTATAGGCCCTTGGGTCGGTGGAATTGCAATAGCACAGGGTGCTGCACCTAATCAAACAGGTTACGTAGCAGCTGCATTATTTTTAGGTGGTTTGGGTATGTGGCTACTAAGTTACTTACAACTAAATAAACAGCAACCAACAGCGCAAGCTACTAATTAACTTGAGTTCAGATTAATTTAAAATACAAAAAGAGCCGCTAATTAGCGGCTCTTTTATTTTTAATTTACCTAGGGCCTGTTGACCTTTCAGGATTAAAATTTGTTCAATCTAGGGGCGATTTAATCGCGGCGTGAGGTTTGTAACCTAGTGGGCTAAGTAAAAACCGAGCAACAAAGAGTAAATTGCCCCTAGAAAGAACCCAAAGGGCAGCGCATGTTTGGCATTTATGCTGCGTTATCGCCTACTTACGGGGAATAACCACACTACATAGGCTCTGCCTTGCCTAAATACCAAACAGTCTGCTGCAAATTCAACCTCGAAAGATAAACAAGCCTTAGTAAATTAAGCGTTTAACGATGCCATATCAATAACAAAGCGGTATCGTACGTCAGACTTTTCCATACGCTCGTATGCAGTGTTAATTTCGTCAATGTTGATCATTTCGCACTCAGGTAGCACGTTATTTTCACCACAAAAGTCGAGCATTTGTTGCGTCTGTGCAATACCACCAATAAGTGAGCCTGCAATACGACGGCGACCCATTAACAGTGGCACCGTGCTTAGCTCATCTACAGGACCAACTTGGCCTACAATAACTAAAGTACCATCTACATCAAGTAGTGGTGTGTAAATAGATAAATCATGTTTTACAGGGACCGTATCTATAATGACGTCAAAGGCAGATTGCGAGTCTTTCATTTCGTCATCATTAGATGACACTAAGTAGTGCTGAGCACCCAATTTAACCGCATCATCTTTTTTAGACTCACTACGGCCAATTACCGTAACGCTTGCGCCCATTGCAACTGCATTTTTAACGGCCATATGGCCAAGTCCGCCTAGACCAACAACACCAACACGGCTACCTTTTTTTACGCCCCATTTATGAAGTGGCGAGTAAGTAGTAATACCTGCACAAAGTAGCGGTGCTACGCGAGAAAGGTCTAAATTTTCTGGCACGGAAAGTACGAATTCTTCGCGTACAACAACATGTTTAGAATACCCACCTTGGGTCATTTCACCACTAATGCGGTCTTTGCCTGCATAAGTACCAATCATACCTTCGCGGCAAAATTGCTCTTCATCGTTATCACATTGATCGCAGCTTTGGCACGAATCAACCATACAACCAACAGCAACCGTGTCGCCTTGCTTGTATTTTTTAACGTCGCTACCTACCGACATAACTTTACCAACAATTTCGTGCCCAGGTACCAATGGGTAGTCACTGCCACCCCAATCATTTCGTACGGCGTGTAAATCTGAATGGCACACACCACAATATAAAATTTCAATTTCTACATCGTTATTTCGTAAATCGCGACGCTCAAAAGAAAATTCTGTCAATTCAGAACCTTGGCTTTTTGCTGCATATCCTACTGTCTTCATAATAACTCCATAGTGGTTAAAAATTTAAATCATCAACAGCATAGTACATAGCCTGTGAATAGAACCTGACAATATAAAATAGGCACAAAAAAAGCCCAAACAGTGTTTGGGCTCAATCATTAGTACTAGGGCGCTAAATTTAGTTATTTTGCAAGTAAGCTGTTTAATTCATTAATAATTGAATGAATGCGCTCTGCATTTTTTCCTAAATCACTACGCCCTACTCGCGACTTACTACGAATATCAACAAAACGTTGGCTGCCTTCATCTTTAATACGAATTACCACATCGTCTTTAAAACCAAACCACGTTGTTGTATCGGTAGCTTCCACAATACCTGTAGCCGTATTTGCACTTACCAATGCAAAGCCAAGATTTTTAACTGCTTGTTCGCTTGCTGTCATTAAATCGGCTTTAGATTGTGCAAAGCTTAACGTTACCAGCTCCGGGTATGCTTTGCGTTGCTGTACTGCCGTTTCTTCACCCGCGTATTCTACTGGGTTAGATGCATTTGCACGTAGTGGTGCAATTGCTACAAATTTTGGTGGATTAACTAAATCAGTTGAAATGTCATGAATTGCCGGTACACCTTCAGCCTTGTTCATCATATTAAGTGGCATAGCAATAGCCACAACCGAAAATACAAGTGCAATAACACCACTGCTTAGCGTTAACGTTTTACGCATAAATAACGCTTGTACTATAAGTAGCACCAATGCAGCGCCACCAGCATAAACGCCAAATTTAAACCCCGTAAACGCAACACCTAATTCTACAATACCAAATTTATACAAAGGCCCTGGCAGTATGACGAGTAAAAAAGCGATTAAACTAACTAAGCTCACTAAAACTTTCATTTTATGATTCCTATATTGTGTGTGATTTTTATTATTAAAACAGATAAGCACTATTAACCAGTAGCTTATACTACTAACAAGTGCTTTTAGATTACTATTAGCGACTAATTACACAAAAAAGTCCAATGTTGTGTGATCAAAGTTACTCAAGTTTGGAAAAATATCAACAAGCTCAGAGCTTGGCACACCAAACCACTGAGCCAATGTGGCAAAGTACTGCTCATTTGCAACACTTGGAATTAAACGCCCGCCACCGGTATCTTGTGGGCCATCCAAATGTTGCGTTAGTAGCTCGCCATATATATTGCCGCCTTTTACTGCGCCGCCCATTACTATTTGGTTTCCTGCCCAACCATGGTCAGTACCATCGCCATTTGAGGTCAACGTGCGACCAAAATCAGACATAGTAAACGCAGTCACTTTATCAGCCATATCAAGCTCTTTCATCGCGCTATCAAATTCACTTAACCCTTGAGCTAACGTATTTAATAAAGCAGGGTGCGTTGTTAATTGGTTATCGTGCGTATCATACCCCCCCATAGAAACAAAAAACACTTGGCGCTGAGTGCTCAATTTTGCCTGTACGCTAATTGTTTTAGCTACTGCTGCAAATTGCTCACTAAGGCTATTATCGCTAAATGGGGTAATAAGTGCAGGCGCGCTTTCTAACGCGCTGTTCATTGCTTGAGTGTTATTTATCGCACTTGTTAAGCCATTGGCATAAGCTGTACTTAACGGATGGCTCGTATTGCCTAGTAAGCGGTTCATAATAGAAGTTACGTGCTCGCTACGAGGTTGATACCCTCCAAACGCGTTAATACTACTAATGCCACTTTTGTTAAGCGCAAATGCATTGCTAGCACTTCCCGTTTGCCATAGGTTAGTACCGTCGAGTGATACATTAGCTGCAAACTCATCTTGTAACTCTAAACGTTCTAAAAGTCGTGCGCCCCACCCACTGTTAAGTGATTGTTTTTCTCTACCATACATCCACGCAGCCTGCTGATCGTTATGCGAAAACAAATGCTTAGGCAAGCCTACTGTTTTATTTTTATAGTCACTCAATGTCGTGGGAGCGAGTAAAGTACCTACCCCGCCTATAAATGCTAAATTTTGAGATTCAAATACACTTTGTATAGGTTCAAGTGAGGGATGAATACCGACTCCACCGGCAAACTGGCTTTTAATACTTAACTCAAGTGGGCTCTCTACCGCTAGGTTCTGCCTACTTTGCTCGTAAACACTACGTTGCTCGCCTTCAAGCGGAACTAGCATATTTAACGAATCATTCCCTCCGTATAAATAAACACACACTAATGCTTTGTAATCACCTAGCTCAACAGCATTAGTCGCTCCAGTTAACGCTTGTAATTGCAGGCTTGTTAACGCGGCGGCCGATACGCTGCCTTTTACACATAACGACAAAAACTCTCTTCTATTAATGCTCATTATGCGCTCCTAATACTGCACGTTAAATTCAGGTGAAATAGCAATCATATATAATAAATACGAAACCCGTTCACGGTATTGCTCTTCATTAAAATAGGCATCTAAATCAAATAATGCTTGGCGTGTGTCACTGCTCATTGCGCCTGCAAAATATAGCGTGTTGTACTGAGTTAATAGCGCGCTAACACCGTTTTTCTCTAAAACATTCATGTCGTCTTGAACATAAACATAAATACCATTTGAATTTAAATCACTGTGCGCTTCTGCGGTACTCCACACTAAACTTGCGTAAAGCGCGTTCATGGTGCCAATCAGTGTTGCATCGTTTGCTATTTGTAATTCTGGCGCAACAATACCTTCATTTCGTAAAGCTGCGGTTTGATAATCAGGCCTAAAAAAGTTAAATACCGAAGCCGACTGCATGGGCCCTTGCCCGTAGTTATTTATTAAATTCCATGTTTTATAGTAACCAGCCAAAGATTTAGCATCGAGATTTCGCCAAAACTGTACAGTTTTTAAAATAGGCTCTTTAATTTTACCTTGGTAATTAAGCACTGAGCCAAAATGCCGAGCTTCATCATCTAAGTAAATAGCCTTTACTACAGCCGCTAAATCGCCGCGTACACCAGCACCGTTATCAATAAATACATTAGCTACTCGCTCAACGTATTGGGGTGTTGGGTTTGACGTAATTAATCGCTGAATAAGTTGCTTAGTAATAAATGGCGCAACATTTTGATGATTAAATAAATTATCGAGCGCTATTTGCAATGACTCTTCTGCTGCATAACCTTGTGGTATAACCTCGCCATTTAGTAAGGTTTTTTGTTTACTAGAATGGTACTCGTCAAATGCTTCCATTGGCTTAATATAATCACGACTTTTGCGCTTAAATGTTTCACTATCGGCAAACGTCCAACCTGTAAATACGCGTGCAAAACCCTCTATTTCTACCTGTCCGTAAGTGGCAATGGTATTACCTTGTGCATCAAGCTTGGCGCTGCCATCCAGGTTTAGCTCTTCAAGGCCAATAGTAAATAACTGCATTACTTCACGTGCGTAATTTTCGTCTGGGCGAATATTAAGTGCATCGTCTGCTTTTTCGTTACCCAAATGGCTTAAGTAAGTCCCCATAATAGGCGAAAGCGTCACATCTTCGAGTAAGTCACGATAATTACCAAAGGCATGTTTGAGTAGCAAATCGTAATAAGTGATCATGCCCTCAGGTTGGCCTCTTAAGGCACTATTTTCATCCGACACCACTAATATTTCACTTAACGCAAACGCAACACGTTGACGAAGTTGATCGTCACTTTGCATTACTGCTTTCCACCATGCATCTATGCGGCTTATGTATTTAAAGTCGTCATCGTCATTTAGCTTTACTAAATAATCACGGTGATAATTAATAGGTAGCGCTATTTGTTTATCAAGCCATTGCTGCTCGCTTAAACCTTGTGCGTTTTGTATTTCACTAAGCTTAGGCCCCATTGTTGCTTGGTGTAGTAACCGTGCGGCGCTAATCTCATCCATATTATTGCGCGCTATAAAGCTCAGCGTTTTTACACTGCTTGCTCCTTCATTGTCGGTTGCTGTGACCGAAAAAGCGTAATTAACAGGCTTATAACTTTGCGCATTTAGCAGTGTTACTGAGGTGGTTACTGCCTCTAAAGGCCCGCTAATTAGTTCAGGCCCTTGCGTTTGTTGCCATACAACCGATGTAATAGTGCCGTCTTTATCACTGGCTGTTGCTGTTAGCTCAATTGTTTGGCCCTTACTTAATTCACTAGGAATATCAGCGACTGACAAAATGGGGATTTTATTTCCGTTAACGGTTGGCGTATCATCTGAGCCTGAACCACCGCAAGCGCTTAGTATAAAAACAGTGCTTGCGATCAGAGCAAATTTATAATGCATGTAAAGTCGTCATCATTTGTTAATTAAAGTACGTTAGTGTGTACCGAGTTTGATGCATTTATTGAAACACAAAATTTACAATTTAACTCTTTATTTTTTGTAACCGAATCATGAACGCCCCATTAATAATGCACTAGCTGCAGGGGTAAACAGCCAGAGCTTTATTATTTATGAAAACAGAAATTCGCTATTGTTTTGAATCTTCACAAGTTGCTAACCGGTTTTTACACGAGCTGAAAGACTGGCCGGTTAACGATGTAAAAACACGACTTTTTAATGGCGGCGATAGTGTAAAAGTGACATACGAATACGACGAAAGTGGTTTTGATTACACTTGCGCCGAACTTGACGACCTAGCACAGAGCCATGGCGGGAAAGAGGTTTAAGCGTTTTATAATAAAAAACAGCTGATGCATCTTTAATAATTCACTTGAATTATATAGATTTGATTGATGTTTTATCTCTACCTGAGTTTTTCGCTTCGTAAAGCATTATGTCAGCTTCTTTAATTAGTGATTGCATAGACACATTATTACTACTTAAGGTTTCTTTTGTAGCAAATACACACCCAGCACTAATTGTTAAATATTCACGTACAGGCGACGCTTCATGAGGTAGATTTAATTCCCTAACCGCCAAAAGCAATTGCTGAGATATATCTACAAACTCTTCATAAGAAAGCTGTTTAAAGAATAATATGAACTCTTCGCCGCCATAGCGCGCCACTGTACCTGTGTTTTGCTTAGCTACTTGCTTTAGCTTTTGGGCAAGAGCTTGTAAAACGTTGTCTCCGCCTTGGTGACCATAAAAATCGTTATAATTTTTGAAATGGTCTACATCAAGTAATATTATTCCAAAGGCATTTTTTTGCTGTTGAGCCTGTTCCCATTGCGCCACAATAATTTCGTCAAAGGCACGCCTGTTGTAAATTTGGGTTAACCCATCAATTTTACTTATTTTTTCAAGCTTAAAATTTTGATCTTTAACTTGTTTAATTAATGCATTAAACCCGCTAATTAAAACGCGCATTTCTAAAAATTTATTACTGAATCTCAGAGGCTGTAAATCGTTTTTAACCAACATTGAATTGATAGCGGACGCACCGTTAATAAGTGGTTCAATAAAGTAACGATTTACAATATAGAAACTCAAAAGTGACATTACAAAAAACATTAACAAAATAAGTTTTAAATAGTGATCAAATAAAACTGGCAGTGTTTGATGGTGGTGCTTAATGTTCAAAGCAAGAAGTGGATTACCGTTTATATCTAGAATCACCCTTTTCCTTTGAGTGGCAATGTCCTCTCCTTGGAGGCTCCCTTTAAGCGTCGCAATATCGTTTAAAGAACTAGCCTGTTCTATTTGTAAGTAGCTAAGCTCCACTTGTGCAATCTCAGCTAAGGACTTGATCAACGACGGTCTTACTTTTTTTATAAAAACAATACTACCAACAGGCTCACCTGTTTTATCTGTTCGCTTTATTACATGCGATGCAAACATGACAGGGCCGTCCGCTGTTTGCAAAAAACCAGAATGGCTTAAACTGTTGTCGTCTTCAGAGGCTTTTGAATTAGGAATAATTGCGCGGTTTAATTTATTAACCTGTAAATCTAAATCAGGCGCATCAAACTCAGTATGTTTAATATAATTATACGCTTGCCCGTAAACCATATTAAAGTTTATATCGTAAATAAACACACCATCAATTTTGAGAGAGTAGAAGGTGTCACCTACAAAGTTTGAATCTACATATTCTACGTCAAAATCAGCCATGTAATTATAGGTATCGTCCCATACGGCGTAGTCATAATTGAGTGTTTCTAAAAATATAAACTCTCTATCAAGCGCAATTTTAAGACTTAATAATTCACGATTTTGATAATCTTCAATACTAGTGTTTATGGTCGGCAGGCTAAAGAAATAGCGGTACCCTACTAATAAACTTGTTACAAAGCACATTAAAATCAAAGTACCTATTATTACAAAAAATCTTAATGTCATAGTCTCTATCTAATCGTGTAAAATTAAGTCAAAGTAGCTTACATTTTTATATTTTAGACTCCCTGTAACTAAATAATAAATAATTAGCTTCTTACTAAAGCGTAGTATAAATTCATGAGCAGGAATAAACAAAGTTTACTATTAAATTTTATAGCGTTAAAACTTTAGCCCTTTCAATAATATATTTAATATAGACATAAAATTATACCAATTCGCTTAATTAAGTGGTCTATTTTGAGGGCGGAAAAACGTGTTGATAGCTAGGCAAAAAATTCGCTATTTAGTTGTTCTAAATGAGAATTTTTTAACGCAGGTAGCGACACGTTTAGCCCCGCAAAATGATTAAGTATTATTGCGGATTGGTATTACACATTTAAAGTAGTACAAAAAGCTGAAATTATTCCACTACAGAAAATTCAACTTTTGATGGAGACGAACTCGCAAGCTCCAGTACTTCGTAATAATTTAAACCATCTATTTTTTTGCCAATAATAAAATAATTCATTTCCCCCATCATGGTCGGGTCGCCCATAATATCGTCTAAGCTTTGCACGTCAGAAAATTGAATTGCGATTAAAGCGCCTAAAAAACGCATGGAATCTTGAGGCTTTAATGCTTTTAAAATTTTATTAACTCCCATTTGAGTTGTCTCTGGTGTAGAGCCATCAAATCTAAAATCACTTTTTGTACTAGCGCATGCACTAAGCATTAATATTGATAGTGCGATAAGTAAATGTTTCATATATATCCTTATTTGTTATTCGTGATACTTGCGGATCATCGCCACTTTACCGTTTTCAACTTCTATTACTTCCATCATTGTGGAGGTGTATTCTATTGGCTGCTTACTTTGCGGGTGAATGCCCTTTGCATGACTCTTATAACGAATAGCAAAGCCTGTATCGTTAAATACAAATGTATTAAGCAGTGTGCTTTCAAACAATGTGTGCGCACCTAAGTAAAAACTCATACCTTTGCGCATCTGCTTTTTACCATCTGGAGTACGTGAGTCATCCGGTTGATACGGAATATGCTGATTGCCAATATCATCGGTTAACAATGCAAGGTAAGCCTCAAGCTCTTTAGCACCTGCGTTAGGTGCTTGTGTGGCGGTCATTGTTTTATAGTACTGCTGCGCAAACGCATTTAAGTCGAGTGGCTTTTCAGCATAAGCCGAAAAAGCAGTTACTAAGGCCAAGCCTAACGTTAAAAGTAGCTTCATCACTTACTTCCCTGTAGTTAAAAATATTGATTCATTTATAGGTACACTATATTAATACGCTCAATAATAAAACAAATAACTTTAAGTAACTAACATCTACATTTTGCTCTTAACTCTATTCGTTGCAACGCTGTTGGCAGGGTCGTCTGGCCAAAAATGCTTAGGGTAACGACCTTTCATTTCCTTTTGCACATCGCGGTAACTGCTAGCCCAAAAGTGTGCTAAATCTTGAGTAAGTTGCAGTGAGCGTTTACCTGGCGATAACAACTCCATAAGCAGTGGCAGTTTACCGTTGGCAAGCATAGGCGTACTGGTCAAGCCGTAAACTTCTTGCATACGCACGCTTAGCTTTGCGGGGCCATCAAGCTGGTATTCTATTTTTATATTTGAGCCACTTGGCACCGTTAAGCGCAGTGGTAACAGTGCTTTTAACGCGGTTTGTTGTTGCCAATCAAAACAGTTTTGTAATGCTTCAAAGTAGTTAAACTTTTTAAGCTGCGTGAGCGTTTTAATATCTTCTAAAAACACGCTTAGCCACTGCGCTGCATTTTGAATGAGTTGTTGCTCATTTGTTTTTGGAAATTTATCGGGTAATAACTTACTTGCTAGACTCATACGTATCAGCAATTGCTGCGCATCAGGTTGCTCGTTAAATAATGCAAAACCGTGTTTAGCAAATAAGTTTAGCCACGCTTTAGCGCGCTCGCTCTTATCTAGTTTTTGTTTACTAGGCTGGCTGCTGAGCGTTATAGCCCCGAGCTTTACTTCATCTTGATGAATAAAACGTGCTGATTTTTCGTCAAACTCACAGCGAGTAAGTTCACTAAATAAATGCGGTAAAAATTCTTGTAACTCAAATGGGTTAAGCGCGGTGGCTGCAAATATACGCCCTCCTTTGTGCCCGCCCATGGTTGCTATAGCTAAGTAATCGTCGTTGTGCCAGTAATCGGCATTTAACTCAGCACCTGCACCATTGGCAAGTAGGTAACCATTACCGCGTTTTTTAGCGATGCGATCTGGGTACGCCAATGCCACTAGCAAACTAATATAATGCGTATTTAATTCGCTGTTTTCGTCTTTTACTTTTAAGCGGCTTTGCCAATATTTTAACTGCTGTTTAAATACCGGATGCGGACGTTGCTGTTGGCTATGCAACGCTAAACTCAACTCGTTTGCACTGTTTACTCGGCTCTCAAGTAATGCCACTAAATAAATAGCGAGCCTAAAAATACCAGGGAGTTGGTCATCAAGTATTTGTGCTTTTAATAGCATATGCGCCAAACGAATATCAGCACCAAAACCTAACATTTTACTGCCAAGCGGTGTGAGCTTACCTTTGCTATCAATAGCTTCAAGCATGTTGAGCAGGTTACTTGCTTGCTCGCATTGTTGCTCAGTGGGCTTATCGAGCAAGGTTAGCTCATCAATACTGGCTCCCCACTGCTTTGCCTCAAGCATAAGTTGGCTTATGTCTGATGTGAGTATTTCGGGATTGTCGTGGCTATTACGTCGCTCAAAGGTTTGCTTTGAGCCAATTCGATAAACAATGCCCGGCTCTATTCGCCCTGCACGCCCTGCACGTTGCACAGCAGACGAGCGCGATATACTTTGTGTTGTGAGCTCAGTAACCCCTGTTTTTAAATTAAAGGTAGCTGCACGGCGCTTGCCGCTGTCAATTACAATGCGTATGCCTTCAATAGTTAAACTGGTTTCGGCTACATTGGTGGTAAGCACTACTTTGCGCATGCCGTTTGGTGCAGGAGCAATAGCAGCTTGCTGATTGGTTTTATCTTGCTCGCCAAATAACGTTGCAACTTGGCAGTTACTGGGTAAATCGCTAAGTGCTTGCTGCACGCGTAGTATCTCAAATTGCCCAGGTAAAAATACCAACGCACTGCCTGTTTGCTCATTAAGTGCTTGTTTTATTATGGTAGGAATTGCATCAAGCCAACGGCTTTCATCTTTTATGGGTATGTATACTTCGTCTATTGGGTAGCTGCGACCGCTTGATTGAATTACAGGGCAGTCAAAAAACGCTGTATAACGCTCAGTATCAAGAGTTGCCGACATAAGCATAATGGTTAAATCTTCACGCAGCGCACTTTGGGTCTCGAGCGCAAAGGCAAGTGAGGTATCGGCTGCAATTGAACGCTCATGAAATTCATCAAATATCAGTAAATCAATATCGCTTAATTCGGGATCGTTTTGCAGCATGCGCGTTAGCATGCCTTCGGTAACTATTTCAAGAAGCGTATTAGCGCTTACTTTACTCTCGCCCCTAATCCGCAAGCCCACACTTTGCCCAACACTCTCGTTTTGGCACTTTGCTAGGTAGCTGGCAATATTACGAGCAGCTAAACGGCGAGGCTCTAGCATTACAATACGTTTAAAATGCCCATCGCGCATTAGTTGCAGCGGCAACCACGTAGATTTACCCGCACCAGGCGGCGCTTGTAATAACGTAATAGGATTACTTTGTAATGTAGTAACGAGTTGTTGATATATGTCTTGAACAGG
The DNA here is from genome assembly GCF_011378625.1 of Pseudoalteromonas sp. c7(2019). Taxonomy (NCBI): domain Bacteria; kingdom Pseudomonadati; phylum Pseudomonadota; class Gammaproteobacteria; order Alteromonadales; family Pseudoalteromonadaceae; genus Pseudoalteromonas; species Pseudoalteromonas sp. c7(2019). The sequence goes on along the minus strand of NZ_WTKS01000002.1, from coordinate 58,186 downwards.
CAGCACAGCTATTTACCCTAAATTGCTTTGCAGGCATTGTAACAAAAAACCAAAGCCTAGCTGCGGTTGATGTTTATTAATAATTGCTATTAACTACCCGATACTAATCTAATTCGCTCTGCAGGCACTCGTAATTGCTGCATTAAGTAAATTTTAAATGGTGCTTCATAAGGTTGCTCATCAACCGCTTTTTGCATGCACAAAAGCCATGCATCACTTTGCTCAATTCCTACATGTAAATGTTTATGCGCTTGAGGAATGTTAATACTGCCAAAATGTTCAGCGTATAATTTAGGACCACCTAACCAGCCCGACAAAAAATAAGCGAGCTTTTTACGTGATGCCGATAAGTCTTTTGAATGCATACTCCTTATATGCTCAGCCTCTTTTAAAGCGTCCATATTATCGTAAAACGCATTCACCAATTGTGTAATACCTGCTAACTCACCTGCCATTTTGTATGAGCAGTCACCCACTCCGTATTCACACGTTTTTGTATTCATAACTCACTCAGGTTAACTACTTTGTTTAATACCTGCATATTAGCTTAAAACAAAAATTTAAGAATGAGTTACATCAAAGCGGCGTAACTTATGTCAGCAATAATTACAGGCTGCTATGTATATTTTTTAATAAATAGCGCAATATTAAAAACAAAATCGCTCAACATAAAAATATAACCAACTGATAATAAAAACAATAAAACCATTATTATTCCTTGGTACAAGGCTTGCTACTTTATAACTGACAGTTAATTCACTAACCTAAAGTAAGGATAAACTTATGAACAGCGATCGTATCGAAGGTAATTGGAAAGAACTTAAAGGTAAGGCTCAACAAAAATGGGGCGATCTTACCAACGACGATTTAGATAAAATTGAAGGTAGCCGTACAGAGCTAGTTGGTAAAATTCAGCAGCAATACGGTAAATCTAAAGAAGAAGCAGAGCGTGAAGTTGATGAGTTTGAAAAAGGTCGTTAAACCGCGTTAACCGCTTTTAAAAAAACCGCCATTTGGCGGTTTTTTTGTTTAAGCTGTAGGTTATTTAGCTACGCTTTTAATTGGTTACCAATCGGTAACTGCCTAATACGCTTTCCGCACGCTGCAAAAATAGCATTACATAATGCTGGCGCATAAACTGGTGTAGACGGCTCGCCTACCCCTGCTGGTGGTGCATCGCTTTGTACAATTTCAACGTCAATCTCAAGAGGTGCGTCGCTCATACGCGGTACGCGATAATCATGAAAATTACTTTGCTGTACGCGCCCTTTATCAAAGGTAATACCATCGCTGATTGCAGTTGTAATACCGTAAATAGAGCCACCTTGGGTTTGGTTTTTAACGGTGTCGGTGTTTACAACCGTACCCGCATCAATGGCAACCCACGACTTAATTACTTTTAAATCGCCAGCATCCGACACTTCTACTTCAACTACCGTAGCTACATAAGTTAAAAAGCTTCTGTGTGCTGCTATGCCTAAACCTCGACCTTTAGGAAGCTCTCGCCCCCATTTACTCATGTCAGCTACTTTTTCAATAACATGGCGCAGTCTGCCAATATCTAGAGGATAAACCGCTTTATCGCCACCGTAATTATCGTATGTAGCATTTTGCTCTGTTACATCAACAATACGACTCGGACCTATAGTGTCTAGTAAATAGTCTTTTTGGTCGCGACCGGCTTTGTGCGCTGCTTCACCAATAAATGACTGAATAGCAAAGGCATGAAAAATATTTGATACAGAACGCATCCAACCAATTCGTGCTTTAGCAGGCGCATCACCGTTTTCTAACTTCATATTAGGTGTGTTAATAGGGTTATCGGTAAATCCTAAGCGCAGTTCAAAGCTTCCTGGCGTAGTCGCCCCTTCTGAAAAGGTAGAGGTGATCGGTGAAAACGCGGTGCGGTGTAAATAAGATTCTATAGCGCCATTTTTATCTAGCGATGCTTCAATGTGCTGAGCCGAAACCGCATGGTAAAAACCATGTTGTATGTCGTCTTCACGCGTCCATTGCACACGAATAGGTTTGCCTACTTTCATTGAAAGGTAAGCTGCTTCTGCTGAAAAGTCAGGTTTTGACTTACGCCCAAAACCGCCTCCTAACATGGTAACGTGAACATTAATTTTGCTCTCATCCATGCCAAGCATTGCCGCCACTGTTTTCATATCGGCTTGTGGATTTTGCGTAGCAGCCCATATATCAACACTGTCTTTGTTGTACATAGCTGTTGCACAAGGCGGCTCCATTGGTGCTTGAGCAAGATGCGGTGCGTAATAATCAGCTACCAATTTATTGCTCGATTTAGCCAACACGCCCATGGCATCGCCTTTATCACGTATGTTTGCCTGTGGAGTTTGTACTGTTTGTAATAATGACTTTTTAAATTCTTCTGAATTGTAATCGCCATTTTTGCCATCATCCCACACGACTTTTAATGCTTTACGCCCTTGCCATGCAGCCCATGTGTTTTTAGCTATAATCGCAATGCCACCTTTTGGCTGAAACTGCGGTGCGCCTTTTGGTGCAGGTATTTCAATAACATCTATAACGCCGTTTATCGCTTTTGTAGCACTGGCATCAAACGACTTAACAACACCGCCTACTACCGGCGGGCGTTCAATTATAGCCACCAGCGCTTGTGGTTCGCGTACATCGGCTGCAAATATAGCTTTACCTGTTACTAAATCGGCTAAATCTATGTGCGCCATGCCGGTATTAATATAACGCCATTCTTTGCGTGTTTTAAGCGTTAGTTTGTCAGCTTCTGGTGGCGTTATTGTAAGCGCTAAGTCGATTAAATCTTTATAAGTAAGCGATTTACCTGAGCTGTGTGTAACAACGTGTTGATTAGCAGTACAGGTTCGTGGATCAACTTTCCAAAACTTAGCGGCAGCATGCTGCATCATGTAACGTACACTTGCGCCCATTTCACGCAGGCGCTGCATGTTGTAGCGAATACTGCGCGAGCCATCGGTATTTTGATCGCCGTATTTAGGGTCGCCCTTACCCTGAATAACAATAACCTTATCCCACGCGGCTTCCATTTCATCGGCAACTATTTGTGCAATCGCGGTGCGAATTTGCTGACCCATTTCAGAGCGATGGCACGTTATTTCAACCATGCCGTCTGGGCGCAGTGCAATAAATAAGTTTGCGCGTTTTGCCAGCTCAGATGGCTGCTCTAACACACCCGCAATCGCTCTTGGCGCACTGCCTACAAAATAAGTACCAAGTACCAATGCACCTATTGCGCTAGTTTTTAAAAACTTACGGCGGTTTAAATCAAAATATTTATTATCTTGGTTCATACTTCTTCCCCTTGTTCATTTGGGTCAAAATACTGAACACTCGCCATTGTTTTAGCGGCTGATTTAATTGCTTTATGAATGCGCGGGTATGTACCACAACGGCAAATATTTCCCGACATATTACTTACTATTTCATCATCGGTAGGGTTTGGATTGGCAGCTAATAAGCTTGCAGCTTGCATCATTTGGCCGCACTGGCAAAAACCACACTGCGGTACTTTATGCTCAACCCATGCTTGTTGTACTGGATGGTCGCCCTGCTCGCTTAACCCTTCAATTGTTGTAATTGAAAGACCCGCTACTGCCGCTACAGGTAATACACACGAGCGCTGAGCTACCCCATCAATATGCACAGTACACGCACCGCACTGAGCCATACCACAGCCAAATTTAGGGCCGGTTAAATTCAATTCGTCTCGGAGATACCATAATACTGGCGTTGACGGATCGCCAGAAAACTCATGTTTATTACCATTAATGGTAAGCGTGATCATACTAAACTCCTTGGCAAAGCGCTTTACAGGAGGGTTCCTTGTTGCGCGAGAACTATTTTTAATTGCTTACTATTTTATACTTACTACTTTAAGCCTACCACTTAGATCTGTTTTATAAAAATACTAATTATTAGAACGTTTTACTGTTAAAAACAGTTCTACATTATCAAGCATACTAAAACATACATTAATGAGTGCTTATAACATTTTCAAATAGTAATCGCTCATCGTCTTTATAAACTTCAAGCCAACCTGGTGGTGATGTATCGCAGCCAATAATAGTTACTTGTAGCACATAACTATAGCGACCATTTTTAAACGTATAGTGATGATTCCCGCCGCTACCCTCAAATGTAATATCGCCATTTAGTAAAACCATATCAGGCTTGTCGCTTGGTTTTTTATTAATACCTCACGATACATACCGATAATTATGCTCGCCTAAATCATCAACACGAATATGGTAGTTAGCCGTTTTCCAATCAAGTACTGGTTTTTCAAAAGTATTAATACTTGCGTGCAAGGATTGCTTACCTTGTTCGATTAAGCTTTTAGCAAGTGCCTCCTCTTTGGCATTTTGTGTATTTATTGCAATAATTTTACCGTCAGTATCGACCCACATAACGCCGTTATTTAGCATAATGCCGCGCCAACCTACTTTATCCCAATCAGTATCAATGTTTGAACTGGCAATAACTGCCACTAGCTCATCATTAAATACTTCATCAAAGCGGTTAATAAGCTCAGCCTCATCTTTAATGTCAGGTATCGGATATCGTCGTTTTAGCGGGTAACGAATAAGTGCAGCAATTACAGGTTTATCGTGATCTGCAAAGGCTGCAATAACAGGTAAAACGAACTCGTGATATTTTTGCTCAAGAGCAAATGTGCTAGATGTAAAAAGTAGGCATAACCACAATACTATGTGGTAATGCCCTTCAAAGTTGAACCTGATCTTCATTTAAAGGTTCTAATATAACGAAACTAATTATATTTTTAGTTTTTCTCTTAACCCTGCAGGAGATAAATATCTAATAGCTTTGCTTTTTTTACTTTTCGTAGCAATTAAAAGATCTGCATCAACTAATCCATTTAAATATGTTCTTGCTGTGTTCTCATTAATATCAAATTCTATGGAAACCTGTTTAGTAGTAAATATTTTACCTGGATGCTTTACAGCTTCTTTGAGCAACTCTAATTGACCTCGCTTGAAGTTCTTTGATAGAGGGCTTTTTTCGATCCACTCCATGAATTGATAAAATTCACTTTTTTTAGATTCTATGTGAGTATTTAATGAATTAACCGCTTTCATGACAACATCAACTTGATGATAAATAAAGTAAGTTAAGTCAAATTCGTCTGTTTCTGTGTAAACAAATGCTGCATCATAATCACTTCTCTTTTCTTGGATTAGCTTACTAATTGACACATATTCAAATAACCAATAACCAGAACTGAGCATATACCAATAAAAAATAGCTCTGGCAGTTCTTCCATTCCCATCCCCAAAAGGATGAATGTAACCGATCATGAAATGTAAAATAATCGCTTTAACTAATGGATGTATAAACGTGTCGCTATTAGCCCCATCATGCTTTTCATTTGCAAAATCACATAAAGATAATAACCTTTCCTTTAAAGAAGAGAAGCATGGAGGTGTATGCGCTAATTCATTGTAGAGGTTTGAAACTGCTATATCATTGTCTTCTCTTAAAGCTCCTGAAATCGCATCATTATCAATAGCTTTATATGTAGCAATTGCATGAAGCTCTAGTATTAGCTCTATAGAAAGAGCTTCATCTTTTCTCTCTAGTGCTTTTTTCATCAAAAGGTAATTATTGAAAATCATTTGTTCAGATTTATCGATAGGTTGCCTTTTTGTTTCAAGCATTTCTTTCGCTATTTTCCTCGTTGTAGATGCGCCTTCGAGTTGAGAAGATGTTATTGCTTCTTCCATCATTAAGCTCTTAACCAGGTACCTATCTTTTTCTTTTGTAGTAATAAATGAACCATCACCAATTGCATGCCCACCACCAGATAATTTATCGATCTGATGAAGTAATGCATGAAGTGAATCTGGAATACAGTAAGTGAATTGTTTATTTTTTTCTGCAACTAATGATATTTTTTTTGATATAGTTTTCCTTGACAGCTTCGTAGCTACCCAAGCAGCTTGTTCTGATATATCTTTAGGTATACGCCATATAAATTTATCCCAGTGGAGATATTTCCCTTCTGAATTTGTAGGACCAAACTGCCCTAAAAGTGGAATAAACTCATCAGAAGGTGTAATAGATAGTAACTCGTTTAATGGTTTGGGAACTCTAATTCTTGCCATAGTAAAACACCTAAACTTAATTTTTATATAATGAGTTTACTTATAATTAAAAACTCGTCAACGTAAAAAAACAAATTTAAGTTTAGGTAAATAACTTTATGCCAAAAGCGAGCTTAATTAGGCTCGCTTTTATTTTAACTGACAGCTGTTCTATTACTCCGGATCATACCCCAAATTAGGCGATAGCCATCTTTCAGCTTCTGCTAGCGTCATATTAGTTCGTTTAGCGTAATCTTCTACTTGGTCACGTTGTACCGCTGCTACTGCGTAGTACTTAGCTTCTGGGTGTGAGAAGTACCAACCTGAAACAGCAGCACCTGGCCACATGGCGTACGAGCTAGTTAGCTGCATGCCAATGCGTTTTTCGGTATCGAGCAACTGCCAAATTTTCTTTTTCTCGGTGTGCTCTGGGCACGCTGGGTAACCTGGCGCTGGGCGAATACCTTGGTAGTTTTCGCGTATTAGCTCATCGTTTGCTAGGTTTTCGTCTGGTGCAAAACCCCAATACTCTTTACGTACTTTTTCGTGTAGGTATTCGGCAAACGCTTCGGCGAGTCTGTCGGCAACCGCTTTAATCATTATTTTGTTGTAATCGTCTTGCTGTGCGTCAAACGCATTTGCTAAGTCGTCTTCTTCTAAACCGCCCGTTACTGCAAACGCGCCAAAATAGTCTGGTGTGCCTTTGGGTGCTATGTAGTCGGCTAGGCAGTAGTTAGCAAAGTCGGTTTTTTCGGTTTGCTGACGTAAATGGCACGAGGTAGTTAACAGCTCTTTGCGTGTTTCGTCGGTGTATATTTCTATGTCGTCCCCAACGCGGTTAGCAGGGAATAAACCTATTACGCCAAGTGGTTGCAAACTGCCTGCTTTTTCAAGGTCGTCTAACATGTCGTTAGCGTCTTTAAATAAGCTTTGCGCTTGCTCGCCTACTACTTCGTCGGTCATTATGCGTGGGTATTTACCGGCGATTGACCACGTCATAAAGTATGGCGTCCAATCTATGTATTTACGCAAAGTGGCAATTGATACGTTTTTAAACTCGATCACGCCGAGCTTTTTAGGCACCGGTGGCGTGTAGTTATCCCAATCAAGCACCGCTGCGTTATCGCGTGCGCGCTGGATTGTAACAGGCTTAGAGCGAGGTTTTTTACGCGCTTGTTGCTCGCGTACTTTTACATATTCAGCTTGGGTTTTTTCTAAAAAACCAGGCTTATGCTCTTTTGATAATAAATTAGATACTACACCTACCGCACGGCTGGCATTACTTACATACACTACGCCTTTGTCATATTGCGGCTCAATTTTTACTGCGGTGTGCGCTTTAGAAGTAGTAGCTCCACCAATTAACAGCGGCAGTTCAAAACCACGGCGTTTCATTTCTTTTGCTACATGTACCATTTCGTCAAGCGATGGGGTAATTAAGCCCGATAATCCAATAATATCGGCTTTTTCGTCGATGGCGGTTTGCAATATTTTATCAGCCGGTACCATTACACCTAAATCGATTACTTCATAGTTATTACATTGCAGTACAACACCCACAATATTTTTACCTATGTCGTGTACGTCACCTTTTACGGTCGCCATTACTATTTTACCGTTAGTTGAGCCTTCTTCTTTTTCAAGCTCAATGTATGGGTCTAGGTAGGCTACGGCTCGCTTCATTACACGCGCCGATTTAACAACTTGTGGTAAAAACATTTTACCTGCGCCAAATAAGTCACCTACTACGTTCATGCCGTCCATTAACGGCCCTTCAATTACGTGAATAGGTTTAGCTGCTGCGGCGCGGCATTCTTCGGTATCTTCATCTATAAAGGTAGTAATACCTTTTACAAGCGCGTGCTCAAGGCGTTTTGCAACAGGCCATGTGCGCCACTCTAAATCTTCTACTCGCTCGGCTTGCGCCATACCCGAGTATTTTGGTGCAAGCTCTACTAAACGCTCGCCTGCGCCAGAGTCGGTGTTAAGTATTACGTCTGTAACGGCTTTACGTAACTCTTCTGGTATATCATCGTAAACGGCTAGTTGCCCCGCATTTACAATACCCATGTCCATACCCGCTTGAATGGCATGATATAAAAACACCGAGTGAATAGCTTCACGTACAGGGTTATTACCCCTAAACGAAAACGATACATTTGATACACCACCCGACACTTTACAGTGCGGTAAGTTTTGTTTAATGCGGCGTGTGCCTTCAATAAATTCTACGGCGTAGTTGTCGTGCTCTTCAATACCGGTGGCTACGGCAAATATATTAGGGTCGAATATAATATCTTCTGGCGCAAAGCCAATGTCTTCTACCAATATTTTATAACTGCGCGCACATATTGCGAACTTACGGTCTGCCGTGTCGGCTTGCCCGTCGGTATCAAACGCCATTACAACAGCGGCTGCACCAAAGCGTTTTATTATTTTAGCTTGGCGAATAAACGGCTCTTCACCCTCTTTTAGCGATATTGAGTTAACAATTGCCTTGCCTTGAATACACTTTAAGCCTGCTTCTATTACTTCCCATTTTGAGGAGTCGACCATAATTGGTACGCGAGAAATATCAGGCTCTGAGGCTATTAAGTTTAAAAACTTAACCATGGCGGCTTTTGAGTCCAACATGGCTTCGTCCATGTTTATATCAATAACCTGTGCGCCATTTTCTACTTGTTCGCGGGCCACTGTTAGCGCGGCTTCAAAGTCTTCTTCCATGATTAAACGTTTAAACATGGCAGAACCCGTTACATTGGTACGTTCGCCGACATTAGTAAATACTGCTATTTGTTGGGTCATGCTGGCTCCTTAATTTAAGTTACAGGCTTCAAGGCCTGATAAACGCATGCGTACTTCAAGCTCTGGTAGTTGGCGTGGTTTAACGCCCGCTAAACCTTTTGCAAAAGCGCGAATATGCGCAGGCGTGGTGCCACAGCATCCGCCTACTATATTAATAAAGCCCGATTTACCCCAATCGATAATTTCGGTTGCCATATCGCCCGCTTCTAAGTCGTATTCACCAAACTCATTTGGTAAGCCCGCATTAGGATGTACCGATGTAAAGGTTTCGCACACGCGCGATAACTCTTCTACATACTGGCGCAGTAAATCAGGACCAAGCGCACAGTTTAGACCAATAGAAATAGGCTTAATATGGCGAATAGAATTATAAAATGCTTCGGTTGTTTGCCCCGAAAGCGTACGACCAGATGCGTCGGTAATAGTACCTGAGATCATAACTGGTAATGTGCGCCCTGCTTGCTCAAAGGCTTCTTCTACGCCAAACGAGGCCGCTTTTGCGTTAAGGGTGTCGAATATAGTTTCGATTAATATTAAATCGGCGCCGCCTTCCATTAATGCAAGTGTTGATTCAATATACGCAGTAACCAGCTTATCAAAGGTGACATTTCGGTAACCCGGATCATTTACGTCTGGCGAAATTGAACACGTTTTAGATGTCGGCCCTAAAACACCGGCTACATAGCGTGGTTTTTCTGGCGTTTTAGCCGTAAATTCATCGCAAATTGCGCGTGCTAATTTAGCCGACTCTAGGTTTATTTCACGGCTTAAGCTTGCCATGTCGTAATCTTCCATCGAAATATTGGTCGAGTTAAACGTGTTGGTTTCGATAATATCGGCGCCCGCTGATAAAAAACCACGATGAATATCAGTGATTAAATCGGGCTTGGTTAGGCTTAATAAATCGTTATTGCCTTTAATTAATACATGCCAGTCTTTAAAACGCTCTCCGCGATAGTCTTCTTCTTCTAGCTTATGATCTTGGATCATGGTGCCCATAGCGCCATCTAAAATTAAAATGCGTTCTTTTAATGCGGCGCTTATTTCGGCTTGCTTATTATTTGTAGGAGCGTTATTCGGCATAGTTGTTAGTCCTCACGTCTTGGCTAACTAAATTAATATCATACGGTGTGGTTTGGTACACGTAGTAATTTAACCAGTTCGAAAAAAGTAAAAAAGCATGGCTTTGCCACGTTTTTGAAGGTTGTTTGGTTGCATCGTCATCCGGAAAATAATTTTCGGGTTTTGGTGCATTAGGGCTCTTTTTACAATCGCGCTCGTATTCTGCTTTTAGCGAGTCGGCGTCGTACTCTGGGTGGCCGGTTATAAACACTTGGCTACCTGATTTATTTTTAAGTAAGTAAGCCCCTACTCGCTCAGAACCTGCCAGTACTACTAACTCGCCACAGGCGTTTATTTTATTTATATCAATGTGGCCGTAGCGTGAGTGCGGTACTAAAAAGGTGTCGTCGAATCCGCGAGTCAGTGCGCCGTGATCAAAGTAACATTGGTGGGTAAATACGCCACACAGTTTGTCGTCTTTTAAATCGCGCTTTAAATTGTAACGGTGATATAACGCTGCATGTGCTGCCCAACACGAAAATAACGTAGAGGTAACGTGTTGCTCAGCCCAATCAATAATGACTTTTAGCTCATCCCAGTACGCTACATCGTCGTATTCTAAATGCGCAAGTGGCGCACCGGTTACAATTAACGCATCGTAATTGTTGTCTTTAACCTCAGAAAAATAACGATAAAAGGTATCAAGGTGCTCTTCTGAATTACTGCTACTGCGGTGAGTGTCGAGACGCAGTAGTTCTACGTTTACTTGCAAAGGCGAGTTGGCAAGCAAACGAATAAACTGAACTTCGGTTTCTACTTTATTAGGCATTAAGTTTAAAATAGCCAAACGCATTGGGCGTATCTCTTGCGTTTTTGCACGTGTTTTTGGCATTACAAATACGTTTTCTTGACGTAAACGTGCAATTGCCGGCAACTCGTCTTTTACTGTAATTGGCATACTTTACTCCTGCTCATAAAAACCGAAGCTTAATTATGAACTGAAAGTAAAAAATATCAACCTCTAGATGTATAGATGTCTAAATGAAATTTATTCATGATTTTATACTTTACTTACAAGCATGCTTTAGTGCTTTAAAACCCGCCATTCGTTGACTGTTTCACCTGTCAGCCACTACAATACAATATTGAAATTTTTATTATTATTTGAAGGCTTTCCTCCATGGTTTTACCTGATAAATTTATATTCTCGATGAGTCGAGTGTCTAAGGTTGTGCCACCTAAGCGCACTATCTTAAAAGATATTTCGTTACACTTTTTTCCTGGCGCTAAAATTGGTGTGCTTGGTTTAAACGGTTCTGGTAAATCTACGTTACTACGTATTATGGCCGGTGTTGACCAAGATTTTGAAGGTGATGCACATCCTCAGCCTGGTACAAAAATTGGTTATTTACCGCAAGAGCCTGTTTTAGACGAAAGCAAAACAGTTCGTGAAATTGTTGAAGAAGCTGTTGGCGAAGTTAAACACGCACTTAAACGCCTTGACGAAGTGTATAACGAATACGCCATGGAAGACGCTGACTTTGACGCACTTGCAAAAGAGCAAGGCGAGCTTGAAGCTGTTATTCAGGCGCACGATGGTCACAACATTGATAACGTTTTAGAGCGTGCTGCTGATGCACTTCGCCTACCAGAATGGGATGCTAAAATTGAGCACCTTTCAGGTGGTGAGCGTCGTCGTGTTGCTATATGTCGATTATTGCTTGAAAAACCAGACATGCTTATTCTCGATGAACCAACTAACCACTTGGATGCTGAGTCGGTTGCATGGTTAGAGCGCTTCTTACACGATTACGAAGGCACTGTTGTGGCGGTAACGCATGACCGTTACTTCCTTGATAATGTAGCGGGTTGGATATTGGAGCTTGACCGTGGTGAAGGTATTCCATGGGAAGGTAACTACTCTTCTTGGCTTGAACAAAAAGATGCGCGCTTACAGCAAGAACAAAAATCTGAAAAAGCACGTCAAAAATCAATTGCGCAAGAACTTGAATGGGTTCGTTCAAACCCTAAAGGTCGTCAAGCTAAGTCAAAAGCACGTATGGCTCAGTTTACTGAAATGCAGCAGTCTGATTACCAAAAACGTAACGAAACTAACGAGATGTTTATTCCACCTGGCCCACGTTTAGGCGACCAAGTGCTTGAAGTAACTAACCTTCGTAAGAGTTTTGGCGATCGCGTTTTAATTGACGATTTAAGCTTTAGCATGCCAAAAGGTGCCATTGTGGGCATTATTGGTGCTAATGGCGCGGGTAAATCAACGCTGTTTAAAATGATCAGTGGTGAGCAAAAGCAAGACAGCGGTAGCATTACCGTTGGCGAAAGCGTACACCTTGCTACTGTTGATCAGTTCCGCGACGGTATGGACGAAAGCAAAACTGTTTTCCAAGAAATATCAGACGGCCAAGACGTACTAAAAATTGGTAACTTTGAGTTCCAAAGCCGTGCGTATGTAAGTCGCTTTAACTTTAAAGGTAACGATCAGCAAAAGTTTGTTAAAGACCTATCAGGTGGTGAGCGTAACCGTTTACACCTTGCTAAGTTATTAAAAGCTGGCGGCAATGTGTTACTACTCGATGAGCCAACCAATGACTTGGACGTTGAAACACTACGTGCACTAGAGAACGCTATTTTAGAGTTCCCTGGTTGTGTAATGTGTATCTCGCATGACCGTTGGTTCCTTGACCGTATTGCTACGCACATTTTAGATTACCGCGACGAAGGTCAAATTAACTTCTTTGATGGTAACTATACTGAATACGAAGAGTGGCTTAAAAAGACACTAGGTGCAGCAGCAACTGAACCTAAACGTATTAAGTACAAAAAAATTGGTTAATATTTACTGTAGCTAATTTATTACAGTAATACTAAGCCCTGCATTTATGCGGGGCTTTTTTATGCCACCAGCATTACAGGAGCATATCCTGCTAGCATGTAGAGAATTACCCGCTATGCTTAATTTATTATAAAAACAGTAAGGCTAAATTAGGTTATGCAAAATCGTCGTCAGTTTTCTCGTGTTTTATTTTCAACCGATGCACAAGTAATTTTTAATGATCACCAATACCCATGTAAATTACTTGATGTATCTTTGCATGGCGCATTAATCACTAAATGTGATGCTTTTATTGGCAACCAAAATAGCCAAGCTGTTCTGCGTTTTTCGCTGCCTCAAAGCGAAATAGAAATAAAAATGGAGGTTGTGGTGTGCCATATAGAAGCAGATCATATTGGTTTAAAATGCCACCATATTGATATAGACAGCATTACTTATTTAAAGCGTTTAATAGAGCTAAACTTAGCTGATGACGAACTATTACATCGCGAACTCGCTATGTTGATTCACGACACGCAAGAATAGACTCATTTGGATTAGTTGATTACCATAGTGCAAACTTTTTAACTTGTGCAAACATGACTTTAAATCCACATTTACCTTTGGTGTATCACCCTAACTACTCGTTTAATTTCGATCCAAAGCATCGTTTTGCAATGAGTAAGTTTGCACATTTATATCAGCATGTAGCAAAGCTTGGTTTGATTGGCGATAACCTGGTTGAGCCAATATTAGGCACGCCAGAGCCACTTGAGCTAATACACTGCGAAAATTACATACATGATTTGTGGAATAACCGCTTAGATGAAAAAGCAATGCGTCGCATTGGCCTACCTTGGTCAAAAGAGCTTATGGCACGTACCTTTACAGCTCCTCAAGGTACTTTGCAAACAGCTCGTTTAGCACTTAAACATGGTATAGCGTGCCACTTAGCCGGTGGTACACACCATGCGCATACCGATTTTGGCTCAGGCTACTGCATGGTTAATGATTTAGCCTTTACCACGCAAACTTTAATTGAATCGGGTGAAGTAACTAACGTACTTATTTTTGATTTAGACGTGCACCAAGGTGATGGCACAGCCGCAATGTTAGAGCATCAAGCATACGCTTATACTTGTTCTATCCATTGTGAAAAAAACTTCCCTTTTAGAAAATCCGCTAGCGATTTAGATATTGGCTTAGTCGATAATATGAAAGACGACGAATACCTTGCCTTAGTTGACGACACCTTGAGTTATTTACTTAAAGAGCTAAACCCAAGCTTGGTACTTTACGATGCTGGCGTTGATATTTGGCAAGGCGATGGCTTGGGTAAATTAGATATCAGCTGGGATGGCATAGTTAAGCGCGACCATTTAGTGCTAAAACGCTGCCTTGAACACAACACACCCGTTGCTACAGTAATAGGTGGTGGCTACGATAAAGACCATCTTCGCCTCGCTAAACGCCATGCTATTGTTGTTGAGCAAGCCGCTCGCTTTTAGTTTGAAATAAAAATGTTAAATTCTCGTTCTTATTTAATATGTAAAATAAGAACGAACATATTATGAAACAACTATTTATTGCCATCGCACTAATTTTTATAAGCTTTACAAGCTATTCGCAAGAAGAAAGTACGCAAGAAACATACCCTAAGTTACCTACATTAAATTTACAAATGGCTGATGGGTCGCCACTCAATACTCAAGATTTATTAGGTCAACCTTACGTTTTACACTTTTGGGCAACGTGGTGTCCGTACTGTAAAAAGCTGCAGCCAGCACTTCAAAAAATTGATGATATGGGCTTAAAAGTTATTGCCGTGAGCTTTAAAGAAGATGACGATGCTACTCCCGCTAAAGCGCTTAGCGATAGAGGTTATACTTTTAAAACAGCCGTAAAAGCCGATGCAATAGCACAGCAATTAGGTATACGAGGCACACCTACTACATTGTTTGTAAATAAAGAAGGCAATGTAATTTGGCTGACTAATACGTCAAACCCAGAGGACGCAAATCTACATTTAAAGGCACGAACATTGTTGCACTCCATATCTGAACAATAATATAGGTCTAAATTTAGTTTAAAAATATAAGTAATATAAACTTTATACTACAATTTAAGCTCATAAATTAATTGAGATTATAATGCGCTTACTACTTACTTTATTACTAATCACTTTAAGTGGCTTTGCCGCAGCTGAAGAAGAAAAAGCAGAACTTCCACCGGTAGACCCCGCTTACAATGCTGAGCACCCTATAGCTTTGGTTAATCAAGGCTCGTCTATTATTGCAATGAATTTACCCACCTATAATTTACCCAATGATGTGCAAGTTGTTTATAAAATAGGAAACCCCGATGTTCCATTTTTAGGCTTTGTTAGAAATGCCGAGTTAATCACCGTAAAGCCACAAGCGTTTAATATTCAGCATTTAATGCGTGGTGAAGAAATTACGATTATTGCCGATATTTACGAGGGTGATTATCAACAAGGTGGTAGTTTAATTTATTCAAAAAAAGAGTTGGTCTTGAGTAAGCAGCTGTATGCCAGAGAACTAAAAGATTTAAGTGAATCATCGCAATGGCAAGACTACGACATGATTACACTAAGCGGCACTGAGCGTATTTATATTCATAAAATTCAAAAAGCGCCGAGCTATAACCATCTTATTTTTGTCGATTTAGTTAATGCGTGTATGCAAAAGCTTCGTACCTCAAAACGTGTCCCAGCTGAAAATGAGCTTACCTATAAGTTTATTAATTGCGGCACGCTTAAACCACTTTATTACAATGCTGATGATTTTAAAAAGTAAAAGAGCGAGTATACGAATGTTCAATTATTTTAATATTTAGGCATAAAAAAAGGCTCTTTCGAGCCTTTGGATTAACTTTGGAATAGTTAAAAATTTTAAATTAGGTAAGCGTTAATAGCTGTGGAGCAACACTATGATAATCAACAGCCATAGCAATGCTTAACGCTGTAATATTAATAATTGAAAATGCGAACACTTTACGTGCCCAACTGCTCATATCAATATTACGACGATAACCACGTAGCGCCATTAGCAACCACCAAAAGCTGGTAATACAAGCAACAGCCATAAAAGCAGCACCTGTGTAGCCAGTAATTGGCAGTAACATCACAACTAATGCGTATACAGCGATGTAAAGTACGATATGGCGCTTTGCTTTATCAATACCTTGCGCCACGGGTAATACAGGAATACCTGCAGCTTGGTAATCTTTAAAGCGAAAAATAGCGATGGCGTAAGAGTGCGGCATTTGCCACAAGCTAAACATAACTAGCAGTATTAATGCGCCCATATCGAACTGCCCTGTTACGGCGCAGTACCCTACTACTGGCGGTACAGCGCCAGAAAGGCTGCCTACAAAAGTGCCATATACTGAGTTGCGTTTCATGTAGAGGCTATAAACCCCTACATAAATTACGTAGCCAAAGGCTGCAAAAAATACCGCGGCTTGAGTGGTATAGGCGATAAGTAAACCAAAGCCAATAACGCCCAATAAAACACCGTGGCTAAGTGCAGCAAAGGCCGACATTTCGCCTGTTACTGTTACCCGCGTACGAGTACGTGCCATGGCTACATCTATGTCTCTATCTATAACATTGTTGATAGCACAGCCCGATGCAACCACTAGCGACAAACCAATTAATGTGGCAATCATTAACCATGGGTCTATATCACCGCGCGAGGCAAGTAAAAACCCACCCGCTACGCTAATCAAATTGCCCATAATAATACCCGGCTTTGTCACTGATAAATAACGACGAAACATCTTCAACTCCTAGTACATCATCATTGCGTTAGATTCATAAATGATCCAAACAGATAACCCAACAACCATTACGATGATCAGAGCACTGAATAGGAATGAGAAAGTACTTGCTCGGCCATTTTCGGTGGTAAAATTAAGGTGTAAAAAGTACTTTAAATGCACCCAAATTTGTACGATTGCAAAAGTAACAATGCTCCAAAGCGTTGTTGCTTTTGAGAAGTCACCTTCCATAACCATATAAAACGGTATAGCAGTTAAAATTACCGATAGCACAAAGCCAATTAAGTAAGTTTTAACACTTCCATGAGATTCATCATGATGATCACTTTGCGCTTGTTTTAACGCATGCGTTTCGCTGTGGCTCATTACATTGCTCCCATCAAATAAACAACGGTAAATACACAAATCCAAACAATGTCTAAGAAGTGCCAAAATAGGCTTAAGCAGCTTAAACGCGTTACGGTTGCTTTGCCTAGACCACGTTTAGCAACTTCAATCATCATTATGGTCATCCAAATTAGTCCAGCCGTTACATGTAATCCATGTAAGCCAACTAATGAGAAAAACGATGTTAAAAAGGCACTTTGTTGTGGGCCATTACCGTGCACAATTAGGTGATGAAATTCGTATACTTCCATACCAATAAACACAGCACCTAAACAAAACGTAACAAATAACCAAGTAAGTGTTAGTGCCTTTTTTTGCCCTTGAGCGGCAATCATGGCAAAGCCAAAGGTAATACTACTAATAAGTAGTGCAGCAGTTTCTACTGCTACAAAGTCGAGTTCAAAAATATCTTTACCCGATACACCACCGGCTGTGTTCATAAATAACACAGCGTAAGTGGCAAAAAACGAGGCAAACAATAGGCAATCGGTCATTAGGTATAACCAAAAACCGAATATGGTGTCACCCGATGTATCGTGATGATCATGCACGTGGGCGTGATCATCGTGCGATACTGATTCTAAATTTGCAGAAAGTGTACTCACGCTTTTAGCTCCTTAATGCCACTTGAATTATACGCAGCTTCAGTGCGTGCAATTTCATCAGGTTGAATATAGTAATCAACATCGCTGGTGTAACAACGTTTGATAAAGATGGCAATTGCGCCGACTAGCCCAACAACAGCTAACCACCAAATATGCCAAATCATTGCAAAACAGAATACTGTTAAGCTTGCTGCCATTAACACGCCAGCTGATGTGTTTTTAGGCATATGAATAGGGCTATAGTTTGCTTTATCTTGGTATGCTTGGCCTTTTTCTTTCATGTCGGTCCATGCATCAATATCATCGATGTGTGGAATTGTTGCAAAGTTATAAATTTGCGGAGGTGAACTTGTAGCCCACTCAAGTGTATGGCCGTTCCATGGATCGCCTGTTGTATCGTCAAGCGCTTCACGGTCTCTAAAGCTCACATATAATTGAATTACTTGGCTAACAATACCAAACATAATAATTACAGCACCGCCTGCGGCAATGTATAACCAAATGTTCCAATCTGGGTTGTTAGTGTGGTTTAAACGACGTGTCATACCTAAGAAACCAAGTACGTACAACGGCATAAATGCAACGAAGAAACCGATAATCCAACACCAGAATGATGCTTTGCCCCATTTTTCGTTAAGTTTAAAGCCCATTGCTTTAGGGAACCAAAATACAAAACCAGCTAGGTAGCCAAATACAGCACCACCAATAATGGTGTTATGAAAATGTGCAATTAAGAATAAGCTGTTATGCAGTACGTAATCGGCACCAGGAATAGCAAGTAATACACCGGTCATACCGCCTACGGTAAAGGTAACCATAAAGCCAAGTGTCCAAAGTACCGGTACGCTAATACGTAAGCGACCTCGGTAAATGGTAAATAACCAGTTAAACAACTTAACCCCAGTTGGTACAGCAATAACCATGGTCATTACCCCAAAGAACGCGTTAACGTTAGCACTCGACCCCATCGTAAAGAAGTGATGTAACCAAACAATAAAGCCTAAAATTGAGATTGCACCGCTGGCGTAAACCATCGATTTGTAACCAAATAAACGTTTACCGGCAAAGGTAGAAATAATTTCAGAGAAAATACCAAACGCTGGTAATACTAATATGTATACCTCAGGATGACCCCATGCCCAAAACAGGTTGATGTACATCATGGCGTTACCGCCCAATTCATTGGTAAAGAAGTGGAAATCGAGATAACGGTCAAGCGTTAGCATTGCAAGTACAGCAGTTAAAATTGGGAATGATGCTGCAATTAAAATGTTTGCCCACGTACATGTCCATGTGAAAATTGGCATTTTCATTAGGGTCATACCTGGTGCACGCATTTTAAACACGGTTGCTAAAAAGTTTACTGCTGTTAGAAGTGTACCGAGCCCGGATATTTGCAAGGCCCAAATATAATAATCTACCCCCACCCCAGGGCTAAAGGTCAACTCCGAAAGCGGTGGATAGGCCACCCAACCTGTTTTAGCAAACTCACCAAACACTAGCGACATATTAATTAAAATGGCACCGCTGGCTGTAAACCAAAAGCTTAAGTTATTTAAAAATGGGAATGCAACATCGCGAGCACCAATTTGCAGTGGTAAAACAATGTTCATTAAACCAATCATAAATGGCATAGCCATAAATATGATCATAATTACGCCGTGGGCAGTAAATATTTGGTCGTAGTGTTCAGGTGGTAAATAACCGGGCGCACCACTGGTAGCAAGCGCTAACTGAGCACGCATCATAATGGCATCAGAAAAACCGCGGAACAGCATTATTAGTGCTAAAAGAATATACATTACGCCTAAGCGTTTATGATCAACAGACGTGATCCAGTCGCGCCAAAGCACGCCCCATTTTTTATACTTTGTAATAAGCCCGGCAATAATAAGCCCAGCTATAGCAATAACCGACATCGTGAACACAAGAATTGGCTCATGAAACGGAATTGCGTCTATTGTTAGTTTACCTAATAACGACATTATTATTCCTCGCCCTGGCTGTGAGATGATGGCATTGAGTGTTCATCCATTACTTGATGCTTCTTACTCATTTGCCCATGTTCGCCCATTGCATGTTGCTTTTTGTTCATATCGCCATGTGCCTGCATGTATTTCATAACGATGGTATGAAATAAGCCGTCATCAACTTTACCGTAATAAGCAACTGGGTTATTTTCGCTTGCTTTTGCAAGCTCAACATAATTTGCATGAGTAAGATTATTAGCGCTTGAATTCGCTTTTACATCATTCACCCACTTATCAAAACCAGCTTGAGTAGGTGTAGCAATGGCATTAAACTTCATACCAGTAAAGCCTGCACCACTGTAATTTGCCGAAAAGCCTTTAAATGTACCTGGCTCATTAGCAATTAAGTGAAGCTTGGTTTCCATACCGGCCATTGAGTATATTTGACTACCCAATTGCGGAATGAAAAACGAGTTCATTGTGCTCTCTGAAGTGATTTTATATTCAACAGGTACATTAGCCGGAAACACTAATTCATTAACCGTAGCAATACCTTGCTCAGGATAAATAAATAGCCACTTCCAATTTAATGAAACCACTTCAACAGTAAGATGCTTACCTTTACCTTCAATTGGTTTGTAAGGGTCTAGCTCTTGGGTAGACACCCAGGTAATAACACCTAAAATAATCACAATAACAATAGGGACAGCCCAAACTGCGGCTTCAATTTTATTTGAATGAGCCCATTTTGGAGCGTAAATTTCATGAGTTTGCGTGTCTCTATATTTCCATGCGAAATACAAAGTCATCACAATAACGGGAACGACTACAAGCAACATAAGCACGGTTGCGATGATGATTAAATTTTTCTCATCTATGCCTATCTGCCCTTTTGGATCGAGTATCCCGCCTTTACAGCCTGACAACGCCAGCACTGTACTAGCTAAAGCAATATTACAAAGGTTACGAATTAACAAGGGAGTATCCTACAAACCTAAAAGTTCTAATTTGCTGCTTTAAATAAAAAACAAAGCAACGATTTTTCGGTAAAAACCCAAGTTAACTGGAATTAAATTATAAAAAATAAGGGGGCTATTCAAAACCTAAAGCTCATGCCAATAATGACCTAGCAACAAACCCAGCTTTCTAAACGCATTTATATAACGTAATAAAAGTTAACTTGGGTGAGTGGTGGTTGGCTGAAATGTGTTTAAAAAACACTGAGCTACTTTGTTTTAGCTAACCTTAATTATTTACAGCAAGAACAAATAATTAAAACCAGCAACAAAATGCAGCCTTACAGACAACCTGTAAAGCTAGGTGGAGCACGACAACCGTGTGCAACTTGCACTGGCTGAAGAACTTTAGCCTCGCTAAAAGCAAAGGCTGCTTTACGGAGGATAATTCCAGCACGACGCGCTGGAAAAATATGGAACAATAGCCAGCAAAGGCCAATAAGTAACTGACTTGATATGATCGGATGAGCTAAAAATTGCACAATAGTAAGTAACAGCGGCTCTACAATAAACCCATCACTTAATAGCGCTTCAAGCTTGAAGGCATCCTCTAGTGCACCACTTAGCAACATTACAGTATTAAACACTAATAAAGTTATAGCTACACACACGCCCTTGCCTGCTTTATTCAAGCGCTCACACGTCTGCGGCTCGCCAGAGGCAAGATCCGTATTTGTATGATGCAAAGAAAGTGTGTTCAAAAACATTAACCTACTAAAATGACTATAACAAAATTAGAGGAATACAGTTTGCAATGGAGAAATCAAAAAACATCGCTGCTGTAAGCCCTAAAACCAGGTGCTAAATACGATCAAATCCGGTTAGCACAAATTTACCTTGTGAAAATTGATCCGTATCAATCAAACTTTCAAAACTTACTGAAAGTTCGAACGTGAGTATAACAAAGAGAATTTTCTGTTCAACTAAAAATCAATTAATTTGAGTTAAGCTTTCGAAGCTATTTTGTTAATAAAAAATAACATGATAATAAACAATCGATTAGAACAAATAAAAAACGATTTAAATAGAAATATTTAATAGAATTATAGCTTTTTAGGAGGGGGTAATAATTGTGTGGCACAAATAAAAACAGCCCAAATTCAGTCACCACCGAACTTGAGCCGCCTTTCACACTGACAACATCTTCACACACAATATAAAGATTTTTGGTTTACACTGCGTGGCAATTGTAGGGAATAAAAACAACTCAAACTCGTTCTTTATGGAAGTGAATCCACCGGATTTGAGTTGCCTTTCACACTGACAACATCTTCACACACAATATAAAGATTCTTGGTCTACATTATGTGGTATTGAAAGGAAATAAAAACAGCTCAAATTCAGTCACCACCGAAATTGAGCCGCCTTTCACACTGACAACATCTTCACACACAATATAAAGATTCTTGGTTTACACTGCGTGGTATTGAAAGGAAATAAAAACAACTCAAACTCGTTCTTTATGGAAGTAAATCCACCGAACTTGAGTTGCCTTTCACACTGACAACATCTTCACACACAATATAAAGATTCTTGGTTTACACTACGTGGCAATTGCAAGGAAATAAAAACAACTCAAACTCGTTCTTTATGGAAGTGAATCCACCGAACTTGAGTTGCCTTTCACACTGACAACATCTTCACACACAATATAAAGATTCTTTTAAGCGAGGCTAACTTGCCTCAAGCTTATGACGAGAGCCTTGCTCTGTGTCTATGGTTAAACTTTAGAGTGTTAGCTCCAATTTGACAAACGAGAAAAATAAACCTAATAGGTGAAAAAAACTAAACTATAGACGTTTGTCTAATACATTAAGATTGGATTACTTTAGAAGCTATCGAGTTAAGCAGTTTTACAGACACAAAAAAAGCGCTATAAAGCGCTTTTTAATATTTAAGGCGGACTTAAATAATTTGGTTTTCTTTCCAGGCTTGCTCTTTAGCTAAACGGTTTTTGCGTTTATCACATGGATCATCGCAATCACAGGCTTTATCAATACCAACCGAACCTAAACCACCACAGCTGCTTGCCATAGATTTTTTTTGCACGATCATACCAACGGCCATAGCCGAAACTATCAAAATTAGTAAGCCAAAAGTAAGAAGAAAAAGTGACATTGCTTAGCCCCTATTGATCAGCAATTAATTAAACTCAAACATTTTTGAGCGACTGCTATTATATACCCAAATAACGCGAAAATAAACAAGCCAGCACCATACTACAAATAAGGTTTAAATGCAGGGCTTGAATAAGTAACTAAACCCTCATTTGATTTACCTATTAAGTATACCGGTAAATCGTGCTGCTGAGCGTATGCCTGCGCTTTTTCCATACCCATCACAGTAAGTGCAGTCGCTAAACCATCTGCCGTCATAGCGCTTGGATGAAGCACAGTTACCGACACTAAGTCGTGCTTAATAGGCATGCCGGTCACGGGATCAATTAAATGAGTATAGATCTCGCCATCCATTTTATAAAAAATACGGTAATCACCTGACGTAGCAATACCGTTTGTACCTGGCGATAAAACACGGTGTACCTTTCGCTCTCCAGGTTGCGCATCTGGTTGCTCAATCGCAATTTTCCAATCCTGATTATTTGGCTTTTCACCTGCTATACGCAGCTCTCCACCAATCTCAACCATGTAATTGGTAATACTGTGGCTTTCTAATAACTGCGCTACTTTATCAATACCATAGCCTTTAGCCGTTGCCGAAAACGAAAGCTCTAACCCATTAACTGTTTTAGACAGTCCTTGCTCATCTAAAATAAGTTTATCAATACCTATTTTTTCGACCATAGTTGCAAGCTCTTCATCACTTGGGCGATTGGTTGGTTTTTTATCAGGACCAAAGCCCCATAAATCAATTAAAGGCCCCATAGTGACATCGAGTGTTTTAGTTGATTCGCCTAAGCGAATAGACTCGCTGATAACAGCCCTAAAATCTTCGCTAATTGGCATAACTTGATTTGCTGGTAATCTGTTAAATGTATTTATTTCAGAGTCTTCTATGTAAGTAGACATAGACTGATTCACATCTTTTAAAACAGCGTCTATTTGCAGCTGTAATTGTGAAGCTGATAGCTGGCCCTGCTCATCGTAATATTTAATATGATAAGTGGTGCCCATAGTCTTACCTTCTAAAAAGGTTTCCCTCGACTCTGGTTTTTCACCACACCCAGACAGTAATAAGGTCAGTGTGATTAGTAAAAAGGCCATTATGCCTTGTGAAGTACTTACTCGATTCATAACAGCTCTACTTAATAGATTGATAAAAAAAAAAGCCTCGTAACACAAGTGCTACGAGGCTGGTATTTTAACCAAAACTAAACTGTTTTGGTATTAGTGTTAGCCACCGAAGTCATCTAGTAAGATATTTTCGTCTTCAACACCTAAATCTTTAAGCATAGTAATAACTGCCGCGTTCATCATTGGAGGACCACACATGTAGTACTCACAATCTTCCGGCGCTTCGTGATCTTTAAGATAGTTCTCAAATAACACGTTATGGATAAAGCCAGTATAGCCTTCCCAGTTATCTTCAGGTTGTGGATCTGAAAGTGCTGTATGCCATACGAAATTAGGATTTTCAGCGGCTAGGCCGTCAAAATCTTCTACGTAGAACATTTCACGTTCAGAACGTGCACCATACCAAAAGCTCATCTTACGTTTAGAGTTCAAACGTTTAAGTTGGTCAAAGATATGTGAACGCATTGGCGCCATACCAGCACCACCACCAACAAAGATCATTTCTGCATCTGTGTCTTTAGCAAAGAACTCACCAAATGGACCTGAAATAGTTACCTTGTCGCCTTTTGTAAGTGACCAAATGTACGAAGACATTTTACCACATGGCAAGCTTAGGTTTCTTGGAGGCGGAGCAGCAATACGCACGTTAAGCATAATGATGCCTTCTTCTTCTGGGTAGTTAGCCATTGAGTATGCACGAATTGTTTCTTCGTCTACTTTTGACTCCAGGTCGAAGAAACCAAAATGGTTCCAGTCGCCACGATATTCTTCAGGAACATCGAAATCTGCATATTTAACATGATGAGGTGGCGCTTCGATTTGGATGTAACCACCCGCACGGAAAGGCACTGACTCATCACCAGGGATTTGCAGTTTAAGTTCTTTAATGAACGTTGCTTTGTTATCGTTAGAGATAACTTCACAATCCCATTTTTTAACACCGAAAATTGACTCTTCAAGCTCAATCTCCATGTCGTTTTTAACATTTACCTGACACGCTAAACGACAGCCTTCACGGGCTTCACCTTTAGAAATGTGATCAAGTTCAGTTGGCAGAATATCGCCGCCACCTTCTTTAATGTGTACACGACACTGACCACAAGAGCCACCGCCACCACATGCAGAAGATACGAAAATACCTGATTCAGATAATGCACTTAAAAGCTTATTACCTGCTGAGGTAGTAATGGCTTTATCTTTATCGCCATTAATACCGATGATGATGTCACCGCTTGCAACTAACTGAGATTTAGCACCAATAATCACTAAAACTAGTAGTACAACGATAGCGATAAAAACACCAACGCCTAAGAAAATCTGATAATCCATGATTTATCCTCGCTACCCTTTACAGTGAAATACCAGAGAATGACATAAAGCCAAGTCCCATTAAACCAACAGTGATGAAGGTAATACCTAAACCACGTAAGCCATCTGGTACGTCTGAATATTTCAGTTTCTCACGGATACCTGCAAGTAATGTAATTGCAAGCGCCCAACCAACACCAGCGCCAATACCATAGACAACAGACTCGCCGAAGTCATAGTTACGCTCAACCATGAAAGATACCGCACCAAATATTGCACAGTTAACTGTGATAAGTGGCAAGAAGATACCTAATGCGTTGTATAGTGCAGGGAAAAACTTATCTAATGCCATTTCAAGAATTTGCACAAGTGCTGCAATAACACCAATGAAAGTTAAGAAACGTAAAAAGCTAAGATCCGCATCTGGATAACCTAACCAAGTAAGTGAACCTGGTGCAAGTACCGCATGGTAAACCAAGTTGTTAACAGGTACAGAAATACCCAATACAACTATAACCGCTATACCTAGGCCAATTGATGTAGTTACTTTTTTAGATACTGCTAAAAAAGTACACATGCCTAAGAAGAATGACAACGCTAAGTTCTCAATAAAAACGGCTTTTACAAATAAACTAATATAATGTTCCACTATTTGCCCCTTACGCTTTAGCTTCTACTTGGTCTTTCTTATAAGTACGAAGTACCCATATGAATAAACCAATGATGAAGAATGCACTCGGTGGTAAGATCAATAGACCCATAGGCTGATACCAACCGCCATCTTGTACTAATGGGATAATATCAACACCGAATAGTGAACCCTTACCGAATAGCTCACGAATGAAACCAACAGTAAGTAGTACTACAGAGTAACCTAAGCCATTACCAATACCGTCAAGGAAAGACATAATTGGTGGCGACTTCATCGCATATGCTTCAGCACGACCCATTACAATACAGTTAGTAATAATTAGACCAACGAATACAGAAAGCTCTTTTGCCGTAGCGTAAGAGAATGCCTGTAATACTTGGTCAACAACGATTACCAACGATGCAATAATTGTCATTTGTACGATGATACGAACAGATGATGGGATCTGGTTACGAATAAGCGAGATAAAGAAGCTCGAAAATGCAGTTACTAATGTCAATGCGATTGACATGATTAACGCATTTTTTAAGCTAGACGTTACCGCTAGCGCAGAACAAATACCAAGTACTTGTAGTGCGATTGGGTTGTTAGCTAAAACCGGACCAAATAGGACCGCCTTCATTTCTTTAGTATCAGCCATTATTTCAATGCTCCTTTACGTACTTTCGCAAGGAAAGGGCCAAAGCCATTTTCGCCAGTCCAAAAGTCAACTGCATGATCAACACCGTTAGACGTTAATGTAGCACCTGAAAGACCATCGATCTTATGCTCATCATTGCCCGCAGTACCTTTAACAATTTGAATTGGAAGTTCTTTACCTTCCCATGTAGCAGTCCACTGTGGATTTTGGATTTCGCCACCTAGACCTGGGGTTTCATTATGCTTATAAAAGATAATGCTCTTAACTGTTTCAGCGTCGCTTTCAAGCGAGATAAAACCGTACATTAAGCCCCATAAGCCGTAGCCTTGGATAGGAAGAATAATTGCATCAACTGAGCCATCTTCTTTTTTAGAGATATACACCGGCGACTCTTTAGTCACACGTTGAATACCAGCAATATCTTTAACGCCTTTCTCTTGAAGAGAAACACTTAGCGCTGCATCATATTTGCTTTTTTCAAAATCAAAAATTGTTGGGTCTGTATCTACAAACTCACCTGTAGTCATGTTTACAACGCGCGCTTCGATTTTTGCATCAAATGTTTCTAAAACATTTTCAACTTTATCGATACCCGCAGCAGCCAAGATATTGCTTTGAATATCTTTGTTTTTATTAGCTTGCTGTAAAGGACGAAGCTGTACAGAAGCAAACGATACAATGATTGCACACACTAAACATAGTGCTACAACAACTGATAACGTTTTACCGATTGATTCGTTATTACTAGACATTACGTGCCAACCTCCGCTTAATATTAGCCTGCACTACAAAGTGATCGAACAGTGGAGCGAATAAGTTAGCAAATAAGATTGCTAGCATCATACCTTCTGGGAAAGCAGGATTCACAACACGTATCATAACCACCATAAAGCCAATTAATAGACCATATGCCAATTTACCTTTGTCAGTAAATGCAGCTGATACAGGGTCAGTAGCCATAAAGAACATACCAAACGCAAAGCCACCTAGTACTAAATGCCAATACCAAGGCATTGCAAATACAGGGTTAGTTTCTGAGCCAACAGCATTTAGTAAAAATGCAGTTGCTACCATACCTAGGAATACACCTAGTACGATGCGCCAAGAAGCGATACGAACGTAAATTAAGAACAAACCACCTACTAACAATGCAAGTGTAGATGTTTCACCTACAGAACCTTGAATGAAACCGTAAAACGCATTCCACCATAATTCCATGTTTGCAAAGTCTAGTTGCCCAATGAAAGCTTGGCCTAGCATAGTTGCACCAGAGAAAGAATCTACTGCTGTCCATACTGTGTCACCCGAGATTTGAGCTGGGTATGCGAAGAATAAGAACGCACGACCGGCTAAAGCAGGGTTTAAGAAGTTACGGCCAGTACCACCAAAGATTTCTTTAGCGATTACTACACCAAACGTAATACCTAACGCAACTTGCCATAAAGGAATCGTTGCAGGCAAAATAAGTGCGAATAATACTGAAGTAACGAAGAAACCTTCGTTAATTTCATGCTTACGCACAGAAGCAAATATTACTTCCCAAAAACCACCTACTGCAAATGTTACCGCGTAGATAGGTAGGAAGAAACATGCTCCATAGAACATCTTAGCGCCCCAGCCTGCATCAGCGGTTAATTCACCACCGAATAACTGGAACAAACCAACTTGCCACGTGTTTGCTAGTTCAAAACCTTGTGCTAAAGCACCTGCGGCCTGATGACCGATATTGAACATACCAAAAAACATAGCTGGGAACGTCGCCATCCACACTAAAATCATCATGCGTTTTAGGTCGATATTATCGCGTACGTGTGTCGCGCCTTTATTTACGTAGCCTGGTGTATAAAAAATAGTTGCAGCTGCTTCATACAGTGCATAAAACTTCTCATATTTACCACCGGCTTCAAAATTCGGCTCGATATCTTCTAGATATTTTTTTAAACCCATCTCTCTAGCCTTCCTTCTCGATCGTAGTTAAGCAATCGCGTAGGATAGAACCATACTCGTATTTGCCTGGACAAACGAAGGTACATAACGCTAAATCTTCTTCATCAAGTTCAAGCGCGCCCAATGAAATTGCACTGTCTAAATCGCGTGCAATTAAGTCACGTAATAATAGAGTAGGCAAAATATCTAGCGGCATTACGCGCTCGTAGCTACCAATTGGTACCATGGCACGTTTTGAACCACCTGTTGACGTTGTCATTTTAAATAAACGACTCGGCGCAAGGTGAGAAAGGAATGTACGCGTTACAGAGAATTTATCACTACCTGGTGCAATCCAGCCAAACAATTCTTTTTCGCGACCTTCAAGTAAAACAGATACTTGAACGTGGTAACGACCTAAGAATGCATGAACACCGTTTGAAATAGAACCTGATAGAACAGAACCAGAAATAACGCGGTTATCTCCGTCTTCTAGCTCACCAGCCACTAAATCATCCAATGAAGCACCTAATTGTGTTTTCACTAAACGTGGGTTTTTAACGCGAGGACCTGCAAGCGAAATAACACGATTTGTGTAAATTTCACCAGTAAGGAATAGGTGACCATACGCAATAACGTCTTGGTAACCAATATGCCAAACTTGTTTGCTAACAGAAACTGCATCAAGATGATGGATATGAGTGCCAACGAGGCCAGCCGGATGCACACCACCAAACTCATGTACTTCTACTTGAGCTATAGATGAGCTAGGAACTTGGCTACCTGCTTTTTTACACACAAATACTTTGCCATCGGTCAAACGCGAAATAACAGCAAGACCCGCTTCAAATGCTTGCGCATTTTCGGCAATTATCACTGCAGGATCTGCAGCTAATGGGTTTGTGTCAGTTGCGGTCACGAAAATAGAACTAGGATTTGCATCCACAGCCGCTACTTTACTGAATGGGCGAACACGAAGTGCTGTCCATTGACCAGACTGGATAAGTACTTCTTTGGCTTTTTCACGCTCTAAGCTCGCAAGCTCGTCTGCTTTGAAAGAGTCAAAGGTGATTTGCTCACTGCCTGTTACTTCAATAACAACAGATTGCAGCACACGTTTAGCACCACGATTTATTTCTTTTACTGTGCCAGAAGCTGGAGCAGTAAATAGGACGCCTGGGTTCTTTTTATCTTCAAAAAGTACCTGGCCTTTTTTGACTTGGTCATCCACACGAACATGCATGGTTGGACGCATACCGATAAACTCTTCGCCAAGCACAGCTACACGTTTGACAGCAGAACCGTCATGTATAACTTGCTGTGGCGCGCCCTCTAAGGGTAAATCCAGACCTTTTTTTATATTGATCATACGCACTTGCATTACATTAAAGGAAAGAAACTGAAAAATCGTATCAACCACGTCGCCATTTGAGTTATTCCAAGTTATATCAAGGTACAAAAGAGCAGCTTGCTAGAAATATCAAACAAGCAACGTAGTAAAACTCATCACATATTGTCGAGATTTTAACATCATTTTAGATGACTATGCGAGTGTATTTATGAAAATTATACGACAGAAACACTTATTTAGTTTTGTTAAGTGATTTAAATAAAAATCAAGGTAGACCAAAGTGGTAGCCTAAGCAATTATCGTTCCTGATTTCATCGCAAATTAAACAAATCGCATAATACAAAAAAAGCCGCTATTGCGGCTTTTAATAACTAGGGCCTGTTGACCTTTCAGGATTAAAATTTGTTCAATCTAGGGGCTATTTAATCGCGGCGTGAGGTTTGTAACCTAGTGGGCTAAGTAAAAACCGAGCAACAAAGAGTAAATAGCCCCTAGGCAGAACCCTTTGGGCAGCGCCTGTTTGGCATTAATGCTACGTTATCGCCCATTTATGGGGAATAACCACACTACATAGGCTCTGCCTTGCCTAAATACCAAACAGACTGCTGCAAATTTAAACTCGAAAGATAAACAGGCCCTAAGTTCTGTTAGTCAATCATATTAGCAATTGGCTTAACTGAATCTATGTCTTGATCGTAGTCAACACCGTCTATACCAAAACCAAATAAGCGTAAAAACTCATTGTGGTAACCAACATAGTCTGTTAGCTCATCAATGCTGCTTGTATCAACACTATCCCATACAGCTTGAACGCGTGCTTGCACATCATCTTCTAGCTCTTTATAGTTTTGTAATAAATGCCCACCGTCGTCAAAGCGAGGCGATTCACCATATAGGTTTTCACTAAATAATGCGTGAATTTGCTCAATGGTGCCTTCATACGTGCCATCTGCTTTCATAACTTTAAATAAAGCAGAAATATATAACGGCATAATAGGAATAGCAGAACTTGCTTGTGTCACTACTGCATTAAGGGATGAAACATACGCCTCACCATTTAAATCTTTTGTCGATTCTTTAATAGCAGCCGTTGCACGGTCTAAATCTTCTTTAGCTTTACCAATAGTAGCGTGTCCGTATATTGGCCATGTTAGCTCTTTACCAATATAAGTATACGCTGTAGTTTTAAAGTTATCGGCAAGTACACCGGCTTCTTTTAATGCATCAATCCACATTTCCCAATCTTCACCACCCATTACTTTAATAGTGTTGTCGATATCGTCTTGATTTGCAGCTTCAACCGTAATTTCATCAATTTCACGCTTTGATGTATTTAAGTTTTTAGTGGTTACTGCATTACCTATTGGCTTAAGTGTAGATGAGAACACTTCACCTGTATTTGGATCAGTACGACGAGGAGACGCTAGGCTGTAAATAATACAATCTACTTTACCCAAATCTGCTTTAATAGTGTCGATTGCTTTTTGCTTGATTTCGTTAGAAAACGCATCGCCATTAATATTTTTAGACCAAAGACCCGCTTCGTCTGCAGCTTCTTGAAAAGCAGCGGTATTGTACCAACCAGCAGAGCCTGTTTTACGATCTGTACCTTCTTTTTCAAAGAAAATACCTAATGTTTTAGCACCACCACCAAATGCAGCAGTAATGCGCGATGCCAAGCCGTAGCCTGTTGATGCGCCAATAACTAATACATTTTTTGGTGCACTTTTTAATGCGCCTTGTTGTTTTACATAGTTAATTTGTTCTTGAACATGCTCTGCACAACCAGCTGGGTGTGCGTTTGTGCAGATAAATCCACGAATTTTAGGCTTAATGACCATTGATCATCCTATATCTTTTACAATAAAAATTAGCGCTAGTTTAAAGGCTAATACTAAAAACACTGATCTGATCAGTTAAACACTCATCAAATACTCTAAAACATTACTTAGCTAACTTTAGAGCCACCCATACAATTGGGTGAATCAGGCGCTTCGCCGCCCTGCTCTGCATACTCATCGGGTGTATATGTATGAATAGCGAGTGCATGAATATGATTTGCTAACTCATCTTTCAAAATTTCATTAATTTCGCGATGACGTTGTAATAAACGCTTACCCGCAAAATCTTCGCTAACCACTACTACTTTAAAGTGTGATTCAGTGCCAGCACTGTGCATATGGCTTTCGTTAATCACGTTTAAATGTTTACACGCAATGGCGTTGCTTATTTTTTCTTGGATCTGTTGCTGCATTGACATAAAAAGACCGTTTTAATTAGCTAATTTATACACTTACTATAACAATTTAACGCAGCGATTGGCTAACTAAATTACTTTGCTTAATGTGCTTTATAAATCGGTAAGTTAAACTTATTCGCGGATGCCCAAGCGTGGTTTGCTTAGGTATTGCATGTTGATAATCTCGTTGGCTGTGATCGTTCATAATCAAACAACTACCGCTTTGTAACTTTAAGTCGGTTACTTTATTGCTCGCCTTGTGCTTTAACTTTAAAACCCGATCAGCTCCTAGAGAGACACACACAATTGTTGGTTTATCACCAAGCTCTATTTCATCATCACTGTGCCATCCCATCGTATCATTACCATCTCGGTAATAATTAACGAGCAATGAGTTTAGAGGCTGGTTTAAATGTGCTTCTAAACGCTTTCGCATATTAAGTAACAATTCATCCCATGGTTCTACTATTTGCTTACTACTTGAATAGCCGTATTCAATATTTAAATCACTCATGAAACATTGCAGTCGTGGAATAGGCCCCGTTTTGCCATAAACGGTTACATCGGGTTGCTGCCAACGTAGGTTTTTTTGCAAATAATAAAATAGATCGAGGCTTTTTTGTGCACTAAGTGCCCTACTTTGATAAGAAAAGCCATTTGGTAACTGTTGGGGGTTGGCGTTTTGCCGTTGCATGTTAGAATTTACCTACATTAGATTACTGATCAACGAACCATTATGACGACGCAAGCCCAGCTAGGCGATAAAACCTTTACTCTTGAACGCTTTCCATTGGATCAAAAAAACCGCAGCTTACAAGCGTGGGATTCGGCAGATGAGTACCTTATCAATTATGTTAACGAACATCACCCAGATTGTCGCTCATTGCTTATTTTAAACGATAGCTTTGGTGCACTTGCTTGTTATTTTAATAAGTTAACGGTTTGTTCAGTTAATGATTCTTATATTAGCCACCAAGCTGCGGCTTATAACTTACAAGAAAACAAGCTGCCTACAGCAGAGTTTACGCAAGTAGATAGTTTGTCGGCATTACCAGAGGATGTAGATTTAGTACTTATTAAAATCCCTCGTAATGTAGGTTTTTTACAGTTCCAATTAAGTGAACTTAGTGAAGTACTTGCACCTGGTACACCAGTAATTGCCGCAGGTAAAACAAAAGAAATTCATAATTCAACAATAAAATCATTTGAGCAATTTATTGGTGAAACAACAACAAGCCTAGCAGTTAAAAAGTCTCGCCTTATATTAAGCACAGCTAAAGGCGGATATAAAGCAGCAGACTTCCCTATAACATGGGAGCTTGAAGGTACTGAGTTTAATATAACAAATCATGCAAATGTGTTTTCGCGTGATTCGTTAGATATTGGTGCGCGCTTCTTTTTTAACTACTTACCAGAAACACCTAAAGCTAAAAGCATTATTGATTTAGGCTGTGGTAACGGCGTTGTTGGATTAATGACGCTTGCTCGTTGCCCTAATGCATCAATTACCTTTGTTGATGAGTCTTACATGGCAGTAGAGTCAGCCCGGTTAAATGTAGAAATTAACCTAGGCGATAAGTTTGATAACTGTGAGTTCATCGAAAACGATTGTTTAACAGGCTTTGAAAGAGACAGTGTGGATATGGTGCTTTGTAATCCTCCATTTCACCAAGCTCAAGCTGTTACCGATCACATTGCTTGGCAAATGTTTAAACAAGCAAAAGATACTTTAAAAGAAGGCGGCGAGCTGCGTATTATTGGTAATCGTCATTTAGATTATCACGATAAATTAAATCGCATGTTCGGAAACTGTAAGTTGTTAGGCTCAAACAAAAAGTTTGTCGTTCTAAGTGCAACTAAAAATAGTGGAATGCTATAAATGAAATTAACAAACATTATAATTGGGTGTTGTGTATTACTAATACTTGGTGGCTGTGCGAATCAGCCTAGCCAAGTAATACTCAATCCTGTTTATAAAAGTGGTCAAATAAGCACTATAAATAGTAGCTTAAGCACCAGTGTAATTGATTTACGTGGCGATTCGTCAACACTTAAACTTATTGAATCAGACAAAACTAAAACCTTTGCAAGCCAAGGTCTTACTGAATCAGTTAAAAGTGTTTTAGACAGCGCCCTTAGCCGCAATGGTGCCAGCATTTCTAACTTGGCAACTGTTCGCTTTGAAGTAGATATTCATGCACTGCAGGCTGTTGTGACCGAAAAACTTGTGAGCCATACCAGCGAAGCCCATATAGAGCTTGGCGTGCGCGTTATTCGCGCCTCAAGTAATTTTAATAAAGTGTATAGAGGCAGTGCTAATTTAGAAGGTCCGTTTAGTCACGAGCGAGCAAAAATAGAAGGTCAGCTCAATAAGTTGACTGAGCAAATTATTACCCGCATTGTATCTGACCCTGAATTAATAGAATTTTTAGAAGGTTAACTATGAAACGACTTTTTTTAATCTGCTTAGGCCTATTTTTTAGTGTAAGTAGCTTGGCAGCCCAAGAAGGCCGCTTTGTTCAAAAAGATAATATTTTTCCACGCGTCGAAATCGTAACGACAATGGGCAGTATTGTTGTTGAACTGGACCGTTCGAGAGCGCCTATTACGGTCAATAACTTTTTAACTTACGTGTCAGATAAAAGCTATCAAGGCAGTGTTTTTCATCGTATTGAGCGCGATGTAGAAAACGACCGCGACTTTGTTATTCAAGGTGGTGGCTACGATAAAGATTACGACGGCTTACACGAAAACGATCCTATTTTTAATGAAAGCGGTAACGGTATGAAAAACGATATGTATAGCATTGCTATGGCGTATCAAGACCGTGAACCGCACTCTGGTACTCGTCAGTTCTTTTTTAACATGGATAATAATGATCACTTAAACCCAGGTAAAGATTGGGGTTTTGCTGTTTTTGGTAATGTGATGGAAGGCTACGAAACATTAGATAAAATTATGGCGGTTGAAACAGGGTTTAATGAAAAAATTGGTTACGATTTTGTTCCTAAAAAACCAGTGGTCATCTTAAATATTAAAATGCTTGAACAAGTTCCACTGTAATTTTTTTAAGAGCAGCTTAGCTGCTCTGCATCTAAGCCAATGAAGGCCCTATGAGCAAATCTCTCTCTATTAGCGAATATTTTTCTTACTTTAAAGACAAACGCTTAATCCATATTTTTATATTTGGTATGAGTAGCGGTTTTCCGTGGGTATTAATTGGCTCTGTTATGTCGGCTTGGCTAAAGGATGAAGGGCTAAGCCGCAGTATGATTGGCCTATTCGGCATTGTATTTGGCGCTTACAGTATCAATTTTTTATGGTCACCGCTCATTGACCGCACAAAACTCCCTATTTTATATAAATGGCTAGGCCAACGTCGTAGTTGGATACTATTTTGCCAGAGCTTTATTTTTATTGGCACCTTATTATTAGCTGGGCTTGATTTAAAAGCTAATTTAGCAATTGTTGCTGCAATTTGTTTGTTAATCGCCATTGCTTCTGCAACACAAGACATTGCTATTGATGCATTCAGAATAGACACACTTAAAGCAAACGAATCTCACAAAGCAACAGCGGCAGCCGCTATGGCAACATCTGGTTGGTGGACAGGTTATGCGCTTTTAGGTGCAATTCCATTTTATATGGCTGATATCCCCTCGCTCGACTGGCCACAAATTTATTACTTTTTAGCTGCTGTAATGTTGCTGCTAATGAGTGGAGCATTGTTTGCAAAAGAGCCTGAATCAAATAGAGAAGCGGTACATGCCGAACTTGAACGTGTGTACCTTGAAAAACTGTCCTCTACAAAACAAACCCCTCTTACAAAAACTGTTGCGTGGCTCGCGGTAACCGTTATTGATCCCTTTAGAGCTTTTTTTACTAAAAATGGCGTTAAAACGGCACTGGCATTACTTGCGTTTATTTTCTTATTTAAAATAGGTGAGGCATTTTTAGGGCGAATGTCGATTGTTTTTTATAAAGAAATTGGTTTTAGCAATAGCGATATAGCTACATTTTCAAAGGTAGGTACTGCCGTTCTTACAATCATATTTACCTTTGTTGGCAGTTTATTTAATCAAAAATATGGCATTGTTAAAGGTTTATTTGTAAGTGGCATTGCGATGGCGGCCTCAAACTTAGCCTTTTCGTGGATTGCTTTAGTTGGCCCTGATTTAAGACTGTATGCCTTTGCTATTGTTATTGATGGGTTTACGCAAGCGTGGTCGCTGGTCGCTATGGTGGCCTTTATTTCGATGCTATGCGATAGAGCATTTAGTGCAACACACTATGCATTACTAGCGTCGTTAGGGAATTTAGGGCGAACGTTACTTTCGAGCTACAGTGGTGTAGTAATTGATGATTGGTTAATGGGAAATTGGTCGCTGTTCTTTGTTTTAACAGCCTTGATGGTTATACCTTCGCTGATATTTTTATACCTGATTAGGCATAAATTATATGAGCTTGAGAAAAATTATCATAAAAATATTTAATGCATCCCTGCATTAACATATTGCTTAGCACTATCAAGTGCCCCTTAAAGTGTACTAAGCAATGTTTGAGTTAATCTACTTTTAGCAAGCTAAGTGCTTCATGTGGATCAACTTCTAGAGCTGTACAATAACGAACAAACTCAATCACATCTAAACGGCGTTCTTGATTTTCAATCTTGCCGATAAACGAATGAGGCGTTCCCAGCACTTGTGCTAGGCTTCGCATTGTATGACCCTTTTCGTGGCGCTTACTTTTAAGCCACTTTGTTAGCTTTGCATTTTCTTCAGAAGAAACTGTTTTGCCCATCATTTTACATCTCCTACTAGATGATTTGACGTACCTATTAAAGCAGTAGTCTCTATCAATAGCTGTAGGCAAGTAAGCAGTCATACCATATTTTCAATAGCAAGCTATTGCTTAACAAAGCATGTGTTGCTACTCACTCCACCAATATAGCTAAAAAACTACGCTAATAATGTGGTAAAGATTTGTTTTTATTGAGAATGAAATTTTGCCCGTCTCATTCTTGGATACATTATATACTATTAACACTTTGGTTAAATAACTAATTACATACTCGGTACAAATATGAACACGAGTGAATATTTATAAACGCTGAATATTGACCTAAGTACTCAAAAAGTATTAATAAATTAATTTCTAGTTATAAAATATTTAAATGAATTTTTATAACAATGTTGTTCCAATTTATCGTCACATGTTTATGATTAAGCAATAATTAGCACCAAAAAGGCCGAATAATGTTCAGACTTCTTTTTTTATTACCGATTGTGTTGTGCTTGGGTTGGTACTTTTTTTTGCGCCACAACGGCGTACCAATTAAGCAAGGCAAAAAAGGCTTCATATACATTTTAGCGTTTTCTGCTTTTGTACTTGGCTTTTTTGTATTGATAATGCAAATAACCGAATATGCCCCAACCGATTTGTAGGCATTAAAAAAGCCGCAAAAGCGGCTTCATTCTATTTAGCGTTTGGCTGTTAAACGCTAAAGCTTGCACCACAACCACAGGTTGTTGTTGCATTAGGATTAGATACAAAAAAGCGTGCGCCTTCTAATCCCTCAGTGTAATCAACTTCACCGTCAACCAAATATTGAATGCTCATTGGATCGATAACGAGTGTTACACCATTTTTTACAATTTCTAAATCGCCAGGATTCGCTTTTTCATCAAAAGTAAAACCATATTGAAAACCAGAACAACCACCACCTGTTACATAAACACGCAGTTTTAAATCTGGATTTTCTTCTTCGTCGATTAACTGTTTAACGCGAACAGCAGCTGCATCGCTGAACTTAATTGGTAATTCTTCAGACATTTTAAAACCCTCAATATCGCAATGGCGTGATTATCTAATACCCGAGTGTTTTAATCAAGTATAGTAAAACAACTCTTTACTCTAAGTTATACCTATAAATTAGTAAAAAAGTGGCTAAACATTAGCTCACTAAAATAATACTTAAGCAAACTAAAAGCGACCCTTGTAAACTATAAATTCATTAAAAATTTTAGTTATAAAAAATAGGTCTTAATCTTTACTGCAAATTGTTAATATAAGTTACGAAAAATTCAAAATCACAAGGACTTAACTAAACTCTTTTGCTAAAATGCTGCTGAAAAATGCGGCGAGGAAATAATGCATGTGGCTTGAGCAACTCAGGCGTCGACTGGCAAAACCTAAAACATCTGTACAATTATGCTTATTAGGCGTAGTTGCCGGATTAATTGCTGCATTTTTTATTATTTTATTTCGCTTAACTATTTTGTTTTTTCAAAGCTTATTTTTGGAAACACCTGACGACTTTACTACCCTACCGACTCTTGAACGCGTTTTAATGCCATTAATAGCCGCATTTTTAATTGCGTGCTTTGCTGCATTTACTGGCTTTAAACATTACCGTTTAGGCATTCCTTTTGTTATTCATCGTATTAAACGCCATTACGGGCAAATGCCTTTATACAATACGGTTAATCAATTTGTTGGTGGCGCACTTGCACTCATTAGCGGTTTTTCGGTTGGCCGAGAAGGGCCTTCCGTACATATGGGCGCAACAGGTGCGAGTATTTTAGCGGATAAACTACATTTACCGCATAACGCCATGCGTACTTTAAGTGGTTGCGGCGTTGCAGCAGGTATAGCCGCTTCGTTTAATACCCCACTTGCAGCCGTTATTTTTGTAATGGAAGTGGTACTTCGAGAATATAAAGTACACATATTTGTGCCAATCATGCTTGCTGCTGTTACTGGTGCACTCGCTACGCAGTTTGTTTTTGGTGAAGGCTCTGAACTTGCACTCATTACAATAGCGCCATTAAGTGGTTGGCATTACCCTTATTTAATATTATGCGGTATGGCGCTGGGCGCTATAGCATTTAGCTTTAATCAAAACTTAATGCTAATTATTAAAACATTTAAACCTTTAAGTATGTTTCCTCGTTTACTAATCGCAGGCTGTATTGCCAGTTTAATAGCTTACGCAGTGCCTCATGCTATGGGTTCTGGTATGAGTGCGATTACTATCGCGGTTGAATCGCCTGATAACGTAAAGCTGCTTACTACCATTTTAATCGCTAAACTACTTGCCACATTGTTTGCTATTGGTTTGGGTATTCCTGGTGGTTTAATTGGTCCTGTAATTGGGCTTGGTGTATTAATTGGGACATTAATGGCCTTTTTTGCTCAATATATTAGCCCGGGTACTGATATTGCGGGTACGTATGGGGTTTTAGGTATGGCTGGATTATTAGCGGCTACACTGCATGCACCACTTGCTGCATTAACAACAGTAATGGAGCTTACATCATCACCTGAAATAATCGTTCCTGCGATGATAGTTATAACCACTGCATATGTAACTGCATTACAATTTTTTGGAAATCGCTCCATATTTTTGCAGCAATTAGATTTTCAGGGATTGCCGTACCATGTATCTCCCGCTACCGAAGCATTACAAAAAGTGGGAATAATGGATGATATGGATGAAGACTTTAAATTGCTCTACTCAGACGATAAAGAGCAAATAAAAAATACGCTTGATGCCATGGATAGCCAAACACCCTTGATTGTTTTTGACGAAGAAAATGGCTATCGCCTCGCTGAATACGATTTAACGCTAATGTCTGATGAAGCAATAAATATAAATTACATTAGCTTGCAGGGCATCAGCAGCCAAGCCACCCTAGCCGATGCATTCGATATACTAAAAGATAAAAGAAGTGGCGCGCTTTACGTTTATAACCTTTTAGATAATCAACAAATTATGGGGCTATTACGCTGGGATCAAATTCATCATATTTTAACCATTCGTAACAGCTTACTTTAAGCAATAAGGACTATTATGAGCGCATTATTGATTTATAAAACACTCCACATATTTTTTATGATTGCGTGGTTTGCCGGTATTTTTTACTTGCCTCGATTATTTGTATATCACGCAATGAGCGAAGAAAGATCATGTAACTCTATGCTTAAAGTTATGGAGCGCAGGTTACTTTATTTCGTAACCCCATTTGCTGTTTTAACGGCTGTATTTGGTGTGTTAACCATTGTTGAATATGGTCGTGATTGGTTTAAATACAGTATGTGGCTACATTACAAACTTGTACTGGTAATTATTTTATACCTATACCACGGCTACTGTTTTAAGTTATTAAGTGACTTTAAACATGACCGAAACACTAAAACAGACCGCTTTTACCGTATTTTTAATGAGCTCCCTGTTATTGCGCTGCTCATCATAGTGGCACTTGCGGTAATAAAACCTAATTTATAAGCGTTTCGGTGCATGTTAAACTGCGCTGCAATTTACAATACTTGCTATAACACGCGCGATTGCGTGCTCCATTTATGGATTATCGCGCCCATTTGATTGATTAGGAATTACCCCATGTTAAGTTTCCAAGGCGAACATATACTGTCTGTAAATCAGCTAGACAGAGACTGTATTGAACGTATTTTTGCAGTAGCTAAAAAAATGGAGCCTTATGCTAAAAAACAAAAGCAAACAACGGTGCTTAAAGGCGCTATTTTAGCTAATTTGTTTTTTGAACCAAGCACTCGCACGCGAGTTAGCTTTGGTACAGCCTTTAACTTACTAGGCGGTGGTGTACGTGAAACTACAGGTATGCAAAGCTCAGCGCTTGCAAAAGGTGAATCACTTTACGATACCGCGCGCGTTATTTCAGCTTACGCCGATGCTGTTGCTATGCGTCACCCTGACGCAGGCTCAGTAAGTGAATTTGCTGATGGCTGTACTGTGCCAGTTATTAATGGCGGCGACGGTCCAAATGAGCACCCGACTCAAGCATTACTTGATTTATTAACCATTGAGCGTGAATTACACCGTTTTGATCAAAATATTGATGGCATGCATATAGCGCTTGTGGGTGATTTAAAATATGGTCGCACAGTGCATTCTCTATCAAAGCTATTGTGCCATTATAAAAACGTAAAGTTTTCGATGGTCGCGCCTGATGGCCTACAAATGCCAACGAGCATTTTAGATGCCGTAGAAAATGCAGGACACAAAATTGAGCTAGTAAACAAGATGGAAGGTAATTTAGCCGCCGATATTGTCTACCAAACACGTATTCAAGAAGAGCGTTTTCCTTCACAAGAAGAAGCAAATAAATACCGTGGCGGTTTTAGAATTAGCCAATCTATTTACAGCGCTCATTGCAAACCTAACTCTGTACTAATGCATCCGTTACCACGTGATAGTCGCTTAGAAGCCAACGAGCTTGATAACGACTTAAACAGTAACGACAATTTAGCAATATTCCGCCAAGTACAAAATGGCGTATTAATTCGTATGGCACTGTTTGCTTTAACACTCGGCGTAGAAAATAAAGTCGATAAGTATGAAGTGGACGTACCTTGGTTTAGCCGCAAACGCGACAGCTAAACCTTCTTTAAGTGACAATTTATAGGATTTTTCATGACAATTAGCCAAGACTTATTTGAACGCGCTCAAGCCTCTATTCCAGGTGGCGTAAACTCGCCAGTTCGTGCTTTTAATGGTGTAGGCGGTACGCCGCTATTTATTACAAAAGCAGAAGGCGCGTTTACATTTGATGCCGACGGTAATCGTTACATTGATTATGTTGGCTCTTGGGGGCCTATGATCATGGGCCATAACCACCCTGCAATTAAACAAGCCGTGCACGAAGCCGTAGAAAATGGCCTTAGCTATGGTGCGCCAACTGAAGCCGAAATATTAATGGCTGAAAAAGTAAAAGAGCTGGTTCCATCAATCGAAAAAGTACGCATGGTTAGCTCAGGCACTGAAGCAACAATGAGTGCAATTCGTTTAGCACGTGGCTTTACCGGCCGCGATAAAATATTAAAATTTGAAGGTTGTTACCACGGCCATGCTGACTCGTTATTAGTTAAGGCAGGCTCTGGTGCACTAACAATGGGCGTACCTAATTCTCCTGGTATTCCTGAGGACTTTGCTAAGCATACGCTTACTGTATCGTTTAATAACCTAGATGAAGTAAAAGCTATTTTTGCAAAATACGCTGACGAAATTGCCTGTATTATTGTAGAGCCAGTAGCCGGTAACATGAACTGCATTCCACCAGTACCTGGCTTTTTAGAAGGTTTGCGTGATGTGTGTGACGAATATAAATCAGTACTTATTTTTGATGAAGTAATGACGGGTTTTCGTGTTGCACTTGGCGGCGCTCAAGCGTATTACAACATTAAACCAGACCTTACGTGTTTAGGTAAAGTCATTGGCGGCGGCATGCCTGTTGGCGCGTTTGGTGGTAAAACAGAAATAATGGATTACATTGCGCCTGTGGGCCCTGTTTACCAAGCGGGTACTCTTTCTGGTAACCCTATTGCGATGGCTGCAGGTTTAAAATCACTTGAGCTATTATGTGAGCCAGGTCTACACGATAAGTTAGAAGCAACGTCTAAAGCAATTTGTGAAGGCTTTGAAGCTGGCGCTAAAAAAGCAGGCATTGCATTAACAACTAATTATGCTGGCGGCATGTATGGATTCTTTTTTACTGATGCTGAAAAAGTAACGACATACAAACAAGCTACTGAATGCGACCTAGAGCGCTTCAAACGTTTTTTCCACCTTATGCTTGAAGAAGGTGTGTACCTTGCTCCATCAGCATTTGAAGCTGGTTTTGTATGTGCTGCGCATACTGAGCAAGAAGTAAAAGAAACAATAGCGGCAGCAGAACGCTCGTTTGCTAAACTTTAAGTTAAAATTACTTTTTATATTTTATAAGCGCTTGTTTTTACAGTGTGTAATTAAGACTAAAGATTGAAAAAAGCCCGAAAGGGCTTTTTTTATTTGTAAAGTACTATAAATGAATGATAATTAAGCATAACAAGGTCTATTCACCTTTACCCTAATTACAAAAATACAAGAGAGCCTTATGTCAGGATTACGCCAATTTTCTTTTCCCGCTATCCAGCTAATGGCAAATTTAAAATACAAAACTAAAATCAGCTTAATGTTTGGAATTTTACTCGTTCCTCTTGCACTTAGTTTGTTTTTTTTAGTCTCATTATTAAGTGAAAGTATCGCTGTTTCAAAAATGCAGCAACAAGGTTTAAAAGGCTACAGGTCAATACTCTCAAATCAAATGCAGGGGGAAGCAAATCAAAATATAAAAATTGCTCGCTCACTCGGTTTTGATATAAAAGACGATCAAGCAAATGATGTACTTGAACTTGTTTCTATTCAGTCTAACTTAGCATTAGATAGCCAGTTAGCTAGTGCTTATGTAAACCGCTCTTTAGTCACGCCAATTCCTGCACTTATAATGCAAATAAACTCGACAGCGCAAAGCGCAAACACTGTTTTGGCAAGTAATCGTTTTACGCCAGATACGTTTATAGCACTTTCAAATTTTAGTAAGTCACTTCCTTTATACGAAAAACAACTCGATAAAATACTCAATGTAGCCACCAATGCAGATAAATCAGTAAATAAAGCGCTCATGCCCTCGTTAGATAATTTACACAGTGCTGTTGGCGCATTTAAAAAAGCGATAGATGAAAAACTACTTGAGCCAGACGATATTTTATTAACTCAATCAGAATTTACTAAACTAACAAACAATGTTCACAGCAGTATTAATCAACTTGTTAGTAAGAGTATTCCAACGCTTGAGAGCCTTATTGAAGCAAAACTGCAAACTCAACAGTGGACTCGAAATCTTGTTTTAGCTGCTTCATTAATTAGTTTGTTATTTGCATTTTATTTGATGATTGGTTTTTATTTTGCAGTTGTTGATACCATTAATCGCTTTGCTGATGCAGCGAATAGAGCCGCGAATGGCGACTTAAATGCAACTATCGATTCGAGCACTAATGATGAAATGGGAATTATTGCATCGCGCTACAACGCATTACTTAATGCATTTTCACATTTATTATTTGATGTTAAAGCAAGTACAGAAGAGCTATGCGGCGCAACTAAATCGCTATCACATGCGAGTAGCCAAACAAGCAATGATGTTTCAAAACAGCAAATCCGAGTAAATGCCATTTATAATGCACTAAGCGAAATGGCTCAAAACGCACTTGCTGTTGAAGAGTCAGCGCATCAAGCAACGCTTACCGCGCAAGATGCTGCTGCGCATGTAAAACAAGGTTCAGACAATACAATGGAGCTTGCTAAATATATGCAAGATCTACAAATTGAATTTGCAGAGAGCCAACAAGCGCTCGATAAGCTAGCACAAGATAGCCAAGAAATTAGCAAAGTAAGTAAAGGTATTAGTGAGATAGCCGATCAGACAAACTTGCTTGCACTCAATGCCGCTATTGAAGCTGCACGAGCTGGCGAGCATGGTCGAGGCTTTGCCGTTGTAGCTGATGAAGTAAGAACTCTTGCTCAGCGTACACAAACACAAACACAAGAAATTCACCAAATTATTAGCTCCTTACAACAAGCATCTGACGACACTCAGCAAAAAATGCGCTCAAGTGTTGAAAAAATGGAGCAATCAGTAAAAGCAGCCAATCAAACCAATGAAGTATTGCAAAGCGCAGAGCAAAGTATGGGCGACATTAAACATCAAGGTGAAGTTATTGCAGAGCGTGTTAAACAGCAGTCAAATGCGACAACACAGGCATTGAATGATTCGCAAGAGGTGAGCAATTTAGCAGATCAAACGCTAACATCAGCTCAATCAACGCTGCAAGATGCACA
This sequence comes from Pseudoalteromonas sp. c7(2019), assembly GCF_011378625.1. Classification (NCBI taxonomy): domain Bacteria; kingdom Pseudomonadati; phylum Pseudomonadota; class Gammaproteobacteria; order Alteromonadales; family Pseudoalteromonadaceae; genus Pseudoalteromonas; species Pseudoalteromonas sp. c7(2019). Next base: position 13,524 of record NZ_WTKS01000002.1, on the reverse strand, counting down.
GCAGCTAAGTCGCTTATCTAATGATTTAACCAAATCAATGCAGTTTTTTAAATCTTAAGCGTTAACTACAACTCACAAAAAAGCCGCTAAATAAGCGGCTTCGTTGTTTAAAGTAGTCTTAGATTAACGAATACATTGTGGTCTTGGCTCAAACTCACTCGCTCTAAGTGGTAGCTGAATCACCTTGCCACATCCTGGTGGTGCCTGCTTACCCGTTTGCTCATTTACAAATGCCCAGCGTATTGATGGCGGACGCGTATCGGCTATTGCTTGTGGATTAAGTGGCTTTAAGTAGCGAATATATGCTTCTAATGCACCTACGCTGCCCGTTAAACCCGTGCTTTTGTTGTCGTCTCGACCAAGCCAAGCTACCGTCACTGTATTTTGATCAAAGCCTGCAAACCAACTATCACGTAAATCGTTACTAGTGCCAGTTTTGCCTGCAAGTTGGATTGATGGGAAGTGTAAATTTAAGCGTTTAGCAGTGCCGTCTTTCGTTACGCGTTTCATCGCGTATTTAGTCATATACATTGCAGATTTATCAAAACGAGGCTCTGCATTTACTTTATGCTTATAAAGTACTTTACCAACCGAGTCAGTTAATGCCGAAATTGCAGTGAGCTTTTTATATTCGCCATCTGCAGCAATTGTCGTATAAAGCTGAGCAACTTCAAAACTCGACATTTCAACAGCCCCTAAAAGCAACGATGGGTATTCGTTTATCGCCCCTTTAGCGCCTAATCCTTTTAGTGTTTTCGCGACTTTATCAACACCTACATCGAGGCCTAAATTAACCGCTGGAATATTAATACTGTTGCTAAATGCTTTATAAAGAGGGATTGCTCCACGGTATTTATGATCAAAATTTTCTGGTTGCCACACTTTTCCCTGCTCATTTGTAACCTGTACTGGCGAGTCATCAAGCAAAGTAGCTAAATTATAATGTGGTAATTGCAATGCGCTTAAATACACAGCCGGTTTTACCAGCGAGCCAATATTACGCTTTGTATCTAAAACACGGTTAAACCCTGAATAACGAACATCGCGCCCTGCAACAAGTGCAGATACACCGCCCTTTTCTACATTAACAGAGATCATGGCTGCTTCTAGTTTTTCGGTTCTAGGACGATTTTCCAGGTACGGTAAGCTCTTTTCAATAGACTCTTCCATTGCTGTTTGCTTTTGTAAGTCAAAATAAGTAAATACTCTTACGCCTGCATCAAGTGTTTGCTGATCTGGCAATAATTCATTTAGTTCTCTGTTTACTAACTCTAAATAGCCTGGATATGATTTTTGTAAACTCGCTTTCATTGGCGCAATATCAATTGGGCGATTAAGCGATGCACGGTACTCTTTTGTGCTAAGTAGCTTGTTTTCAACCATAAGGCGAAGCACTAAGTCTCGGCGCTCCATTGTGCGCTCTTTATAGCGACGTGGATTGTAATAAGATGGACCTTTAACCATTGCCACCAGCAAAGCAATTTGATCGTACTCAAGCTCATCTACCGGCTTTGAAAAGTAAAAGTCAGCAGCAAGCCCCATACCGTGCACACCTTGGTTGTATGACTGCCCTAGGTATACTTCATTTAAGTAAGCTTCTAATATCTGATCTTTTGAATAACGATAATCTAAAATAAGGGCAATAAAGGCCTCATTTATTTTTCGTACTAAAGAGCGCTCACGTGTTAGGTAAATATTTTTAGCTAACTGCTGAGTAAGCGTACTACCACCTTGAACGGTGCGCCCCGCTTTAATATTAGAATAAAGCGCGCGTAAAATAGAAAACACTGATACACCATGATGTTCGTAAAAATCACGGTCTTCAACCACCAATAGCGTATCTTTTAGCATTGCTGGAAACTTATCTAGTGGTACAAATTCTCTATCTTGTTTAGAGTCATTACCAATACGCGCTATTTGCACAGGCTCTAGACGAGCAGAATTTAAACGCCTGCCAAATTTATCTTTAATGGTCGCAACTTTTTGCCCTGCAAAGCGAAGTTCAATAATATGTGATTCTTCAAGGCCATCATAAAATTCAAAATCACGACGATAAATCTTGATGCTATCTGCTGTTTTAACAAACTGCCCTGTGCGGCTTAATCTATTAACCGATGAATAATTTAAACGCTCTAGCTCAAACACTACTTCCTGGCTTGATAAAAATTGTCCCGGATAAAACTCCATAGAACGAGCATACACTTGCGCTGGAAGTTGCCATTTATTACCTTCAAATATACGCGTTGTTTTTGAATCTAAATAAATGAAGTACATTGCCATTGCAATAAAAACAGCCAAGCTTAGTTTCCAAAACACTGACCATGTTTTTCTCATAAAAGAGCGTTTAACAGTGGTTTGCACTGTTTTTTTACTGCCCTTTGAGGTGCTTTTTTTTGTTGTGCTTGACGATTTACTTGCACGTTTAGCTGCAGGTTTACTGGTAGGTGTTTTTTTATTGTCGGCCATTTAAGTGTAATTTATTCCAAGGGTTATTCACGAGTGTGAGCTTAGCATATTGGATATATCCTAACATCCGAAAAGTTAACCCCCCCTGAAACAAAAAAAGCCCTACCGAAGTAGGGCTTTGTGTAAACACACTATTATTTAAATAAACTATTAGCTATTTCGAACAGAAACAAACTCTGGGTAGGCTTCAATACCACAATCGTGTTGATCCATACCGTTTAGTTCTTCTTCTTCGGTTACTCGTATACCCATTGTTTTGTTAAGCACAGTCCAAACAATAAATGATGCTACAAATACAAAGGCAAGAATACATACTAGACCCGTTAACTGATTAACAAAGCTTGCGTCACCATTGGTTAGCGGTACTAACATAATACCTAATGCGCCACACGTACCATGAACAGAGATAGCACCCACTGGATCGTCAATCTTAACTTTATCAAGTGCTATGATACTAAATATAACAAGTGCACCACCAAGTAGACCAAGTAGACATGCCATTAATGGTGATGGAGATAGAGGGTCTGCTGTTATAACAACTAAGCCAGCTAATGCACCATTTAAGACCATTGTTAAATCTGATTTACCCCAAAGTACTTTACATACAAACAGTGCTGCAATAGCACCCATTGCAGCTGCTGCATTGGTGTTAAGTAATATTTGGCCTACTGCAGTTGCGTTTTCTTTATCCGAAAGTAGTAATTGAGAACCACCGTTAAAGCCAAACCAACCCATCCATAAAATAAATGTACCTAGTGTAGCAAGTGGTAAGTTTGAACCTGGAATTGGGTATATTTCACCGTTCTTACCATATTTACCTTTACGAGCACCTAGGATTAATACACCAGCTAGTGCAGCGGCTGCACCTGCGCCATGTACAATTGCAGAACCTGCAAAATCAACAAAGCCCATTTCAGATAAGAAACCGCCACCCCATGTCCAGTAACCTTCAATAGGGTAAATAAAACCAGTTAGTACTACAGCAAAACCTAGGAAAGCCCACAGTTTCATACGCTCAGCAACAGCACCCGATACAATCGACATAGCGGTTGCAACAAATACTACTTGGAAGAAAAAGTCAGATTCTAAAGAATGGTCAGCATCGGCAGCTTGTGTACCAATTAAAGCGCCTATTGAAGGAATAAAACCACCTTCGGCATTGTCTACATACATAATGTTGTAGCCAACTAATAAAAACATCGTACATGCAATTGAATATAGCGCGACATTTTTAGTTAAAATTTCAGCTGTGTTTTTAGAGCGAACTAAGCCAGCCTCTAACATGGCAAAACCTGCTGCCATCCACATTACTAATATACCTGATATTAAAAAATAGAAGGTATCGAGTGAAAACTTTAGTTCTATTATTGTATTTTCCATGAGACCCCCCTTAAATTGCTTCTTCGTCAAGTTCGCCAGTACGGATACGAACAATTTGATCCAAGTCGTACACGAAAATTTTACCGTCACCAATTTTACCTGTTGATGCAATTTTAGTGATTGCTTCAACAACGCGTTGACAATTTTCAGTACGAGTTGCAATTTCAAGTTTGATCTTAGGAATAAAATCTACTTGGTATTCTGCACCACGATATAACTCAGTATGACCTCGTTGACGTCCAAAACCTTTAACATCAACTACTGTCATCCCCTCAATTCCTAAATCAGCGAGTGCTTCACGCACGTCGTCTAATTTAAATGGTTTTATGATTGCACTAATCATTTTCATAGCGGCCCCCTCGGACTCTTTATTGTTATCCTATTGGGTTAAACAATCCAACCTTTGTGCCACTATTTTATATCAATTAAAAACAGCCACTTAGTAAAAAACACAAACTCAAGATCAAAAAAAACGCACCAATTAGGTGCGTTAATTTAACAAGTCAGCTACATTGGTGCGTAGTATATCTCTATATATTTATCACGTACCTAGCTTTGTTTAAGAAGGGTTATACCACGCAGTTTCTGCCTTGGTTTTTAGCTTCGTATAATGCTTTGTCAGCAACACGCATTGCCTGCGTTAAGCTAGTGTCTTGAAAGTCAGCCAAGCCTATACTCGTGGTAATTTTAATTGATTTATCGCTAATAGAAAAATCGTAACTAGCCATCTTTTTCCTAAATGCTTCAAAGTATTCACGACCGCGTTCTAGCTCTATTTCAGGTAATATTATGGCAAACTCTTCCCCGCCAACCCGTGCAACCGTAAACTTTGAAAACGTAGATCGGATTAATGAACCAACCTGCTTTAAAGCCTGATCGCCGCCTTCATGGCCTAATGTATCGTTAATGTTTTTGAAAAAATCGATATCAAGCAATGCCAAAGTATTTTTCTGGTTTTTACTTTTAAGGAGCTTTTCTGCATATTGATAAAAGTAGCGTCGGTTATGAAGCCCTGTTAAGTGATCCCTATGTGCGCTTTCTTTAATATCTGAAATTAACGACAGTTGCTCCATTGTTTGAAGTACTCGACAATGAAACTCTTCATTCATAAATGGCTTTGTTAAAAAGTCATTGGCGCCGTATTTAATAAACCGCGCTGATAGGCCATGCTTCCCCGCGCCCGACAAGCCAATAATTGCTAAGTCGTCTCGGCCTCTAAAATTACGTACCGCTTTGACAAGTTCAAAGCCATCCATAGAGGGCATAGCATAATCGGTCATAAGTAGCTTTATATCAGGGTTAGCTTTTAATATTTCGAGTGCTTGTTGTCCATCGTGGGCATCTGTTACATCAAACAATTGCTTTTCTAGCATTTGCTTCATTAACGAGCGACTTAGTAACGAGTCATCTGCTATTAGTGCTTTACAGCCTTGATTTCTGAGTAATTGCGCAACGAGCTTAACGGCATAATGGTAAGAATCGCGATTATCTTTAATAACATAATCAACTACGCCCAATTCAAGCATTTGTTGGCGCTTGTACTCATCTATTTTTGAGGTTAAAACAACCGTAGGAATTTTTTTAGATAAAGTATATTTTGCAACTTCACCGTGCGGAGCATCTGGCAAAGTTAAATCAACTAACGCAAGCGTATAATCGTACTTTTCTACGAACGTAGCGCATTCTGCTAAAGACCAAGCAAAATCAATTGCTACATCAAGGTATTGTGCAGTTAAGTGGCGAAGCACCTGCTGCACTACTTTACTGTCTTCAACCACTAATACTCTTTGCATAAAGCTTCTCTTTACCTTTAATTAATTTTGTAACAAAACGACAAATACAATGCTATTACTGCAATAGCATTAGTCATAAACATCCGGTGTAGAGTGCACTTATGTGCTTGAAAGCGTAATCCATTAGATTTTTTTGGTGATAGCTTGTATATAAAACCAATACAAGTAGGCCCGCAATATACCTGAATTCTGTGATTAACTAAATAAAGAAACCCAACCCAAAATAACTATAGAAGTGATTAATACGAATCTACAAGTGTATTAATCACTTACTTAACTAGTATTATCGGCCACTAGTCTCAATACTTTTGTTATTTAACTCATTAATGTCTTTAATGGTGTATCAACAATAATAAGGACACCTAATGAAGCTTAGTCGTATTATCAGTTTACCGATAACCGTTATTGCATTAATAATCAGTACAAGCACGCTTGCCGATAACCAACGTCGTATTGATGTAGACAGCAAAGTTGTTACTCAACATAAAGCTAAAATCAACGGTCAACGCTTTAATTACACCGTTGCCACAGGCACACAACCTGTATGGGATGATAAAGGCGATGCGGTTGCGACATTGCAATACACCTACTACACACGCGACAAAGTTGACGACAGGACAACTCGCCCATTACTTATTTCATTTAATGGCGGGCCAGGTTCGGCTTCTGTATGGATGCACCTTGCTTATACTGGTCCTCGCGTATTAAAAATTGATGACGAAGGCTATCCAATTCAACCTTATGGCGTAAAAGACAACCCATATTCTGTACTTGATATTGCCGATATTGTTTACGTAAACCCTGTAAATACAGGCTACTCTCGCGTACTTGAAAACGAAAAAGGCGAACTTCCTTCTAAAGCAAAACAAAAAGAGCTATTTTTTGGTGTTAATGCCGATATTAAATACCTTGCTGAGTGGTTAAATACTTTTGTAAATAGAGCTGAGCGCTGGCGATCGCCTAAATTTTTAATTGGTGAAAGCTACGGTACAACACGTGTATCGGGTCTTGCTCATGAGCTTCAAAATAGTCAATGGATGTACATAAACGGTGTTGTTCTCGTATCACCTACTGATATTGGTATTAAGCGCGACGGCCCGATTAAAGCCGCTAACCGCCTACCTTACTTTGCAGCGACTGCTTGGTATCACAAAGCACTTAAAGCCGATTTACAAGCTAAAGATCTAGATGAGTTATTACCTGAAGTTGAAGAGTTTACTGTAAACGAGTTAATCCCAGCGCTTGTTAAGGGTGGCCTTATTAATGCTGAAGAAAAACGTCGAATTATTACAAAAATGGCACACTACGCAGGCTTATCAGAAAAGTTTGTTGAACAAAATAACTTGGATATTCCAACTCAATTTTTCTGGAAAGAGCTACTACGTGAACGTGGTCAAACGGTGGGTCGCTTAGATTCTCGTTATTTAGGAATAGATAAACGAGGCGCAGGTGAATCCCCAGACTACTGGGCTGAACTTACCTCTTGGTTACACTCTTTCACTCCTGCAATTAATCACTACTTACGTGAAGAGCTAAACTATAAAACAGATGTAAAATATAATTTATTTGGTAATGTTCACCCATGGGATAGAACCGGTAATAATACGGGCGAAAATCTACGTTTAGCAATGGCGCAAAACCCTTACTTAAACGTGATGATTCAATCAGGATACTTTGATGGTGCAACCAATTACTTTGACGCTAAATATACGTTATGGCAATTAGACCCAAGCGGTAAAATGAAAGACCGTTTGAGCTTTAAAGGCTACAGAAGTGGGCATATGATGTACCTTCGCCACGCTGACTTAGAAAGCTCTAATAACGATTTACGTGACTTTATACAGGACGCTTTACCTAAGAAAGGGGAAGCGGCTAAATACTAAAATATTTTAAACATAAAATGGCTCTTTATGAGCCATTTTTTATGTGCGTTTTTCATATCGTAAACAATAGCTTTTAAGTTGCGTTACTACATCGTTGAAGCAGGTCTCGAGACTTTGCATTTCATTGTTATCAATAGATTCATTTTCTGCATACGTTTCGATCTGCTGGCATATATCAGCCAGTTTAATAGCCCCTACCGATTTTGACGACGACTTTAAGGCATGGGCCTGAAAAGCCAAATCAACATAATTTTTACTCTTAGCATACGCATTAGCTAATTTAATTTGCTCCCCTGCCGTTTGTAAAAACGCATTAAACACCATGCAGTGCACAGTAGGATCATCACCAAGCATTGCTTTTAATAACGTGATATCTAGTTGATCAAAACTATCTGAAGCTATATTTTCACTATCAGATTTATCTGAACATGTACTAACCATTGTTTGAGAGTGTTCCATCAACAGCGATTTTAATTTAACAAGCTCAATGGGCTTGGTTAAAAAGCCGTTCATTCCACAACCATAACAATTATCTATATTGTTTTTGGTAATGTTGGCCGTAATTGCAATTATAATAAGTTTATCAAAATGAGTGTTTTCGCGTATTTTTTTGGCTAACCCTAACCCATCGAGTAAAGGCATTTGAATATCGGTTAGTAAAATATCAAAGTGTTTATTTTGCAGAGTTTCCCAAGCTTGTTCGCCATTACTTACAAAAGTAGAACACACCCCAAGCATGGTTAATTGCTGCTTTAATACTTGCTGATTTGTAACCTGATCTTCTGCAACTAAAACCTCAAGTGTAGGAAGAGTTACTGTATCTAAGCTTTGCAGTGTTATTTGAGGTACTTGCACTTGTGCTGGCAAGTCAGCTTCATCAAAGCTGTTAAAGTTTAGTGTAAAACAAGAACCTTTGTGCTGCTCACTTTGCGCGCTTAAAGAACCCTGCATGCGCTCTACCAGTTGCTTAGTTATCACTAAACCAATACCCGTGCCATTTACTTTACTGGTTTCAGCTCCTAAACGGTCAAAAGGTTTAAATAAGCGAGAAATATCATCTGGAGCAAATCCACATCCGGTGTCTGTTACATCTATTTCGCATTGTTTATTACTTAACACTCGGCAATTTATATTAATGCTGCCATTTGGTTTGTTGTATTTAATCGCATTTGAAAGCAAGTTAAGCATCACTTGTTTAAAGCGCCGCTGGTCAATATAAACTCTCAGCCCTTCTAAGGACTCTAAACCCTGGGTTTGCAGTGTTATTGAGTGCCCTTTAACAAGCTCAGTGACGAGCTCTACTGACTCCTCTAATATGCTTTTAATAGGCACATAAGAAAAACTAAACTGCATATTACCCGACTCAATAGCGGTCAAATCAAGTACATCGTCTATGAGTAATAGTAAATGTTCTCCAGCTTGATAAATGCTTTTCGCGTTTTCTTTTTGTATTTTATTAGCACTTTCATCATATCCATACAGTTGGGCTAAGCCTAAAATTGCATTTAACGGGGTTCTTAATTCGTGGCTCATACTGGCCATAAAATCTGACTTTGCTTTACTTGCTGACTCAGCCTGAATTCGTAATACATTTAATTTTTGATGGTTATTAGCAACCTCATCAACCATGTTATTAAATGCACTTATTACGCTGCCTACTTCATTTTGTTGTTGTTTATCTATATGACAATCAAAATCACCTTTGGCTAAACGTGAAAACCCCTGTTTTAAAGTCCTTAAAGGCGACGTAACCCTGTAATCCACCAGCCAAGCTAAACCTATAAAAACGATAACTAAAATAATAAATTGTATATATATTAGGGTGTAATGAAGCTTTGAAGATTCGTTTATTTCATTCGTAAAATTAACAACCAAGCTAATATTAGCCAGCGGTTTATCTAAAAACACCACCTGCTGAGATAACAGCATGTCACCGTTTTCATTTGCTCCAACCCAGTTTTCAAGCGGGTATAATTGGTTATTTGAATCCACATCAACAATTTTAATACTTTTCCAATTAGGGCGAGTTTGGAGTTGGCTGTCTATTTCTTCATACAGCTCTGCATACTGCCTAGTTAACAACGGAGTCGTTATAGAGGTCGATAACTGCGCTAAAGAACGCTGAGCAGCCTTTGAAAGCCCATCGTTTACCCAACGCGCTTGCTCAGGTAAGGCGTAAAACATAAAAAGACAGGCCATAAGCAAGCCACAAAGCAATACAACAATAAAGCTTTGTGCCCTTAGACTACGAAACCCTCTAATTTTCAACATAAAATGAGCGCAAGCCCCACTGAGTCAACTGCTGATACTCTGCTAAAGTTGCAATACTAGGTTTAATAATTGGGATACCTGCAAGTAAATGTTTATGCTCTGCGCTTTGGCTAATATCTAAAATAGCTTGTTGCACTTTTAACTGTATTGTAGGGTCAACCCTTGGGTGGGCTACAATTGGATGGCGACTAATTTCACGCGTTTTATAAAGAATTTTAAGCTTATTTTGCAAGCTTTCTGGTTGTTGTTTAAATGTGCCCATTACACCACCGCCCGCCATTGTTGAATGCAGTGCTACATTTAAATATACCGAAGGGTGGGTTTGAACATATACAGGCTTTATTGTTAGCCCATACAACAACGCTAAGTCGGCTCTCATTAATAATGACGCACCTAATGCATTAGGTGCAGGGAATGCTATTTCGACGCCCTCTAGTTGGCTTAAATTATCAATACCACTGTCTTTATTTACGAGCAAAATACCTTGCAGCTTTCGCCCTGCATCTTTTATTAGTGGCAAATACCCCTGCTTCTCATATGCTACAACACTGTGCCATGGATTCATGTATGCAAAGTCGTACTCGCCATTAGCAAAGGCTTTTTCAAATACCGGAATAGACTCAACTGTAATTAGCTTTATTGATACCCCTGTTTGCTTACTTACTTGCTTTAACAAAGGTTGCCAAATAGCATTTAGCTTTTGCGGCTCATATTGCGGCACTACACCAAAGGTATATTCTTGAGCCAATAAGAGTGAGCTGTGCATCAAACATAATATAGCCACTAAATACTTCATCAATTCTCCAAATAATAGCGTGTCATTATTGCTTAAGCGTAGTTAAAGACTACTCAACACACCATAAAATTATTATATATTCGATATTTAGCACTGACCGGCTTTGATTACAGGCAGTTTTGGAGTGTATTTTTATGTGTGAGCATATGATGTAAATTAATAAAGATGTTGTAAGTACTTTTTAGGCAGGCTTTGTTGCTTAGCCAAGTAGGGATTGATCCATAAGGCAAAGCTGGTTGGTATTTCGCTCATCTGCGCTTTTACTTTAAAAATATTATCACTGTGGCTTTGATAATACACACTTACGCCATTTTTGTTTTTATACAAATGCCATGTTGGCTCAGCGTAAGTGTTAAAACTAACTGATAAAAGAATAACGAATAAGCACTTTTGTAACTGAATTTCATTACAAAAGCGCATCATTTATTTTTGCCAGTAAGGTTCTATGTCAAATGAAGCAAGGCGACTTTGCTCCATCGCACTAACTAAATATTCAGACTTTTGTTCAAGCCATGACTGGATTTTAGCAAGCTGTTCGTCTTCTTGCCCTGCACATAGCTGCTTTAAATACTCAAGCGTACTTAACTCATAAATACCATGAGAAATATCAAGCCAAGGCAATCTAAACTCTAGGCGTTCTTCTTTATCAAATAACGATCCTAAGCAGTTACCGCTCAGTAAACTATTTTCAAGTTGAGTGCGCAGGTTTAAATACGAAGCGACATCGAGTGTTTGTTCTTTAGGCAGTAATTCGTGCAGATTTTTCCAGTCTTTATTAAAAAGCCGACTCGCAATAGACGACACGTTTTGCTCAGCCGCTTGAAGCTCTATTTGCCCCCAATCTTTACGCCACTGTTTATCAATTAACCACGTAGTTAACGACAGTAATAAACGATTATAACGCGCGCTATGAAACAGTGCATTTATATCGTCAATGCTTGGCTGTAACTCTTTTAAATCACCAATGACTTGAGTAAGTGCTGGAGCAGCATTAATTTTTTTATAAAAAGCATGGCGTTTAGACGTGTACGTTTTTAATTGAATCGCGTTTTCTACCCACGCTAATTCGCTTAATAACCATTTAAGCTCTGTACGTAAATGTTCTGTACTTTCTTTGGATACTATATCGTCGTACAGCCAAAAAGTATGGCGTATTAGGCTAATGCCGTCAGTTACGCGTTTAAGCGTTTTTAAACTTGGCTTATCGAAATAGCATTGCTCATGCTTTTGCACAAAGCGAATGCCAAAGTTCATGGCTTCAACTAAAGCACGCTCTTGGGTAGTCGACTTTGGTAATTGAACAAAACCAATAGATTTGCTTGGTGTTAAAGGTTTTTCATCTGCAAGGCGATAACCACGCGCGGCCTTAGAGTATAATCCTAAACGGATACAGTTCTGGCTAACCAGTACATCTGCAAACGCAAACAACTCACTACGACTGCCCTCAACAAGCTCAATTTCAAGCTCGCTAATAATTTCAATTTTACCCGAAGCCGCAATTTCACCTTTATCGAGTACAACTTCAATTTTAGCGCCACTTTCGGTTTCAATTAACCAAGTACGACGAATAAAGTTAGTACTAAATATTGGATACAAGTTTTTTGAGATTGCGCTTATTTGCATGCCATGAGGCCAAATATCAGCATCAAACGCCATTAAATTAGGGCGACTTGATTCAATTGGTAAATTGTACTCTGGACGTTGGTGTAAACCACCTACAACTTCACCTGCAAGCTTTATAGTTTGCTCGCATTCGCTGTCAGAACAGCGAGTTCTAAAGCCTATGTCAAGCGCTCTAAGCTCTCGGCTTGGCGTGTCGTAGTATGCATTTTGTAAGCTGCGTGACGGTTTATTCTTCACCGTTTTTGCAAATTGAGTAATTAACGAGGGGATCAGTGGAATAACGGCATCTGATACCAAAAATTTCAGTTCTATCTCAGTATCCATTCGGTTTGCGGATTACCTTTAAAATAAATAAGTGCTCAAAATAAACAAAGCACACTAACAATGCAAATTTTTTAGCCTTATTTTAGTGCCTGTTGACCTTTGTGGATTAAAATTCGTTCTATCTAGAGGCAATTTAATCGCGGGGCGAGGTTTGTAACCTAGTGGGCTAGGTAACTGCTACTAGGTTACAATATCAGTCTTGCTATTGAGCTATTTAATCCATACTATCTAACTACTTATGTGAAATGAAAATCACGTTCATAACGGACGCAGTTAGATCAACAAGGTAGATAAATGCTAAAACATTGTTTATTAGGGCTACTTTTAACAGCCACCACATTTATGAGTTATGCAGAAGAAGCAAAACCTGCAAATTCAACTAATGCAAACACCGCTTATATTATCGATAATTTATATACTTTTATGCGCTCTGGTGCGAGTAAGAATTATCGACTACTCGGCTCTGTAGATGCTGGAACAAAGTTAACCTTGTTATCTGCTGAAGAAAACGGCTTTATAAAAATTAAAGATGATAAAGACCGCGAAGGTTGGATAGAAACTAAGTTTGTTACCAAAACGGCAGGCTTACACCAACAGTACAAAACACTAAGTAGCGAAATGAGCACTATGCAAGAAAACCTGCGCCAAGCTCAAATAGAACTTCCGCAGCTACAAGAGCAAAACCAAACTTTAACTGATCAAAACCTGCAGTTATCGGCCCAAATTACTAAGCTTAAAACGACACTAGAACAAGAGCGCACCCAAAAGGAAGCTGCTAGCTCAAAAGAGAAACGTCAGCTACTTACTTACGGTGGTGCTATTGCGTTTTTAGGCCTGTTTTTAGGTATTATATTAACGATAGTGTTGTCGCGTCGTAAGCGCTACGAAGGTTGGGCATAACCCCCTCTTTCTATAGAATACAAAAAAGCCGCTTTATAGCTGTCTCTTATACACAAATCCCTGCTAAGAAATTAGCGGGGATTTTTTT